>NZ_JBTMWV010000005.1:0-293019 GCF_054489345.1 Devosia sp. A369 | reverse complement strand
CAAGCGAGCCATTGCAGTCGCCGGTGTCGACACCACCCTCAAGGCGATGAAGGGGTGAGAGGAAACACCTCACGCCATCGCCGGTATCCGGCTCGATAAGGCGCTACGAGTTCTCACACAGCCTCGTCCCCAAAACCTTTAAAGCGGACATATGCACATCGACCGAACCGGGCCGCGAGCGGTCTGGCAACTTTTGAATTATACTTTGGCTAAGCGGGCACAGTCGGCTGTTGTGAAAAGGCGCCTCCGCGCCTTTCAAGAAGAGTGGCAAGCCTCAGCATATTTCGGGTTAGGAGATAGCCTAACTCTTCTGGCTGAGGGGTTTGTAGTATCTGGGGGACGCACCAGGCGTCGGTTCAACGAGGAACAGATTATCGGCATGATCAAAGAGCAGGAGGCAGGGATGCCGACCGCCGATGTGACGGTCAGGTAATCCATGTCCGGCTCTGCCACAGCCGGATGCTGTTCGTGCGAGCCCAAGCCGCCGAGGCACACGGCTAAAGCACCATGCCCCCGTCAACCACCAGCGACTGGCCAGTGACATAGCCGCCGGCTTCCGAGCACAGGAGAAGCGCTGGTCCTGCGCAATCTTGCGGGGTGCCGAGCCGCCGCGCGGGAATGGAGGATATTACAGCATCGCGGTAGTTTGGCTCGGCAAGCGCGGCGGCATTTCTGTCGGTCTCGATCACGCCTGGCAACAGCACGTTGCAGGTTACGCCACTCGGCCCGAGCTCCTTGGCCAGATTTAGGATCATGTTGCTCTGCGCGGCCTTCAGGGCTGCATAAAGCATCATGTCGGCCCGTGGTACGCGCTCTTGAACACTGCCGATCGCCAAGATCCGGCCCCAGCCCCGCGCTGCCATCTCCGGCGCCAAGCCGGACAGCATGATCCGGGGCGCGTCGAAATTGACTGCCAGTTCAATATCGGCCGGCGCTGCCAAGGCCTGCTGCCAGGGCTGCCGTCGCTGCACCGACGCGCACAGGACCAGAATATCGATCGCTCCATACGACTTTGCTGCGATCACCAAGTTTTCGGCGGCGCCGGGCAAGCCCAGGTCGGCCACGACGGGCGTCATGCCAGATCTGCCCGCCGTTAGCGCCGTCAGTTCGTCGGCGTCCCGGTCATGGGCCAGAACCTGTGCGCCTGCGTCATGCAGGGCGAGCGCGATGGCACGGCCGATACCCCGCGCTGCGCCAGTCACCAGGGCGCGACGCCCGTCGATACGCAACAACTGCATGCTGTGCTCCTCAGAGACCACCCGTTACCGGGAACCAGTCGGGCCGATAGGGGTCGGCGTGAAAGCGCGCGTAATAGTCGCCCATTTTTTCGTAAAACGCCTCGTAGTGACGCATTTTGTCCTCATCCAGCGTCACCCCAAGGCCCGGGCCTTTTGGCACTGCCATGGCCCCGTCCACATATTTAAACGGGCCGCCCTCGATGATGTCATCGGTCAGATAGTGGTAGTGCGCGTCGCCGGCAAAAGTCATCTCTGGAACAGTGGATGCAGTCTGCAGCATCGCCGCCATTTCGATACCGAATTCGGTGCCGGAATGCATCGCGACACCCATGCCCATCGTGCGGCACACCGCAGTCAGGTCCTTCACGCCGCGCGGCCCTTCCCAATAATGCAGGTCGGTCAGCACAATGTCGACGGCTCCCATGCGCACTGCGGGTCCCAGATCGTCAAAGCGCGCCGGATACATGTTGGTTGCAATCGGTGTCCGGATAGCGCGCCGAACGGCAGCGTTGCCCTCAAGGCCCCAGGCCGGATCCTCAAAATATTCCATCCGCGCGGCCTCGAGCCGCTGGCCAATGCGAATGGCCGTTGGAACCGACCACACGCCATTCGGGTCGATCCTGAGCCCGAAGCCGTCGCCCATGCGGTCGCGGCACAATTCTACCGCCCGCGCTTCTTCATCAGGCGGCATCACGCCGGCCTTTAGCTTCATGGCCGTGACCCCCAGGGTTTCGGCCAGTTCCTGGCATAGGTCGGCCATGTCCTCGGCGTGCTGGTCATGCCCGCCAGCGGGACGGTCATAGCGCCAGAACAGATAGCCGATCAGAGGTATGCTATCCCGCACTGAGCCGCCCAGAAGGTCTGAGATTGGCCGGCCCATCGCCTTGCCCTGGATGTCGAGGCAGGCCATTTCGATGGCCGCGTAAAGACGGGCATTGGACAGGAAGTAGACCGACTTCAAGGTCTTGATCTTGATGAGTTCCAGATGGAACGGGTCCATGCCGATCACGCGAGGCTTAAGCTTGAGCAAAGCGCCGCGCTGGTCGCCACCGCCGACTTCACCAAGGCCGATAATGCCCTCGTCGGTGACCAGTTCGAGCACCGTGCGCATGAAGTAGCCCGGATGCACCCCGGTATTGTGGCGAAGCTGCGCGTTAAGCGGAATAGCAACGCAACGCACTTTCATATCAACGATCTTCAACTGTCTGTTCCTTGAAAAGGCTAATGTTCCTGAACGAGGTGGCCAGGCGTCACCTCGAGATAATTGCGCAACGGTGCTTGGTAATCGGTGGGGCGGAACGGGCTGGGAATGTCCTCGCTGTTCAGCTCGCGCCGGCGGCGATGGGTCGGATCGGGCGTCGGAATCGCTGCCAGAAGCTTGCGCGTGTACGGATGTTGCGGCGCCTCGAAAAGCGACTTGCGCGGGCCGATTTCGACGATCTCGCCCAGGTACATGACAGCGATGCGGTGGCTGATGCGCTCGACCACCGCCATGTCATGGCTGATGAAGAGGCACGAAAAGCCCATCTTTTCCTGCAGGTCGAGTAGCAGATTGACGACCTGCGCCTTAACCGAAACGTCCAGCGCCGAAACGGCCTCGTCGGCAACCAGCAGGCGCGGCGAAAGTATCAACGCCCGGGCAATGCAGATGCGCTGCCGCTGGCCGCCGGAGAACTCGTGCGGATAGCGCGTTGTTATCCCGGCGGGCAGGCCAACGGCCTCCATGAGGCGGGCGACTTCGGCCTTCGCCGCTGCAGCATTGCCTTTGCCGTTGACGAGAAAAGGTTCGGCGATGGCCTGGCCGACAGACATGCGTGGGTCGAGGCTTGAAAAGGGATCCTGAAAGATCATCTGCCGGTACTGCCTACCCTGCCGCAAGGCGCCCGCAGATATTCCGACCAGTTCCTGACCCGCCACCTTGATCGAACCCGCCTGCGGCTTGACCAGTCCCATGATGGCCTTGCCGGTGGTGGACTTACCGCAGCCCGACTCCCCAACCAAAGCCAATGTTTCGCCCGGCTGGATGCTAAAGTTCAGCCCTTCTACCGCATGGACCCGGCCGGAAAGTCCGCCGAAGAGTTTTTGCGAGCGCACGTCGAAGCGCACCGTAAGGTCCTTGATCTCCAGCGCCGGCTCGGCATCGGCCTGCACGGTGTCGATGGTGGGCACGATGGCGCCGAGTTCGCCACTCACCCGATCGAGGGGCGGAAAGCGCATCGGCAGCACCGAATTGCCAATCGCGCCCAGGCGCGGCACGGCATGTAGCAGTGCGCGGGTATAGGCCTCACGTGGGCTGGCGAAGATCGTCTCGGTCGTGCCGGATTCGATGGCGTCACCGCGATACATGACCACGGTGCGGTCGGCGATTTCCGCCACGACCCCCATATCATGCGTGATGAACAGGACAGCCATGTCCTCTTCCTCCTGCAGATGCCGGATCAGGGCCAGGATCTGCGCCTGGACGGTGGCATCCAGTGCCGTGGTGGGCTCGTCGGCGATGAGCAGGGTCGGATTACAAGCCAGGGCCATGGCGATCATAGCCCGCTGGCGCATACCGCCGGAAAACTGATGCGGATACTCATGGAAACGTGTGCGCGCGGCCGGGATGCGCACTTTTTCTAGAAGCTCCAAGGCCTTGGCGTTGGCCTGCTTCCAGGACAAGCCGTCATGGTTGACCACCACTTCGGCAATCTGACGCCCGATGGTGAAAAGCGGGTTCAATGACGTCATCGGCTCCTGAAAGATCATGGCCACGTCGCGGCCACGAACTGAACGCATTTCACCTTCGGAAAGGGACAGAAGATCGCGCCCCTTGAGCCGGACCTCGCCTTCGATACGGCTCTGATCCTTCGGCAACAGCCGCATGACGGACAGGGCGGTCACGCTCTTGCCCGATCCGCTTTCACCTACCACCGCCAGGGTTTCGCGTGGGGCGATATCAAAAGAAACCTTCCTGACGACAGGGTGCCAGTCGTTCCGACTGCGGAAGGAGATCGTCAGATCGCGAACTTGCAGGACAGCCTGCTGCTCTTGGTCTTGCCGGTTCATATTGTCTCTCATGCTATTTCCGGCCCAAATGGGCCGGAAGGCGTCTCGAGGGCCGGCAGGCAGCGCCGGCCGGGTGGCTCACTCGGCGGCGAGGCTGGCGCGGGTCAGCAACCAGGCGCCCGATGCCATCCGCTCCATGCCGTGCAGACGCTGCGATGCAACATCCTTGGACGGCCAGTGGAAGAAGAAGCCATATGGCAGGTGCTCGAGCAGGATTTCCTGAGCACGCACATACCCGGCACGACGATCTTCACGATCAAAGATCATTGCAGAATCTTCGATAACGCTGAAGAACTCTTCGTTCTGGAAGCCGGCGTAGTTCGATGAGTTGCGGCCTAGGTCAAAACCGAAGACCAGGCTGGGGTCCAGACGTGGTACAGTGATACGAAGCAACGCAACATCATGGGACTTGGCTGTCACAACCTTGTCGAGCCAGGCTTGGCGCTCCATGACTTCGATCTCGACCTTAATCCCGGCCTGAGACAGCATCGCCTGAACCATCTGCGCGATCTGGGTATCGGGATCACGTTGAATTATGGACAGGGTAAACGTGCCGTCGAAACCGCTTTCTTCGACGAGACGTCGGGCCTCGGCAGGATCATAGGCCGGGTATTCCAGGCTATCGTCGAATATCCACTCGGTGGGCGGTACGAGGGTTGGCGTGACCACGCCGAAGCCGCGCGACACGACCATTTCCAGCGCATTGCGGTCAATAGCGGTCAGCACCGCACGCCGCAATCCCTCGTTGTCGAAAGGTGCTTTGGTGGTGTTGAAGGCCATCCACTGATGTGTGAAGAGCGGCGTATCCAGCAATTGCAGACCGGGCTCGGCCTGCAGGGATTCGAAATCCTTGACCTGCAGTGAGTTGGCCAAGTGCACTGTACCCGCACGAGCCTCCAAAATTTTAATGGCGGTGTTGGTAATGAAACGCAGGGTGACCTCGTCCAAATACGGCAGGTCGCGCCCTTGTTCGTCCTTGCCCCAATAATCCTCAAAGGCCTTCACGGTAATGCTGTCGCCACCGCGCCACTCGGAAAATTTAAAAGGTCCCGTTCCCACGGGATTGCGGGCGAAATCAGCACCCAGAGACGCAACTGCAGACGGTGACACGATGGAGCCGCCGTCATTGGCCAGACCGGCCAGAACGGCGCCAGACGGGCTGGAAAGAACTACCTTTACTGTCAGCGGATCGATCACTTCTACGCTCGAAATGGCAGCGAGATCAGGGCGGCGAGGCGAGTTCGTCGTCGGATCGATCACCCGAGCCAGTGAGAAACGAACCGCTTCGGCATCCATAGGCGTGCCGTCGTGAAAGACGACATCCGGACGCAGTCTAAAGGTTATCGACAATTGATCGTCGGCGACCTCATAGCTCTGAGCCAACTCATTACTGATTACTCCTCCAGGACCAAAATTGATCAACCGCTCGTAAATAAGATTGAACAAATGACCATCAGCTCCCGGCGCATTGCCAAAGATCGGATCGAAGCTTGCCGGCTCGATGTCGACTGCTCCGACCAGATGACCGCCCTCCACAGGCTGGGCCTGAGCTGAAATTGTCACGACACCTAACGCCGCAGCCAGTACTAGTCCGGAAAGCGGCCGAAATCTCTTTGCGAAGAACATTTTCCCTCCCTGCCGGGTTTACCTCTGCCCCGGAAAGCCACTTATATGCAGAGTGAATTTCACTTGCAACTTATTTCATAAGTGATATTGCAAGAGCAGAGAATGAGCGCGTTATCGGCTCAGTGGCTTGATCAAAAAAGGGAGGCTGCGATGGGTGTCGACGAAATGCTCTATCAGATGGACGACAACCGGCCGCGCGTACCGCTGACCGACATTGTTCTCGATAAGCTCGTGAGCCTGCTGCTGGCCGGGCACTTGAAGACGGGGGACACGCTCCCCTCAGAGAGCGAGTTGGCACGCAGTTTCAATGTATCTAAGCCCATCGTTCGCCTGGCTCTGCGCCAGCTTGCCGCAATGGGCGTTTTGGATATCCGCCAGGGCAAGCCTTCGGTCGTCCGTGAACTCGACGCCCGCCCACTCGAGCTCTATCTGCAGCTGGCGGTAAGCTCGCTGGATGGCGGTCTGCAGGACGCAGTCGAGTTGCGTCGGGCACTCGAAACGCGCGCCGCCGCGCTGGCCGCCGAACGACGAAGCGATGATGACGTCAAGCGCCTTTGGGCGGTCCTTGAGACAATGTCGAGCGTGCGCATGGAGCACGAGGCCTGGATCCTTGCCGACATCGAGTTCCATTCGATCGTCGCGCAGGCATCGGGCAACAGCCTGATCCGCTTCCTCAACCAGGCCCTGCATTCCACCATGCGTTATGTCATTGGCACGCTGCATGCGCGCAAGGATATGCGCAATGCAGACGAAACAGTCGCTCGCCACCGCGAGATCGCCGATGCCATCGAGCGGCGGGATGTCGCCGGGGCGCAGCGCGCCATGAGCGACCATTTCGACAAATCCGTGCCAATCGCGGAGCAGATCCAGATGGAAAACCGCAAAGCGGCGAAGGACTGACCATGCTGAGCTACGCTTTGCGACGTCTGGCCCAACTGGCCGTCGTGCTGTTCATCACCAGCGTGGTGATTTTCTCCATGACGGCCCTGCTGCCGGGTGACCCCACAGTCACCATTCTCGGGGAGTCCTCCACCCTCGATCAGCGCCAGGCGCTACGCGAGACCATGCGGCTCGATGACCCACTGCCGGTGCGCTACGTCACCTGGCTCGGCTCGGCCCTGCAAGGCGATCTTGGCCGGTCGATCCGTACGCAGGAACCCGTGATCCAGATGCTGGTCAACCGCATCCCGGTTACGCTGGAACTGACCTTTCTGTCACTGGGCTTAGCGATGATCCTCGGCGTGCCAATGGGAATCGTCGCGGCCCGCTGGCGCGGAACAAATATCGACCTGACGATGGGCATTCTTGCCATGTCGTCCATGGCAATGCCCTTTTTCTGGCTGGGCACCATGCTGATCATGCTCTTCGCGGTAAATCTGCGTTGGCTACCGCCATCCGGTTTTCAACCGCTGCTCGGCGATCCAGTGGCCAATCTGCGCCTGATGATCCTGCCCGTCTTGACCGTGGGCACCTCCATGGCGGCGATCATCATGCGCCAGACCCGATCCTCCATGCTTGAGGTGATGTCCCAGGACTACATCCGAACCGCCCGCGCCAAGGGGCTTCCCGAGCGCGAGGTCATTCTAAGCCACGCCTTGCGCAATGCCATGAACCCGGTGGTGACTGTGGCGGGCCTGCAATTCGGGGCCCTCATGGGCGGCGCGGTGGTCACCGAGACCATCTTTTCGCTGCCCGGCCTGGGGCGAATGATCGTCAACGGAATCTTTGATCGCGACTTTCCCGTGATCCAGGGGGCGATGCTGGCGATCGTGCTGTTCGTCACGCTGGTCAACCTCGTGACCGACCTCATCTATGTCGCGCTCGACAGGCGCCTCGCATCCTGACCACAGGCCCGCAATGACCCTTTCCCCTGCTCTCGTCGCCGAAAGTCGCAGCAGCCCCATGCGCCAACAGCTGCGCAGCCTGCTTGAACACAAGCTGGGGCGCGTCGGGCTTGTCATATCCAGTCTTGTGCTGGCCGTGGCCATCCTGGCGCCGTGGATTGCCCCCTACGATCCCGCTGCCATCGACTGGAACGCGGTGCTGTCCCCGCCCTCTGCGCAATACTGGTTCGGCACCGACGAAATCGGCCGGGACATCTTCAGCCGCATCCTGTGGGGTGCCCGTGTCTCAGTGCATATCGTCGTCCTCTCGATCGTCATCGCCATGGTCATCGGTTCGGTGATTGGCCTCGTGGCCTCCTATGTCGGCGGCTGGGTCGACGGGCTGCTCATGCGCATCATGGACGGATTGCTCGCCTTCCCTATGCTGGTGCTGGCGCTCGGCATCATCGCCATTCTCGGGCCGGACCTGAACAATGCCGTCATCGCCATAGCGCTGGTCAACGTGCCCAGTTTTGCCCGCCTCGTGCGCGGCGTAGGCCTGACTATACGAAACCAGGACTATATCGCTGCCGCCACGTCCTATGGCGCTGCCCCGTTGCGGATCATGCTGCGACACTTCCTGCCCAATGCCAGCGGACAGATCATCGTTTTCGCCTCGCTCAAGGCCTCTACCGCGCTCATTACCGAAAGCGCACTGAGCTTTCTTGGCCTCGGCGTGCAGCCGCCGACGGCCAGCTGGGGCACGATGATGGCCATTGGCCTCGATTACCTCAGCTACTGGTGGATGAGCATCTTTCCCGGGCTCGCCATCTTCATCACCATCCTCGGCCTCAACTTTTTAGGCGATGCGGTTCGCGACGTAATGGACCCACGCCTCCAGGGTAGCCGATCCGACTGACCCCCACAGCGTGCAGCCTCAATCTCATGCCGCCAGACAACCAGGAAAACCCATGCTCGACATTCCAAAATTCAACCGCCCGTCCAAGGCTCTGCTCGACGGACTGGCTCAGGTGGGCTCGGCCACTGCCTCCAGCGAACTCTACAAGTTGGGCATCCGCAATCCGTTCATATCCGGCGCCGTGCCGCACTCCCGCGGCAAGTGCATAGCAGGCCCTGCCCTGACCTTGCAGTTCATGCCCAGACGCGAGGATCTCTACGGCGACGACGAATATGCTGATCGCGAAAAGCAGTTGCATCGTCACGCGCTGTATAACGTGGAAGCCGGAGACATCGTCGTCGTCGACGCACGCGGCGATATGGAAAGCGGCATCTTTGGCGAAATGATGCTGACATATTTTGCCGGCAAGGGCGGAGCGGGCATGGTGATCGACGGCGTCATTCGTGACGCATCCAAGGCGTTCGCGCTCGATATCGGCTACTGGATGCGCGGCACCACGCCTAACTTTCACACCCAGACCCGGCTGATGCCACACGCGGTGAATGTGCCGATCGCATGCGGCGGCGTGTTCGTCATGCCCGGAGACATCATCATTGCCGATGACGACGGCGCCGTCTGCGTGCCAATCGCCTATGCTGAAGCCCTGCTGAAGACCGGCAGCCACCACGCCGAATGGGAGGATTTCTCCCGCATTATGCTCGCCAAGGGCGGCGACCTCCGCCGGTATTATCCGCTCGCTCCAGAGGCGGAAGCCGAGTACCAGGACTGGAAGGCGCTACAACGGCCCATCAAAAGCGAACAAAGCGCGACATGACCCATAGGCGGCGGCCAAGGCCGCCGCTACGTCACCGGAGCTGCGGCAACGCTAGGGGCGTGGCCGGTGCGGCTGATACCGAACCAAGAGCCTTTGGCCGGACGAACGAAAATATCGCTCATTTAGCACGCCAAAATGGGCTTGCGCAGTAACGCCCTCGCGGCGGAGGGTGAACGATAGCAGGCTAGACCAAGCTAAACGGGTCGGCGCGCATCACACCAATCCGGGTATCTGGGGCCGACCGACCTAGCCAATGAGTTGCTGCAACTCGCCTCCGGCGAGCACACATCTCAATAGAGTAGTGCTCCATGGATGTCGGTTGAGTTCCGGCCGAACTGTCGTTTTCAAGGAGGTTGTTCGGCGCTTGGATTTGAGCCCGTCTGGCGCTGGCGTCGCAAGCGCTCCACTGCAGCAGTCTATTCGGCGGTGGGCCGAGGCGGACAGGGCGGCGAACTGCGGTCCGTCAGATGCCGGTCTCCCGCGCAATAGCAACCCAGCCAGTGAAGGGCCGTGCGCGCCGACACCACGTCGCCGCAGAAGCCCGAACAACAGACCGGCCCGAGTCATCCGCTCGGCCTGAGGGTTGGTTGACTTTTAAACCCCAACTTCTCAGCACGCCCTAGAATGAACAACGTTTATAGCTCTAACCTCTAGAAGCGACATGATGCTTGGAACATGTGGGCGGCCCGTAAGTTCAGGTAAATAGTGGTGCCCCGCCCCGATGGGCGAGGCGACATTTATGACTGAATTAGGCTGCAGCGATCGCCATGATTTCGACGAGATAGGCGTCATCGGCTAGGCGAACTTCCCCGCATGCCCGTACAGGCGGGTTCTCCGGGTCTATCCAGCTGTCCCACACCGTGTTGAAGCCGTCATAATCGGCCATGGTCTTGAGCCAGATCTCACAGGAAATTAGCTTGGCGCGTGAACTACCGGCCTCCGCTAATAGTTCATCGATCTTGGTCATCGCCTCCTGGGCCTGAACCTTGATGTCAGCACCTTTTGTCGTACCAACCTGGCCACCGAGATAAACCGTGTCCCCGATCACTACTGCGCGGCTGCGACGGCTGTTTGTGTCGATTCTTTTCACTCTGGCATTCCTATTCTTTTACTCGTTCGTGGCGCCCCACTTTCCCGAAGGGCGGTCCGCATTTTACCATAGGGCGAGCAAAGCTAGCTTGCAACTTATTTCATAAGTGATATTCTAGGAGTGCAAGGGTGGAGATACGTTGGGTGCCGACGAAATCAATGACAACCGGACGCCCATCTGCCCCAAAGGGGACCGATGAACCATGGTTCGTGCCCCTCATCGAGGCCGATATGCCTCGCACCGCCAAGGGAAACCGATACCGTTCGGCAACATTGAGATCGAGCTGCGCCTTCACGATGAGGTGAAAATGGCTGATTGTTCAGGGTGGCCGAGTTCTAAGCGACAGCAAGATACTGGTGGGGCTCCCAGTTGTTGGGACTGTATCGCCGCTTTGGCCTATCGACCTTTGAGCGGTAGAATTGCTGTAGCCGCGTTGATGTCGTTGCAGTCGGCAGCTTACAACCATCGATAGGGTTTCGGCTGCCGATAGGCGCCCGAGAGCCCCGGAGTCCGTAGGCGGAGAGCTATGGGTATTTCCGGCTTTGGCCGGCTTCGGGGTGGCGCCCGGCGGTTGCGGTAGGCGCGGCCCGGTCGCAGATCGGCGCAATATCCAACCAGGCGATGCTCAATCGGGCGATGACGTCAGGACTTGGCCGCTTCCTCACCGCGCGCACCGACTGACGACATCACCTCATGTGAATCGACGCCACCAGAAGACCGGCACAAGCACCTGCAAGC
The DNA here is from genome assembly GCF_054489345.1 of Devosia sp. A369. NCBI lineage: Bacteria > Pseudomonadati > Pseudomonadota > Alphaproteobacteria > Hyphomicrobiales > Devosiaceae > Devosia > Devosia sp. A369. Next base: position 281,723 of record NZ_JBTMWV010000005.1, on the reverse strand, counting down.
TGCCGGAAATCTACGCAGTCAGTTGCGCTGAGAATAACCATTGCGGGTGGGATGCCCGTAAAAGCTCCGCCAACGAAGTTAACGACCATTAGCTTCGGATAGCTCACATCGCAGAAATGATGGATGGCACTACGTGATAACCGACGCTTATCACGTAGTGGGCCTATGGCAATGATGGGGTGGTAAGCGGAACGTAAGCTCGTGTGGGATACTGCATCCAAGCGGACGTTGTTACCGAGTCAGCGCCTGCTTAGGCCGCACGAGCTTACGTTCGGCTCTGCCACCCTGACCGCCGTACTCGCGCGCCCGTCGGATGGCCATGTAGTCCCGCGCTCACGACGAAGGCCGGGACCGCCGCCGACCGAGGCTCCAGGTTCTTCAGGTCGACCTCGCGGGTGTACATATCCATGCCGCCGGATCCTGCGTGCGAGACTTTCTGGGCACCGACGAGCATGCGCTCCTGGATCTCCGCAATCCCGGTGTCCCACTGCTCCAGCAGGCAGTGGTCACACGGTGCTCCGGTTTTGGGCGGAGCGCCGGCGTCATATTGTGAAAAATGGAACAATCATGGGCACGATGTGCGCGATTGCCCATGCAGGTAATCGGAAGCTAAGGTGCGATGACTTCCGAAAAGGGTTGAGGGACTTGAGGGGCATCAGGGGGATCGCGGCGGTGGCCGCATTGCTGGCGTTGGGACAATCGGCGCTGGGTGCGACGTCATTGTGCGTCGAGGATATCTCGACCGGCCTGTACTGGGAAAACGGGCAGTGGAAGTCCTCGAACTTCGAGACGGGAAAATACATCGTCCGCCCCATCGAGGCCAGTGAGGACCTTTGGAACGCCTGCGGCGCGGAGATCATCAAGCTCGGCCTGCCGGAGGAACCGGTTGTGGAGGAGTATTTCCGGTACTACTACGCCTGCTACGGGGTCGCGGTGGTCGGGAACGAGATGAAGCCCCAGGATGTCTGGTATTGCAAGGTCGCCACCGGCCACGACGGCAATATCTGGGGCGTGTCCTGCGACGACAGCCTGTTCTACCAGATCTATTTCGAACCGAACGGCGAGTTCCAGATGACCCGCACGCGTGAAGCCCGCGTGAATTTCGGCGGCGATGCCGGACCGCGTGCCACGATGTCGGCGGCAGCCGGCAAGTGCAGCGTGGTGACGCCGTGACCACCAGGATACTCATCGACACCAGCATCTGGTTGGACCTGGCGAAGGACTACAGGCTGGTACCGGTTCTCACGGCCATAGAGGACCTCATCAATGCGGAGGCGATCAGCCTTATCGTCCCGCAGTTGGTCGTCGAGGAGTTCGACCGCAATAAGGAGCGGGTCGTCGCCGATAGCAAGCGCAGCCTGGCATCCCATTTCAAACGCGTCATGGAGACCGTCACCCAGTTCGGCGACGAGGACACACGCGCTTCCACCGTGGCGCAGCTCCATGAGATCGACCATAAGGTCGCAATGAAAGGAGAGGTGTCGCAGAAGGCCATCGCGAGCGTCGAGAAGTTGCTGGCCAGCGGGCCGCCGGTGCCGGTCAGCGACAGTGCCAAGCTGAAGGCAGCCGAACGGGCCTTGGCCAAGGTCGCGCCGTTCCATCTGGCGAAGAACTCGGTGGGCGACGCAGTCCTATTGGAGGTCTACGCCGAAGCGATGGCGACCGAGACCGATCTGGAAGTCGACTTCGTGTTCGTCACCGCCAACCACCGCGATTTCTCGCAGCACAACGGCGACCAACGCTTGCCGCATCCGGACCTGCTGCCGTTGTTCCCGGAGGGACGGTCCCGATATTCGACCGACATCGTCGATGTCATCAAAACCATCGATTCCGACATGCTCGAGGAATACCAATTCGAGCACGAATGGTACGACGAGCCCCGCCGGCTCTCGGAAATCCTCGAGGAGATCAACCGGCTCGAGCGGATCATCTGGTACGACCGCCACACGATGCGCGCGGATCGTATCGAACACGGCGATATCAAGGTCCTGCCGGAAGGCGTCTACTCCCGCGACCCCCACAAGGCAAACGAGATACTCGACACCATCTGGGAAGGCGCCCTTAAGGCCACCAAGAGGGTCGAGGACGAGATCGGCAAGGAGAATCTCGGCCCCTGGGAAGATTTCGAGTGGGGCATGCTAAATGGCAAGATGTCGGCCCTGCGCTGGGTCATCGGCGGCGACTGGGATGACCTGAGCACGTGAGGCAATGACATGAAGCTGCTCGACGACATTATCGAGAACGCCACCAGTTCCACGGTGCCGATCGCCGACCTGCTGCGGCAATGTCTGGTGCTGGGATTCAAGTTGAAGAACGACAAGCTCAAGGCTTGGGTCGAGCACGAACTCAACGGCTATGACTACTACGGCGAGATACCGGACTACCGGCTCGGCGTCGGCCAAGCCAAGGGGGTGTTCACCGGCCCATTTGGCATGCAGCTCAACGACAAGCCACTGCCCGCATACATCCTCAAGAAGGAACACCGCCATTTCGCCAACGAAGTGCGCCTGGTGCAGCCCATCGGCGCCTATGAAGGGGCGGATCGGACCGCCGTGGGCAACCTGACATGGCCCGCAGACCTCATCGGTATGTACCAGGAGAAGTTCATCGAGGGCATGGCGCTACATAGCGCCTGGATCGAGATACCGGGGTCCATGACTGCCGGCATGTTCGACGTGGTGCGGACCCGCATACTCACCATGGCCCTGGAGATCCAGGCGGAATTGCCCGAGGACACCGAGAAGGCCATCGAACAGATCCCAGCCGCCACCGTCGAGCGCATCGTCCAGGTAGCGATCTATGGCGGCAACAACAATATTGGCGCCAACGGTGTCATCAACGCCAACGTGGTGGTCGCCGGCGATGCCGGCAGCCTGAAGGCTGCACTAGAGGGGTTGGGGCTTACAGATCAACATGCTGCTGAATTGCAAAAGGTTATAGAGGAGGACGGGAAGACCGACAGTCCAGGCAAGAAGACACTCGCGTGGATCGGGAAGACCGCCAAGGCCGGCGCCAAGGCGGGCCTCAAGATAGGCGGCGAGGTCGCGAAGGAGGCCCTGACCGCCTATGTAAAGCAATTTATGGGCGTGGCCTAACCGAAGCTCCGCGACTTGGTCCCGCCGCCTTATCGTAGCCATATTGGCTGTTGGCCTTCGCACCCATTCACCGACAGAGAGATAAGGTTGTTGTCCCGCCCACAGACGGCCCTGGTCGGGCCTATACTGAGATAGATCACCTGCGCCCAATCCACGCTCCCTACGGTCCTGCGGACCTCCTGTCGCTGGCCTGGTGCCCCACAGGCGGCCCTGGTCGGGCCTATATCGATGAAGGTTTAAAAGGGGGCGATGCAGATGGGACCTCGGTAAGTACCACCATAAACCGCGACGAATCGGAAAGCCGTTGAATTTGCTGCGTTATTACTCATTTAAGGCTTGCTTCATCGCTTTCGAAACATGTGAAATCGAGACGCCCTCGCCGGCAGCAATTTCAGCGAGCGTGTTCCCCTTCGAATGAAGAAGAAGGGCCCGCCGGCCCAATGACAACCTTGCGGCATGGGCCTCTACGCGAGGTGTTGCTCCACGACGGTGCCGGGACTCTCGGGTCCGGATTGTTTTCAAGTCTCGCTTACGATCACGGTTGACCAATACACGCAGGCCTGCGGAACACATCTCGTCTGACGTGATTTCAAGACGCCCTACAATGGTGCTTGCCCGGAACGCGTAGCGTGGATCGGCGGGGGTACCGCCTGGACCTATCACCTGTTGTCCGGCATAGGCGGCTTTCGCCCGGCGTAGAACCGTACTCATGCGGGACCTGGTCTCCTTGCCGCTCCATCCACCCAGCTCGACCGCCAGGGCCGATATTTCTCTTGCCATCACTTCCGGCGGTGAGAGGTAGGCCATGGCGCACGCGGCAAGGAAAAGCCATTCGTCACGCGCTCCCGCTGGAAGCTTTCCGGCCGCATGGCGATGCTGGCGCAGACGATGCAAGTCGGTCAGGATGGTTTCGTAATAGGTCGCCTTCGTGAGTTGAGTGGCCGGACGCGGAGACGCCGCAGCATCGCGGTCTGCCCGCTGCCGTGCCCGTTCGGCCTGTAGCGAGTGAAGTTCGGCTCGACGGAGAGGCAATACCTCTTCTGCCAGATCGTCAAAGGTGTAGGCAGCTTCGCGCAGCTGTTCGGGATCGCCCAGGACATATATGGGGCGAACAATCTCGTTGCGCCAATCCCTCGCTCTGCCGTTCTTGGAGCCGACAATCCGGAAAACTCGGGCGGCATCCAGAGCATTCCTGTCTCCGCCAAATTCCGCCAGAGCCTCGGCCAGGTGCGATTGGACAGCGTTCCACCTCGGCAATGCTTTGGCGGGTATCCAACTGTGTAGCCACACCAGGCAAAGACCGTTACCCGTGGATAAGGCATAAGATGGTGACGGTATGTTTCTGTCGTCAAGCACGCGCATGATGGACCAAAAAACCGTCTCAGGAGCGCTGTTCTCCCACCGAACCCTTTTGCGATAGTCGACATCCACGAATGCCGCACCGATCGTCTTTACGCTGCTGATGCGACGGCGGTGGCCCCAGAATGAGTTCATAGAGACGTAGACATCGGCCTCGCCGGGCTCGGATATGGTGCCAGCGGCAGCGGCATGCTCCACGCTACAACTTGACTCCTGCCAAACCCTGTCTGCCCAGGGTATGCGCCGTGCGATGATAAAATTGCCGATTGAATGGTGGTCTTGAGGATCGTGTAGGGCGGCAATTTGGTGCCGCGCGGTGAACGCGGAGACACCTCGGCCATCGTTGACTTCTGCTGCGCAATCCAGCACGAATACTCACCTCTACGAAGCACCCCCGCGAGGCCTGCCAGGGCCGATGACCGGGGGTGAATTCGTAAATGGGCGCTTATTTATCCTTTGAAATCAAATGGATGCCCTATCCAAGCAAACCCGAAACGGCCCGCTGGAATAGGGCTAGGTGCGCGCAGAACCGAGAAATGGGGATTTGGGGGGTACCCTGCGTTTTCGCGCGCGAGTGACGTCCCAGATGCAAAAAACGACCATCGAAAGTGGGGGGGAACGATGGGGGTCTGAAAATAAATTTGGGGCCATCGCGGCCCCAAATTTTCATGCACTATATGTAGTGCCTTATCCGGCCTCGGCATACAATTCCGCGACCCGGACGAATCCGTAGTGCACCGATGGGGAAGCGGAGTCCATTCTACGCATCAGTTCGACAACCGCCGCCTCGCCCGAGAGATGAGACGGCTCGATGATCGTCGCAAGCACCACGTCCGCTTCAGCTTCATCGCGCAAACAGACCTCTAGCCCCTCGCCTGCGCGAAACACCTCGAACTCGGCCCAAATTTTCGCGCCATTGTCGATATCGTCTTCGACGATATGATGCAGCCACACTGCGCGCGGGCGACCCATACTGCGGACCAAGAATACCCTCACCGGGCGGCCCTCCCGGCCTTCTTCTGTCTCGACATCCATTTTTCTGCAATTTCTCCTGCCGCTGCCGCGTCGAATATTTCGTCAATGCGGCCCGATAGCCGAAAATCCGGCATACCCTCTTCAAAGTGCATCGCCCAGGTCTGAAAACACCTCGCCCGGTGCTCCACCATAGAGTCCAGATACGCCGAACCCCAACGCACAGAAACCAGAAGAGAGTCGATCTCGTCAAGTATATTTTTATCTATAATCTTTTCTAGTTGATGCCAAGATTCATGATAAGCAGTTTCAATTAGAAATACGGCACTAGATGCCAAGGATAGCGCAACCAATCCTTCCTTTTCGAAGGATATACCTCCGATTTTTACATAGTCCTTTCCGTTATCCTTGCGCTTGATGATTTCGCGGCAAGGATAATCATCCGGCGGAAACTCTATGACAACGATTGGGGCCGCGTGGACGACTGCCCACGGGACGATGCGGTGGACGATCCCGACCACGTAATCCAGCACCGCCCACGCGTCGGCCGGGACTGGCCCAGGCAAGCCGAAAACGTCGCCGCCCTCCCCGATCTGAAAGGGTGCGCTGGCGACCTGGACGGGCTCGCCGGGGCGGAAAACGTGGCACTCGTCGGTCATGAGGGCATGGGTTGGGGATGAAATTTGGATAACGCAAAAGCTGGTCTCCGGAAGCGAACGAGGCGGAGGGCGGGTCAAGGGTTTGGTGCGGCCCGCAGCCCGCAGGGCGAGGACACGGGCCCTTGACGCGCATGAAGCCGTCAAACCGTCCCGCTCCCCCGGCCGACTACATGTCGGCCGGGGATGCCACCCGGCGAGGGGACTTTCTCTGACTGCTACCGGCGCAATCCTGAACGCGGCTGGTGGCCGTGCTCCTTCTCAGCGAGATGCTGGGCCTTGGCGACGGCGACGGCGCTCTCGTAGTCCAGTCCTTTTTCGCGCGCGATCTCACGGGCGCGGACAAGGATCGCACGAGCCTCTTCGATCTTGGCCTCGGCCTGACGAAGCTCGTCCCGCTCCTGAAATGCCTTCTCCTGCGCGGCGCGCAGGCCCAGACGCTCTGTGCGTTGGAAGTAGTCGGAACGCTCTTTGTGAGTCGCGCGCTGGCGCTGCTCCAGGTCGGCCCGGCGACAGTCGAGGCTCGTCGATTTGCGTTCGAAGGCCGACAAGTCAGGCTCGGAGGTCGGAGCCCCGACCTCCGTTTCGGGGGCGCTGCCACCCACGGTGGACGGCATGGGGCCAACCGTGGCTCCGAGAGTGCCATCTTCTGGGCACAGCGCTTGGCCTGACGCGCTGCCGACTGCGTCGCGTTCGGCTTCCCAACGCGCCACGAGCGCGGCGGACGCCTCGTATCCGTCCAGCTCGACGCCGGCGCGCTGGCACTGGAGCCAGACGCGCTCGCGGTCTGCATCAGCCCAATTACCGAACAACCGAAGGTGGCTGTCCCAATCCGTGCCTGCCTTCTCGACCAGAGCAGAAAGCGCCTCGTCGGTGACAGGTCCATAAACTGACACGCGATCGCCGACGTCATAAAGACGACCGCCACCGTCGAGTGCCACCCAGACGCCTGCGTCGTCCATCTCAACGTCGGAAAAGCCGCGAGCGCGCCAGCCGTCCGCGAGCGTTTTCAGGCGGTCATCAGACAGGACAGGGGCCGCGCGACGGGAAGCGCCAGGGGCGCCAACGTCGACCGTCGGCTCCAGGTGATCCACTGCCCAGGTCGGGCCAGACTCGTCAGCCGCGACCTGACGTGCCAAGTCGCGGGCGGTATTGCCTGGCCCCCATGCCCGAACGGTGCGACCACCGGGATCGATTTCGATCCAGCCGCCGTCCGCGCACAAAATACGGTGCGCTCCGCCGCGCTTGGCGGCGGGGCGGATCATGTGGACGCGGGGACCAAACGCATTTGCAAGGCCGACGGCGAGGCCAATTTTCAGCAGAAGTTCGGTCTTGAACGCCACTTTTTTGGCGTCGGCAGTGGTCTGATCTGTCATTTTAAGGATTGTCCTTGTAATCCTTGCCGCCGCGATCCGCATCCGGGTCCGCTGGACGGCGGTTGCATGGGCTAAAGCGAGACGGACTCTGTCGAGGACGGCAGCGAAAGCGCCGCCTCGATCGCTGCCAACCTGGCTTCGATTTTGGCCAGCAGGTCCGCGATCAGCATGACCGGGTCCTCGCCGACCTCCTGCTCGTCCAGGAGGTCCAGCAGTGGATGGAGCAGGCGCACGTCCTGGTGCGTGGTCTCCAACTCGGTCATGAACGGGTGCTTTTTCTGCTCGATTTGCTCGGTCATTTTTGACGACCTCTTGGAGTCTGCGGATATGCGTGATGGGTGGCAGGCGAAGCCCGTCTAGCGCAGCGCGGACGGCAGCGGCGCGCGGCGGGTCGGAGCCAACGGACCAGCACGCGGCTCGAAGCTCGCGGGCCAGCGAGTGCACGGCACCGGCCTGATCGACAACGACAGGGCCTTTGTCGCCGGCGGCCAATACAAGCCCCGCCCTTCGGACGGCGGATTGGAATTCGTATTTCGATGCTGGCGGCCAGGCGGCAGCCAGCGCGGCGCGCATATCGGCGGCGGAGATTTCGGTGCGGGACTCGATGTACCGACGAGTAGGTGACATGTCCGCGATGCGGACTGCATCGCCCACGTCGTAGTGTACGCGCATCCATGCGACAGCATGGCTCCGGCCTTCGCGCGCGAGCGCGCGAGCCACGGCGCGCGGTCGTGGAATCGGCGGCGGTGGCAGGCCAAGCTCGGCTGCTGCAAGGATCGAACACTTTTCGCGACGACGGTAATCGTTGCGCAAGTCGATGGTCCGACCATCCGGTCGCACAAGAGAGTAAGCGAGATGCGCGTGGCTCCGCCCGTTTTTCGTGTGCAGGACGCCGCAACGGGGCTGGTCTTCAAGGCCAAACTCGCGCTCGAAATGGCGCAAAAAGACGCGAATTGTGTCCGGGTGATCCCAGCCGGGTAGCGGGTCGACATGGACATGATAGAGCGGTCGATCGGTGCGACCGTGCGCAGCTCCGGCAACCAAGCCGCGAAGCTGACCGGCGAGATCTTCGGCGGCAAGATGGCGAGGCTCGACAAGCCGGACGCTCTGGCCTGCTTTTTGTGAAAGCAGGTGCCTGGCCAAAGCTGGTCCGCCTCTGCCGCGCGTCGCTCCAGAAAGCATTGCCCGGCCCTCATTGCTTTCTGACCGCTGACAGCAGAGCGTCAAGATCCGCATGATTTGTATAGACGCGCTCCAGAATCTCGGGGGCGACCCCGACGCGAGGCGGCGGACATCCTGCGGCGGCCAGCAGGTGACGCTGGCACCAGGCGGCAGGATCGATCCCTGCCGCCAGCGCCGCCCGGCGCACAAAAAGGGCCTGGAGATTCGACAGGTGTATAGAAGCGCTGATGGTCGCCACCGCTGGCTCGCCAGGTCTGCGGACCGGCGGAAAAATGAGGCCGACCCGATGACGCGTCGGCCAGCCAGGCGGCCTCTTGCTCTCATCCACCGGTCCCAGGGATTTCAAGAAATCGGCTATCAGCTCGTCATCGTCGGTCATTTTAGCCTCTCGATGATAGTGGTCAGCGCGTCGGCTTGGCGGCGAAGGTCAGCAAGGACGCCTTCGGTCAAAGCGTGAAAACCGACGTGGCCGCTCTCGCGAAGAGCCTTTGCGAGCTGGACCGTCGCGCCAGCAACTCGGCCAACGTTGCCGGCCAGGCTGGCGACGGCGGCAATGTCTTCGGTGGGGATACCGGGCCGACCAGGACGCTCGACGGGACGATTGAGCGCTATGAGCGCGGCGTTGCGGAGCCACCCTGCGCGTGAGTGCTGACCGCGCAACGCGTCAATCGCTGTCAGTTCGGCGGATGTGAACCGCGATTTGATCTGCATTGGCCGCTGCCGACTTTCACTGTTGCTCATGCTCGACCGCCTCCGGCGGCGAAAGGGTGGAGGTTCACGGAGGAGGGCTTGCCCTCCTCCTGACCAGGTGGGGCGGGTACCGCACCATGCCTGGCTAGCTAGCTCCACGATCTCTGAAAAAGGATCGGGTGCGCGTGTCATTATGTCAATATGGCGAACAACGATTCTTTTCTGTTCGACCAATGTTGACACTGCGCCAAGGGGTCCGACCCCGGCGGGGACAGGGTCGAGGGTCAATGTTCACAAAGTCGTGAGGCAGCCTCGCCGGCTTGGCATGCCCTCCGCCCGATGGCGGCAGAGGGCAGGCGACAGGGTCGGTCGGTGGCCGGCAGCATCAAGCGGGCCGAGCCTCGCCCTTCGGGCTGTGGCCGCACCAACCCACTTGACCCAGCCCGGCCGCCTAACGCAGCCCAACTGCCTCCGGCCACTCGGAAAAACAAAAGCCCCAGCTCACGTGAGCTGGGGCTTGGCAGATCAGAGAACCCGCCCCATCGAGGGCGGCTGCGGTGTTTCTGCTAGACGAACCGCTCTCCAAGGGTTGACCCGCCATATTGTAGGCGGACAGCCGACCGCTGAGGGTCGGCGACAATGCAGCTTTCCGACGGACATCGCCATCGCGTGCTACCAGCCACTACCTTGCCCAGAATTCAGAGGCAGCGGCGACACTATGAAGTGTCGGAAATCCCATGATTCTCGTCAATCCTTCGATTTCGATGCGATTTTATCGTTTTGAGGCGTTGGTTCGACCTTATACCACGGCAGACGCGCGACCTCGCGGGCTTGGACATGGTGCCATAGATCGCCATAGCCCTCTCCAACCGTGCGCGGGACGTGGCCGGTGATGAGGTCCCGGATTTCGGGGTCGATTAGGCCACGACAAACACTGTTAAATCTGTGCCTCCAGCCGTGGTTGGGCTGAACAGCCGGGTCATCAACGCCAATCTCGCGCACCCATTTTGCAAGGCGTTCACCCACCTTTTTGTACTGAGGATTCCCGGCCTTACCTCCTCGGTGGCGACTTGGTTCGTAGAACAAGTTACGCCCTTTGCGGGTGGCGACGTATATTAGGAATCCCTGCTCGATCAGATGCGGGTGGATGACGACATCACGAAATTCGCCGTTCTTAACAGAGCCGGCTTCAGGCGAAATTCGAATGATCCAAATCTTCTCGCCGCCGCTTTCAACCTGGCAGATGTCAGACGCCCGAAGCTGCGATATTTCGTTGACCCTGGCACCGCTGTAAGCACAAATCCAAGGCACCCAACGCCTGGCAGCAGCGAACTCGGTAGTGGTACGCGGAGGAACAGCCGACAAGGTCGCGCGAAGGATTTTTAGAGCCTCACCCTCGGTAAATCCCTTCTGCCGAGTTTTGACAGTTTTGGCAGCTTTGACTGTGACGCTGGAGGAAGGATTGGCGACCAGGAGCTTATTCGCAACAGCGAAGTTGAACACGGCGTTGAGTGCCGCGAGATGGCTAAACTTCACATGCCGGTTTGCGGCACCGCCCGCCAGCAAAGCGTTCTTCCAACGCAAAACATCGTCTTCGGTGATGCGGCGCATGTCGTCATGCCCGACAAATTTTACGAGGGCAGCGAAGAGACCGCGCCACTTTTTCTCTGTGCTCGCAGCCGTCTTGGCCTCGGACTGGTATTTGTCGAAGAGGTCTTTTGATGTGAGCGCCGGTACCGGTGGTGGAGACGGCTCGATCGCGGCCCGCGGCGGGAACCGCTCCGCATCGGGGTCTGGCCGATAGTCACCTTCGGCATGGCGTGCCAGGGTGCTATGTCCTTGCGCCAGGCCCAGGCCCACGGCTTTTCGGATACGCTCAAAGCTGCTGCGATCTACTAAAAGACCGCGGGTTGTCAGAAATGCGTGAATGTCCTGGTCGTTCGCAGACATGGCCGTCGCCACGGCCTTCTGTTCTTCATACGGTCGCAGAACAGTGAATGCCGCCATGCCCTCTCTGGCCAAGAGTGCATTGGTCTCTGAGGTCTCGCGATGGTCGGCGCGCGGATCCTCAGCCCAAACTTCAACCAAGGTCCGATAGAATTCACCTGCGATCGAATGGGCTTGGCGGTTGCTTATACTTTGGACGCCCTTACGCAGGTTCCGCCACTTCTCCTCAATTTCGGCGGCGATGGTCGCGTGAGCAGCCTTAGCGACGGCAGGGTCCTTTGTAAAAAGGCTCCGCTTTTCCTCTTGCCGACCAATCACCTCCTTGAGGTTATCGGGTATTCCGCGACGGTAGTAGTAGACCCCTGTAGCGGGGTGTTTCCAAGGACGCGACATCGAAAGAACCATGTTTGTACCACCCGTTTGTACCAGCGGGGGCTTTACAAGTCCTTGATCGGCCTGACTTTCCCGGATCCCGGGCATCTTGGAAGCTTATGGCGGAGAGAAAGGGACTCTCCGGGAGTTCCCATAAACCTTGAGTTTCGCCGAAATAGGCTCAAATCTGAATGTGTATTATGCACAACTTGAATTCAAGACCGCTTCGCGAGCGATAGTCGCAGATCGAGTTCGAATTTCGCTGGGCGCGCCCGCTGCGATAGATGTACACTGTACTCATTGGGTAATTTCAGTTTCTACGGCCAACTGAATGGCAGTTTAGCGCCCTCGTTCCGGCCGTTCGACCATCACTTCCGAGTTCCCGAAAGCCGCCGATCCGCTAGACGGAGCGGCACATTGCGCTGGAAGCCGATGGCCGAAATGACAAGGACCCCGACCTACCGGGAGTGCGTCATACGCGACTACTGGTGTGCTGATCACGAGGTAGGGTGCTCCCACGCCTCGCCTTTCGAGCAAGATGTTCGGTGTTGCCAGCCGCCTGGCCTGCTCGGCTGGGACGGCCGCAAAGTCATGCCTAACTGTCAGCTCCCGCTTTGGCGCCCGCGCGCCGAAGCCCTGATCGAGCACGATTGTCACCAGCACACCATCGTCGAGGTCGAGCCGCAGAAAGCGGCCGTGCGGCACCTCGTCGTGGCGAAGGCTAACTTCCACAGTGCGCATCCGACCGAGCACCTCGTGACGGCCTTCTGATCCTCTTCGTCGCGCCAGTCGTGTGTCACCTGCCATGGCCGCCAAGACCGCTCCGTCAAACCTCAGCGGGCGCGTCTCGACAATGAGCGGCCACGGCCCCTCAAAGGCCTCACACCATACGAATTCATCTGCAAGACGTGGACCTCACAGCCAGAACGCTTCACTCTCAACCCGTTCCGGCAAATGCCGGGACCAAACATCTAAGGCATTTGTAGGCGACGCAGGGTTCAGCCCGCGATCAGTTCCAGTTCCGCCCGGATTGCCTCACCATCCTGATCTGCATCGGGTGCGAGCGTCCTGACCGTGGGAGGCGTGAGATGCAGGCCGAGCGGGCTGCCCAGCAGCGGCCAGTCAAGCCCGTCTTCCTTAACCAAGAACCAAACGCGCCGCGCCATGGCCTGCTCGCTAGTGGCGGCGGCATGGATGGTGTTCACCTCGGAGGCGGCTATGCCCGCCTGGGCGAACAGCGCGATCGCCTCGACCTGTGAGAGCGCCTTGACCGCCTCGGCATCGTAACCGAGGGCCGCCAGCTTCTGCCAGAGCGCCGGCTCGGGGCAATCGCCCACCACATAGCCGTCACGCGTGGCGATGACGGCGGGCCGGGGGACGGACTTGAGATCGCGGTTCCACACCGGGGCGGTGAGCCAGCACGAGACGTCCTGCATCGACAGATCTACATATTGTCCCCTGCCGGTCCGGTCGCGGTAGAGGGTGGCTGCCAGGATGGAGACCAGCCCCATCTCCGCGCCCATCATGTCGGCCGTCGATATTCCCGATTTCAATGGTTCGCTTTCCGGCCGGACGGCGGCCATGAAACCGGACATGCCTTGCACGACCATGTCGAAGCCGGGCCGGCTGGCATAGGGCGACCGCGCCCCGAATCCGCTGATGCCGCAATAGATCAGCCTGGGATTTTCGCTTGTGATCTGCGTGGGTGAGAAGCCGAATTTACTCAGCGTGCCCGGCTTGGTATTTTCGACCAGAACATCGGCGGTGGCCAGCAGGCGGCGCAGCATGTCCTGCCCATCGGCCGAGCGCAGATCGAGGACCATGCTGCGCTTGTCGGCATTGTTGAGCCGGAACGTGGCCGAACGCCCCCCCACATGGGGCATCCATCCGCGCTGCGCATCGCCGCCGGGCTGCTCGATTTTGATCACCTCGGCGCCCAGATGGGCAAGATGCCGTGCCGTCAGCGGGGCGGTGGTATATTGACCGATTTCCACCACCCGGAGCCCCGCGAGAGGCTGCCTGTCTGCCTGATGCCCAGGCGCAGGCCTGATGGCGCGAGGGGCCTCGATCAGCTGCTCGATCTGGCGGCGATGTTCGTCGGGCAGCGGAATGACTGCGGGCTGTTGCGGAGGCGAACCGGTGAGGCCGAGCGGCGACGCAGGGAGGTAAAGCGTGCCGCCCGAGGCCGGGTCCTTCAGGCTCAGGACCATGCCCCGGGCATCGATATTGGCCTCTCGGGGATAGTCGATGATCGGGGCAATCGGGCCGGACGGAATATTGGCCTTGAGCATGGCCTCGACGCATTCCTGCGTCGTGCGCTGACGCGTCCAGTCGGCGACGCTGTCATCGATCTCCGTCACCCCGGCAAGCCGCTGGGCCTGCGTCTCGAAGCGGGCAAACAGGTCTGGTCGATCTATGCGCTGGCACAGCCGCTCCCACTGCCCCAGATTGCCCGTGGTGATGATCACATGGCCATCGGCAGTCGGATAAAGATTCCAGGGCGCCACCGTGGGATGACGATTGCCCATGCGGGTGCGATCCTCTGCATGCCCGGTCAATACGCCCGAGAGATAGGCATTGAGCGTCAGGAAGGCGCAGTCGAACATGGCCACTTCGACATGCTGGGACACGCCCTGTTGCTCGCGCACGCGCAGGGCGGCCAGCACCGCTGAGGCCGCATAGGTTCCGGTGATATAGCCCACGATCGGGACGCCGATGGCGGTGGGCGGGCCATCGGGATTGCCGGTCGTATCCATAAGCCCCGCGAAGGCCTGCACCTGCGCCTCGCTGAGCGCCTCGCCGGCACGGGGTCCGGTGGAGCCGAAGGCCGTTATGTCACAGACGATCTGTGTGCCAGCATCTGCGGCGGGGCGGAACTCGGCGGGGTCGACATCGCTCGATGTCAGCACCACGTCGCAGCGCGCAAGCAGCTTGCCCAAAAGGTCACGGTCCGCATCCGAACGCCGATCGATTGCGAGGCTGAGTTTCCCAGCGCTGTGCACGGCACGAAGTTGCGCGTCCATGGCGGAGGACCGGCTGGCGTCCTCGATCATCACTACTTCCGCGCCCAGTTGCGCCAGCAGCGACCCGCAAACCATGACGCCGTCCCGGCTGCCGATCTGGGCAACCACGATGTTCTCGAGGGCCTTGTCCGAAAAGCTGCCAGTCATGGGTTTCTTCCTTCGTTCATCGATATTCCGGGCGCTCGAGTACCGGTTTGTTGCAACCCGTTCGGCGTGCGTTGAAGCAACTCAATTAGCAGCGCATTGAACGCTTCCGGCTTTTCGTACTGAACCCAATGGCCACCCCCCTTGATCTGCCGGAACGCCATTGCCGGGCGTAGCCGCGTGAGCAATTGCCCGAGCTCGCTCACGCGCGGCCGCACCGTGGCGTCGCTCGCGCCCCAGATGCCATTCACCATCATGGAGAGCGAGCCGAAGGTTTCAGCCAGCTTGCCCTGTTCGTAAAAGCCTCGACTATCCAGCCGCAGGCGCCTGGCATTGCTTTGATGTATCCACAGCGCAGTATCGTCGACCCGGCTGGGATCGGCGATCATCAGCCTGCCGATATTGGCCCGGTGGGCCTGCGCCTGTTCGCCCGCCGGCAAAGTGCGGACGCGAACGAGATCGATCCTGTTGAAGCCCAGGCCTGCCCAGCCAACGGTGCCTGCCAGGGTGAGCGAGCGAACCCTCGCCGGAGTGCTTGCGGCCAGATGGGTGCCGATCAGGCCACCGAAGGAGAAGCCCACGATATCGTAGCGTGCCGGCCCGTGGAGCATGGTCTCGAGCCCTTCCGCCAATATCGCGCCAATGCTGCGGGCGCCGGATGGCGCCTCGGGCAGGTCAGAGTCGCCCATGCCAGGCAGGTCGGGAACAAGAACGCGATAGCGCAGCGCCAGAGGGGCGATATTGCGCAACCAATGCGTCCACGAGCCCGCGCCCCCATGCAGCAGCAGCAGGACCGGTCCGCTGCCCCATGCATGCCAGCGGACCCGGCAGGAACCGGATTGGGTTTCGAAGGTCTGCGACAGACTTTCCAGCTCCGCAATCGTCGCCGGTTTGCCCGTGTCGTTCGGGTCAGGCTCGACGGTTGGCGTCATGGGCATCAATGGAGCGCCTGCTGCCCACCCATGGGCAATTCAACCCGCGCATAACCGTCCAGCCTGATTTTGTCGCTGCGTTCAAGCAAGTGATCGGCAACGCGGCGACGATGCTCGGCGCTGGTACCATAGCGCAGGCTCCACGATGCTATACGGCGATACCAGAGCTGCAGATCGAACTCCATGATGAAGCCGATGCCGCCATGAATCTGCTGGGCCGACCTGGCCGCCATGAGGCACCGTTCATTGGCGAATGCCTTGGCCTGGGAAATCTGGACGCTGGCATCCAGCCCTTCACCCAGTCTCCAGCTGGCTTCTCGACAGAGCAATTCGGCGCCGTCGATACCGTTGATCATGTCGGCGCACAAATGCTGGATGGCCTGGAACGCGCCGATCGGCTGGCCGAAGGCCACGCGTTCCTTGGCATAGTCGATGGCAAGTTCGGTGGCCTTTCGGGCCGCGCCGACGAGCTGGGCCGTGCAGAACAGCGTCGCCAGATCCATCAGTTCCGCGATGGCGGCATCGGCGCCGCCAATCTGGCCGACCACATCGCTCATCGGCACTCTGACATTGTCGAACCGCACCTGCGACTGCAAATCCTTGGCAGTCGGAACGAGCGCGATCTGCGATAGGCCCTGCGCCGACACATCGACCAGTGCGAGGCTGAGCCCAGGCTGCCCCCTAACCCGAAACGCGGTCAGGCAGCGCTGCGAACCTACGAAATTGTCAACGAACATCTTCGTGCCGTTCAGCACGATGGCATCGCCCTCGACCTGTCCTTCAAGACGGATCGAATCCTGTGACCAGGCCCCATCCATTTCCTGAACGGCAAAGGAAACCAGCAGATTGCCGCCCCTGATCTGATCGAGATGAGCGGCAAACCCGGTCGAACCATGTTTGGCCAGGATCAGGCTGGACACCATCACGCTGACTAGCGGCACCGGCAGAAGATGCCGGCCAGCCTCCTCGAAGATCAGCGTGAGATAGCGGATCGGCAGCCCCAGCCCGCCGGCCTCTTCGGGCAGGCAGGTTTCCAGCCAACCCAGATCGGTAATGTTTTTCCACAACTGGGCGGAATGCTGCCCCTGCTCCTCGCATGCGCGCACAATAGAGGTCGGACACGCATCGGAAAGGAAATTCCGCGCCTGGTCACGCACGAGGAGTTCCTCATCGTCGAGCAAAACATCCATTCTGGTTATTTCTCCTGAGCGCGGGCCGGCCGAGGCATGCCGAATCCCTTGCGCGCGATTTGATCGCGCATGACGTGAACGCTGCCGTGATTGACAGTTGACTGGAACGCACCGAGCAGGTTGTGCGCGAACCGGCCATGTTCGGTGGCGGCAAATGAGCTGCTCAGGAGCTGGGCATAGGGGCCCAGGATCTGGCTGATCGCCTCGGTCGAACGCACACCGTGTTCGGGCGCAAAGACCTTTTCCGCCGAGCCTTCATAGGTGAAAGCCCCCCCGCTCTGGGCAATCGACATGCTGCGCATGGTCATCAGACGACAGACCTGCGCCTCGATCCACAGATCGGCAACCTTGTCCCGCACGACCGGGTCCGACCGCCGGGACAGTCCCGCGGGGGTGGTATTGAGCCAGTTGACGATATCCTCGTCCCGCATCACCGAAATCAGGTAGCGCCAGGCGCCGACCCGGTCGAGATTGAGACCACGCCCGGCAACCGCCCAGCCATCGCCCTCTTCCCCCAGCAAGGCCGAGACCGGCACTTCGACATTCTCGAAGAAGACCTCGTTGGTGCGCGCTTCGGCATAGGTGGTCAGCGGGGGCGCCTCGGGCTCGTTCTGGATGGTCCAGAGCGGGCGCACGGTGATGCCGGGCGTGTCCATGGGGATCAGCAGAATCGAAAGCCCCTGGTGGCGCTGAGACGTCGGATCGGTCCGCACCATCAGGTAGATATGGGTGGCATAGTGGGCATGCGTCGTATAAATTTTCTGCCCGTTCACGACATATTTGTCGCCCTGCCGGGTGGCGCGACACTTGATGCCTGCCAGATCGGTGCCGCATTGCGGCTCGCTATAGCCCTGGGCAAAGACGATCTCGCGCTTTGCCAGCTTTGGCAGGAAATACTGCTTTTGCCCTTCCGAGCCCGATGCCAGAATTGCAGCGCCCCCGGACCCACCGCCGCCGACCCGCAAGTCCGCGGCGCGATAGAATTCCTCTTCAATGACGAACTGGGCGATCTCGCTGCGAGCCTGGCCGCCATATTCCCTCGGCCAAGTGATCGCGGAATATCCATGCTCATAGATTTTGTCGAGGAAGGCCTGCGCCAAAGGGCCAACTTCCCCTTCCTTACGAATGCCGCCGAGCTCCCTCACCACATCGTCGGTCAGATACTCCCTGAGAAAGGTCTGGACTTCCTGACGAAGATCGTCGTCCTCTTGGGTGAACGCAAAATCCATTCTAATCCCTTGACATCTCTGGTCCGTCGTCCACGACGCCGGCTTGCCGCATATAGATAGGCCGCAGCAATCTGCATGCCATCTTCCGGCTTACAGCAATCTGCATGCCATCTTCCGGTTTACAGGCGGAATACGGCATGCTCCCCGTTGGCCGCCTGCCGCTCAGGACAAATCTTTGAACCTCTCAAATTGACGGCCAGTTCAGAAAGGCCGGACACGTCGTTCATTTCCGGCGTCCCGCCCTGCAGCAAACAGTATGGCGTCGTGAAGGACACCATGGGCATGCCAGGGACAGTGCGCGGCCGGCTTGTGGACGATGGTTCCAATCCAGTGCCGGGGCCTCATTCCCGCGAGTCTCTGAAGGGAGATGGTACGGGGTTTGCTAGGGAGGTACTGTATCTGCGCTAGCGAGTTTTGCCGAAGGCTGGGGCAGCCACAAGAAGGCCGCGTTGTGAAGAATGTATTCGAATGGAATGAAGCGCAATGGGCTTGAACCGCCGGGGCGCCGGAACTGTCGAAAATTTGGCCAATCGTGGGTGAGGAACATCTTCATAATGACGCAACCTCAAACCAACAACCGCAGTCCCGGTCGAACGGGGAAATTGGAGGAACAGAAATGATACGTCGTAGAGTCATTGGTTATGCCATCGCCCTGGCGGTTGCAGGTGTCGGGATCGCGGTTCCGGCTTCAGCGCAGTCCGACTACCCGACACGGGCGGTCAAAATGGTTTGGCCTTATGCCGCCGGCGGTGTCGGTGACATCGTAGCGCGTCTGATGGCCGAAAAGACAAGTGCCGCGCTCGGCCAGCAGATCGTCGTAGAGAACCAGACGGGAGCAGGAGGCGCTATCGGTGTGCAGGCAGCCGCCCAGGCGGAGCCCGACGGCTACACCTTCCTGCAGATCTCGGCAGGCCTTGCCGTTCTACCGGCCGTGCAGACCGTTCCCTACGATTTGACGAATGATTTCATTCCGATCTACGGGGTGGGCACGGTGCCCTACGTTTTTGCGGTCAATGCGTCATCGGATATCAATAGTCTCGATGATCTCAAGGCACGGGCCGAAAGCAATGGCATCATCTATGGCTCGGGCTCGCGCGGATCAGTTAGCCATTTGGGATCGGCCCGTCTGGCCGGCATCCTCGCAATGGACGCCGTCCATGTCCCTTATAGCGGCTTTGCCGGGGCCGTTCAGGCCTTGATGAGCAACGAAGTCGATTATGTCGCCGTGACCTATATCGACGTTGCGCAGCTGGTGGCGGCGGGAAGCGTGCGGATTCTGGCGGTTACCGGTGAAAGCCGCTTGTCGGAACTACCTGACGTGCCGACCATGACCGAACTTGGTTACGACCTGACCATGGCCACTTGGTATGCATATCTGGCACCTGCCGGCACACCGGAGCCGATTGTGCAAAAGCTGCATGATGCTCTCGCTGCGACGGCCCAGGATCCAGAAGTTGTGACACGCCTGAAGGAAATCGGGATCATTGTCGCCCCAATTGACGGCGCTCAGGTCGCCGAGCAGATCAAAGCGGAAGAGGCAGGCTGGAGACAGGCGATCGCCGACTACAAGATCAACCTGGAAAACTAAAACTCAAGAGTGGTGCGCTCTCTTGCGCACCACTCTTACATCCATGATCGAGATACATTTTTAAAGCATGCGAAAAACAAAGAGCTAAGGCGCATGGAGCGAATCTGAAGATCGCGACGCGATTTAGTTCTTCGCCGACAAATTACTGTCGCGAAGCGTTGGCGGGAACCGGGACAAGGTTCCATAGTTCCACAATCCCTGACCTCATAGACGCCCCGCTGTGTCCGCACCGTCGACAGTGTATTCCGCGCCCGACACGAAGGACGCTGCGTCAGAGGCGAGAAAGGCGATAACTTCTGCAACCTCGAGGGCGCTCCCCCGCCGTCCAAGCGGGGCCGATTCTCCGCGCGTCGCCACTCCTTCATCGCCATATTCGTTGCGGGTCATCGGCGTATCAATGAATCCGGGATGGACGGAGTTCACCCTGATTTTCTCGCCCCCGAGTGCAACCGCCGCCGACTTCGTCATTCCGCGAACCGCCCATTTCGTCGCTGTATAGGCGAGTGCATTTGGCTTTCCGGTCAGCCCGGCTGCCGATGAAAGGTTTACGATAGAACCGCCTCCCGTCGCCGGCATCGCTGCCGCTGCAGCCTTCATGCCAAAAAAGACGCCCAATTGATTAACCTTGTATTGGGCCTCGAACGCCTCTGGAGACGTCTCTCGGAGGGAACCTTTTATCAAAATGCCGGCGCTGTTGACCAGGATATCCAGCCGCCCAAAACGCGTAACGGCCAGGGCCACCGCCCCTTCCCAGGAAGGATAGCTGGTTACATCCAGTACGGTATGATGCATTCCAGTTGCTTCAGAAGCCAGAGTCCGCGCCGCAGCCTCGTCGATATCTCCAATCAGCACCTGCGCGCCTTCAGCGGCCAGCAATCGTGCTGTTGCGGCCCCGATCCCGCTTGCTCCCCCGCTGATCAATGCAACTTTCCCCGAAAATCTCATCCCTTGGCCCTTCATTCATCCACCCCTAGTTCACGGCACATGCAAAAATTTGCGGGCGTGCCCCTGCCGTCACCACCGCCTAATGTACGTGTCGCCTCCGTCACCAATCAGGGACGAAGACGACACGTAGAGGGAAAGCTTGCTCTCAATCTTCGACGAAGACCTGATTGCGTCTTTTGCTGATCGACGGCATCGCCACGATTAACAGCATTGCTGCCGACAAAAGCAGGAACCCAGCGCTGATCGGACTTGTGAAGAATGTCGTGGCATCGCCTCTGGACAGGATCATTGCCCGCCGTAGGTGTTCCTCAAGCATCGGTCCGAGCACAAAGCCCATAAGAAAGGGAACCGGCTCGCAGCCCAGTCTTACCAGAAAATATCCCAGAAGACCGAACGCCGTCAGAGTATACAGATCGAATGCATTGAAATTCACCGTATAAATCCCAACCGCCGAGAAGGCTATAATGGCCGGGAACATGATATAGTAGGGAACGGACAGCAACTTTACCCAAATCCCGATGAGCGGCAAATTCAACAGCACGAGCATCAGGTTACCTACCCACATGGATGCGATAAGTCCCCAGAACAGATCCGGTCGCTCCGTCGCCACTTGTGGTCCGGGCATAATCCCTTGCAGCATGAGCGCGCCTATCATGAGCGCCATCACCACATTCGAGGGAATACCCAGGGTCAGCATTGGAATGAACGAGGTCTGCGCACCCGCATTGTTTGCCGCTTCAGGCCCCGCCACACCCTCGATGGCTCCGTGGCCGAACTCCTCGGGATGCTTGGAAAGCTTCTTCTCGGTGGCGTAGGAAGCGAAGGCAGCCAGAACCCCGCCGCCACCCGGAAGCACCCCGAGCACCGTGCCGAGCGCCGTGCCGCGCAGGATAGGACCAACGGACCGACGTATGTCTTCCTTGGACAGCATCAACTTCCCAACGACAGTGGAAGGATCGCGGGTCTTTTCATTCTCGAGATTTCTCAGGATTTCAACGATGCCAAAGAGCCCTACGGCAATGGCAACGACATCGATGCCGTCAAATAATTCATGAGAGCCCAGGGTGAACCGCTGAGCACCGGTATAAAGGTCCGTACCGACCAGGCCAAAAAGCAAGCCCAGCACCGTCATTGCCAGCGCATTGAGAATGGGGCCGTGTGCCAGCGCCATGGAACAGATGAGACCGAACACTATGAGCGAAAAAAACTCGGCCTCGCCAAAATTCAAGGCAAGCTGGGTGAGAGGGGGCGCGAACAAGGCGATGACGATCGTTGCAATGGTGCCGGCAACGAACGATCCAATGGCGGCAATCGCCAATGCCGGGCCCGCGCGTCCGGCCCTGGCCATCTTGTAACCTTCGATCGCGGTTACCGCTGCCGACGTCTCTCCCGGCAGATTGATCAAAATAGCTGTAGTGGAGCCGCCATATTGCGCGCCATAGTATATGCCTGCCAGCATAATAAGGGCCGAGGCGGGCGAAAGCGAAAAGGTAAGCGGCAGCAACATGGCGATTGTTGCAGTTGGTCCAAGTCCAGGCAGGACACCAATCAGCGTACCCAGAAACACACCGACAAAACAGTACAGCAGATTATGAACCTGTAGTGCCGTTTCCAGCCCTATCAGTATATTGCCAAATAAATCCATTCACCCCTCCTTATATTATCCAGTGCCCAATCAAGGGAATGGAGAGCCTAATTCCAAAGTGAAAGACCACAATGCAGAGCAGCGTGACGCCGGCCGCTGTCAGGGTGGCCAGGCCGATGCCGACTTTGGTGCTTGATAAGGCGGCAATGAACGTTGCCAAAAAGAGCGAGCCGATGAACCCCAGGCCTTCCAGCGTCATGCCGAAAATTATGGGAGCAATTCCAATCAGGACGATGCCACGGACGGGAAAATCTCCCAGCGAAACCCATGGCCCTCGCAAACCGGTTACTAGTCTTATGAGCCCCAGCGCGGTCAGAATACCGCCAAGCCAAATAGGAAAATATCCCGGCCCCATAAAGGATGCTGTACCTATATCCAGGGAATGCCAACTCTCCAGACTAAAATACAATCCAGCCAATATGAATAGTATTCCAGCTCCTATATTTTGTAACCGCGTTGTCATTTCTCCATCCCTTCGCCAACTAAATTTGGAACCTCTTTACAAAAATTATTCTTTCCGCTCCAAATTCCACTGATAGGAAACTTTTTACTACCCCTGAATGTAAAATGTGTGATCCCTGCCCGAGTGCCAGATGAACGGCATAAGGGAGGAGGCGCTGCTGAAACCGAATCCTCCAAGCTCGCTTCCCCGCAAAATCGTATTTTGACAGGCCGATCGCGCCGCATGGGAGCTTGGTGGCGGCTTTGCAAACTGGCGGCCCAGGCGACGTCGTAGCGGTCTTCGTCTTGCGTGACCCCCAAGACATCGCCACCGCGGATATCGTCAGCCGCAAATTCTTCGAAAGGCTGATTGGCAGGCATCTTCTCCAGCAACTCACATTGCCGGTCTGAAGGCAGCTTCGTCAGGTAGCTGGGCATAGATACCTCTTGTCCGCTCAACATGTCAGTCGGCGCCAGGCTTTACAGGTTGCGCGAAACGTCACCCACATCCGCCCTGTACGCAGCAATCCCTGTGCCATGATGGGAGCACCAGGATTTCTCCGAGCTAAGGCGCGTCGCGATCTCTAGAGATCGGCTCCATGCGCTTTAGCTCTTTGTTGTTACGCATGTCTTTATCCCGAAACCGGTTCCCACTTTCGGCAGACATGCTGTAAGGTGTGCGCGTCGGCCTGAGAGAAGTGGCGTTGCGAATAGCCCGCCTTTTCAACGTCTTGTGCCCCGGCAGGGACAGATACGCTGGTGGCAACCCGCGGGCGGGCCGCGATCGGCATCTGCGTAGCTTCAGGCTGCACCGGCAGCAGCGTGGTCCAGAGCGCTAGCCGGTCCGCGCTCCATCGATCGCGATTTCAGCACCGGAAATATAGGTGCTCTCATCGGAGAGCAAAAATAGCGCCAGCTGGGCGACCTCTTCGGCTGTACCCATCCGCCCCAAAGGAATTGACGCGAGCAGATCACGGGTCTTCTCGGGCGAATGGAAGCTCAACATTTCGGTATCGATAATCCCGGGATGAATGGAGTTGACCCGGATATTTTTGGACGCCAGCTCCTTGGCCGCGGATTTGGTCATTCCGCGCAACGCCCATTTGGTCGCCCCATAGGCAAAGGCGGCCGGTGTCCCCTGAAGCCCTGCATTGGACGAAACATTCACGATCGAGCCCCCGCCGGACCGCGCCATGGCCGGGGCCGCGACCTTCATGCCCAGAAAGCAACCATACTGGTTGATTTGAATGTGACGGCTCCACAACGCCTCGTCCGTTTCCATCATACTCGCCGGTTGGAAAATACCGGCATTGTTGACCAGACCATGAAGCCCGCCGAATTCTTCAGCAGCCCTCACGGCCCCGGACCAGTCCTCTTCCTTGACAACATCATGCCTGACAAATCTTGCGGCGGCACCGAGCTCTCTTGCCAGAGTCTCGCCCTCCTCGATGAGAATGTCACCGATGACCACCTTGGCCCCTTGGGCCACCAGGAGGCGCGCCTCGGCGGCCCCCTGGCCTCTTGCCGCTCCGCTAATAAGGATAACCTTGCCGTCGAATCGTGTCATGGCAGTCCCTGTCATCTAGGATATTGATCTATGGCCGACGGAGTTAGGCCCGGGTCGACAGGGTGGCGTGCCGCCCTGGCTGAGACGCCGCTTCGTGCGAAAAGCTGAACCCGGCATAGCCCTGCGCCACCATTTCGTTCAGTTTGCGATGATAATTGCCCACACCGCCGGCATAAGGCATGAATATCCTTGGCTTTCCTGGAATATTGGCGCCCAGATACCATGACGCGGCCATGTGAAATAACGTCCCGGCCGCAACCTCGTTGACATGGGCCACCCAATCGTCCTCGGCCGACTGGTCCACATCGATCAGGGTGTAGTCATTGTCCCGCATATGGGCGAGGCATGCGGAAATCCAGTCGACATGTTCCTCGATCGAAACGACGACATTGCTCATCACCGATGGGCTGCCCGGCCCCGTGATCGTGAACAGATTTGGGAAACCCGCACTCATCAGGCCAAAATAGCTCTTCGGTCCATCCCGCCATTTTTCCTTTAAAGTGTCGCCTTCTTCGTTTTCGATGTGAATCCGGTTTATCGCGCCGGTAATTGCATCGAACCCCGTCGCAAAAATAATAGTGTCGACTTTGGTAACCACCCCGTCGACCATCACACCATCCGGGGTGAGGCGATCGATGCCCGACGCAGGCAACTGAACCAGGGCGGTGTTGTCGCGGTTGAACATCTCGAAATAATTGGTGTCGAGGCAGATACGCTTGGTAAAAATCGGATAGCTGGGCAGCAGCTTCTTTGCCACCTCCGGATCCTTCACGGTTTCACAGATCTTACGGCGAACGAAATTGGCCGCGGTGCTGTTCGATTCCAGGTTTACGTTCAGATCGCTGAAGGCCTGGTTGAGCCCATGTCCACCATGGTCCCAGCGCTTTTGATACTCCGCCTCCTTCTGCGCGTCGGACGCCTCCGATGCGGGCATCTTGGCCAATTCCGTGACGACGCCTGCGGGCGACTCGGTTCGCGCAATTCGCTTCAATCGAGTGAAATTCTCGTCCCAATAGGCGTGGATTTCCTCGGTCAACGCTGCGTTCCTGGCCGGAACGCTATAGGAAGGCGTCCGCTGGAAAACATAGAGTTGCTGCGCCTGCTGAGCCACAGCCGGCGCTATCTGGATGCCGGTCGAGCCCGTACCGATGACGCCTACGGTTTTTCCGGCAAAGTCGACCTTCTCCTTGGGCCAGTTTGGCGTATGAAGAATCTGTCCTTCAAACTGATCCATGCCTTCGATTGCGGGCAAATTAGATGATGACAGACATCCTGTCGCAAGAATGACAAACCGCGCGGCCAGCGTTTGACCATCGCCATAAACCACTGTCCACAGACCCTTTGCCTTGTCGAAACGCAGGCTTTCCACGCGCGCATTCAGCGTAATGTCGCGACGAAGATCCAGCCTGTCGGCAACATAGTGGATGTAGCTCAAAATTTCGGGTTGGGCTGCAAAGCGCTCGCTCCATCGCCATCCACGCTGCAGCTCAGTGTCAAAGGAGTAGCAATACTGGACACTTTCCACGTCGCACCGGGCGCCCGGATAACAGTTCCAGTACCAGGTTCCGCCAATGTCCGGCCCAGCCTCCACCACCCGTACCTTCAAGCCATCTGAACGCAGCTTGTGCAGGGCATAAAGACCACCGAAACCCGCACCGACAATCGCGACGTCAAGTATATCGGCGCGAGGAGAAATATCATAAGAATACTTATTCATATTGTTTCCCTAGTTCTGACCATTCGCCAATATTTTCGCGGTACAAAAATGAAGCAGCACAAACAATGACACCCACATTTCGCTTTCCGGCATGTAATTTTTTCTAAAACTGCCCTGGCCCCAAATTCTTCCATACAAGGCCAGAGCACTTCTTTTCCCGGCGAATTGTTCTGATGAGGACGGTGCGGCACAATCGACCAACCTTCCCCGGCAATGGAATGCTAGCAATCGGAATGCCAAAAGATGCCAAGCCTGACACCGTCCTCGCTATCGCCAAAATGGCCATCGCCGGTGGACCAGCCGCTCTTGAGCGCACAGCCGGAACGGCGAACGACAGCACGCGCTCGTCATGCCCGATATTGCCTGGTAAGGCGCCAAAGCCGGTGACGCCGTAGCCGGCCGAGCGCGGATTTTCGCTCGGCGAGAGGCAAGCCCTGAGGCCTCATGTTCTCGACAACGACAGTGCGGAAGCGCCGTCGAACATGTTCTCCTTTTGAGAGGACTGTCCGCGGCAAGTGCATATGTCGTCGCCGGCAACGCCCGCCGAGGCGCGTGGCTTTGCGCTGTCGTCCTGCGTTGCCGCTCTGGCGCGGTTCTTGCGGTCTGAAGCACGGGATTGATAATTCGGGAAGATCGGAATGGATTTCACTCTGACAGATGAGCAGCGGATGCTGCAGGACTCGGCCAGGGAAATGGTGGATCGGGACATTTTGCCTATCCTGAGGCGCAACGACCCCTATAAGCCTCTCCCCAAGGAGGAACGGCGTGCCGTTATCAAGGTGGCGGCCCGCCAGGGCGCAACCTCGATGCGGATACCCCAGGACTACGGCGGGCAAGGCATGACGGCGCTGGAGACGGGCCTTGTGCATGAGATGATGCCGGCTTCAGTCTATTTTTCGCTCGGTGGCCAGGAAACGCCGGCGCTTCGCATCTGTCTGGCCGGCAACCAGGACCAGCGCGATCGTTTTGTTGCACCTTTGTTAAACGGAGACCTGCTGGGAGCCGCCGGCACGACCGAACCTTATGCGGGATCGGACCCACGCGCCGCCCAGACACGGGCCGTCGAAGCTGGCGATTCCTGGATTGTATCCGGCCACAAGATGTGGGTAAGCGGCGCATTCGCCTGCGATGTCATGATGACGACCGCTTCGGTTGGCGCCGACGAACGGGGCCGTAACAGCCTGCTCTGGTTGGTGATCGAACGCGACCGCTCGCCGTTCTACACCAACAAGATTCCGACCATGGGGCTCAAGCAGTGCCATACCGGTGAGGCAATATTTGATGCGTGCAGCGTTTCCAAAGACAATGTAATCGGCGACGAGGGGACCGCATCAAAAATCCTCCAGCATACATGGCTGTCCCAGCGCCCCTCGCTTGGGCTGGTCGCAGTCGGCATGGCACAGAGGGCACTCGACGCCGCGCGCGAATATTCCGGAATCCGCGAAATGTTCGGCCGCAAGATCGCCGGGTTCCAGCTGATTCAGGAACTTCTCGCTGACGCGGCGACATCCATCACCACCAGCCGCCTGATCTGCTATAATGCGCTGGACGCCATTGATAAGGATCTGCCGGAAAAGACGCAACTGTCCGCCATGGCAAAAAGATATGCGATTGCCGCGTGCACATCCGCGATATCAAAATGCATGGAAGTGCATGGTGCGATGGGGATCAGCGTAGAACTGGGCCTCGAAGAATATTACCGCGACGTCCGCATGCTTCCCATACCGGACGGAACCAATCAGATCATGACCCTGATCGAGGGGCGCGAGCTCACCGGCATCTCTGCCCTCCGCTGACGCCTGGAGCCGACCGGTAGTGGGAGCAGGCTCTCCACTCTACCGGGCCGGCTCCAATTTGGCTTGGGCTTTCAGCCGTTCTGCAACGCCTTCTCTCCCATGAGCGCCCTGGCGGCTGCCGGAATTTCATCCATCACGACGACCTTGGTTTCGAGATAGTTCTTGAACCCTTCCACTCCGCCCTCGCGGCCGATGCCGGATTGCTTGAAGCCGCCAAAAGCCAGATTGAACTCGGGCCGCCACTCATTGTGGCCTACGGTTCCGGAGCGGAGCTGGCGCGCCACGGCAAAGGCGCGGTCTGCATCCTCGGTGAAGATGGATGCATTCAGCCCGTACACCGTGTCGTTAGCGAATTCGATGGCCTGCTCTTCGTTGTCGGCGGCAATGACAGTCAAGACCGGGCCGAAGATTTCTTCCTGCGCTATGGTCGACTGATTGTCGACATCGCCAAACAGGGTCGGCTCTACGAAGAAACCGCGGCTGAGATGGGACGGACGGCCGCCACCGGTGACAAGTTTTGCGCCCTCGGCCTGACCCTTGGCAATGTAGCCCTCGACGCGCTCGCGCTGGCGGCTCGTGGCAAGAGGACCCATGTCGATGTCTGCGTCAAATGGATTGCCAACCCTGACCGTCTGGAAACTGGCGTTCAACGCTTCAAGAAGTTCATCATGACGCTTCCGGGTGACGATCACGCGGGTCAGGGCGGCGCAGGCCTGCCCGGTCAGGAAAGTCGCTCGCGCCGCCAGGCGCTTGGCCGCGTCCTCGATGCTGAAATCGTCCAGAACCACGGCCGGCGACTTCCCGCCGAGTTCAAGTGTGCACCGCGCCACGCGCTCGCCGCAAATTGCACCAATTCGCCGGCCGGCGGCAGTCGAGCCCGTAAAGGCGATCTTGTCGACGCCAGGATGGCGCACCAGGCGCTCCGAAACGGCCCGGTCCGCAGTCAGTACGTTGACGACTCCGGGCGGCATGTTCGCGGCTTCGCAGGCTTCTGCCAGCAGATAGGCGGAACCAGGGGCTTCCGGAGAGGCCTTGACAACAACGGTGCAGCCGGCCGCCAGCGCCGCGCCGACCTTCTTGGCCAGCGAGCTCATTGGAGAATTCCATGGAACGATCGCTCCCACGACCCCAACGGGTTCGCGGATAATCAGGGCGTGCTTGCCGCCGCTCCGGGACGGGTGCTCCTCAACGAACGGATAGGTTCGCGACAACTGGGCGTAGAAGCGGTATTGATCGCCGAGCCCCACGGAAGAGGGCTTGGCAATCTTGTGAAGCGTGCCCGTCTCCGCTGTCCAGATCACGGCGTTCTGATCCGCAAGCCTGGTCAGCGCGTCCGCCAGTGCCTCGATATAGCCCGCGCGCTCCTGAGGCGTCATCCTGGGCCAGGGGCCCTTATCGAACGCCTCGCGGGCAGCCGCGACAGCCCGATCGACATCCGCTTCCGTGGCTTCCGGAACAGTCATGAACCGTTCTTCCGTCGCCGAATTCGTAAC
The DNA here is from genome assembly GCF_054489345.1 of Devosia sp. A369. Classification (NCBI taxonomy): domain Bacteria; kingdom Pseudomonadati; phylum Pseudomonadota; class Alphaproteobacteria; order Hyphomicrobiales; family Devosiaceae; genus Devosia; species Devosia sp. A369. Next base: position 252,364 of record NZ_JBTMWV010000005.1, on the reverse strand, counting down.
TGTTATTTTCGTATCGCCGGAGGATGAAACCCATTCGCCACCAATGAAAATTTTGTCGCTGTGCTTGACCAGATTGTCGACGATCATGAGACCTCTCCTGTTTTGATTTGTATACAACCAGTTGGACTACGGAAACCGAAGGGCCAGTGATTCCACGGACGTATGACCGGGCAGCGTGCCAACAACTCCAACAGACCTACGCTGCAATCAGCCCACGCAATATCGATGCCAGCCAGCCCGGCGTTCAACAGCAATGTCACTGACGGGTCTGCGACGCCTATGGTCAGCGGCCCAGCCTTTCGGCGGCTCCGATCTGCAGGACGAACTTGCCGCGATTTCGCCCAAAGCCCGCGATCGCGGCCGCACCCCTAACTTGAATGTTAGATATCGAAGTCTGGGGGCCCGGATTGCCGCGCCAGCTGGCACGGCGATTGCTGCGTTTAGAAAGCCGCCGCGACATACAGGAGGCCAGGTGTAGCTGCGGCAATGTAGGGGAATTCAATAGTCAACCGGAGGAATAGCATGACCAGCAATATGGATTTCAAGAAGCCGGATCGCCGGCAGGTACTTAAAGGTGCCATGGGAATGGGCCTGATGGGAGCGATGGCCGGAACCGGCCTTCTCGGCGCCACCTCGGCCGCTTTCGCGCAAGCTGATTGGCGGCCATCCGGTCCCGTCAAGCTGGTCGTTCCCTTTCCGCCCGGCGGTGGGTCGGATACTTTGGCGCGCGCCATGGCGCCGGGCGCTTCGGAACGCCTTGGCCAGCCTTGCATCGTCGAGAACCGTCCCGGCGCCACCGGCTCGATTGGCACCGCCAATGCATATGACGCCCGCCCCGATGGGATGACCCTGCTGGTGGCGGTCTCCGACGTGATCTCGGTCTGGCCACAAATCTCGCCGAGCAATGTCGATGTGACGCGCTTTGTGCCCATTGTCAGCCTGGGCACGAGCAGCCTGCTGCTTTTTGGCCGGTCGGATTTGCCCGCGAATAACCTCAGTGAATTCATTGCGTTGGCACAAAAGGGCGGGATGCGCTACGCCAGTGCCGGCATTGGAGGAATCCCACACCTTGTGACCGAAGCCTTCATAAGGGAGGCCGGTATCCCCGACGTGGTCCATGCGCCTTACCCGGGCATGGCCCCCGCGCTGCAGGCGCTCCTCGGCAAGCAGGTGGACTTCATGCTTATCGGGGTCGGTGGATCGTTGCAGCACATACCCGAGCTCAAGGTCTTTGGTATCGTGTCGGCCGCCCGCCATCCCGTCTTGCCCGATGTGCCCACACTAACCGAACAAGGCATCCCTCTGGTCAGTGAAGCCTGGTACTGCATGGTTGCTCCGCCCGGCACGCCGGAACCCGTTGCCAACGTGCTTTCCCAGGTTTTCAGCGAAGCCACCGCAGACCCTGCCTTCACGGCGCTGCTCGATAGCTATGGTATTCTTCCCCTCGCCCTCCCCAAGGATGAGTTGGCGCCCTATTTTGCCGAAGACTATCGCAAATGGGGCGAGTTGGTGAAGGCCAGCAACATCAAGCTGTAGCAGGCGCTCAGGCACTTTGGGCCGTTGCGACCTCGAGGGGCCCGGACTTATGTCCGGGCCCTTCCCTTTCATCTGATATATTGGGTCCGCCTTTTGGAGCGGCAGGCGGCCCGACCCATCCAATACCCTTGGGTCTTCAGAACCGGCGGCAGCTCGCCCTACATATTGGGATAGAGCGGACCTTCCCCCCCTTGCGGGGCGACCCAGTTGATATTCTGGTTAGGGTCCTTGATGTCGCATGTCTTGCAGTGAACGCAGTTCTGGGCGTTTATGACGAGCGTCTGATCGCCGTCTTTTTCCACCCATTCATAGACACCCGCCGGGCAGTAGCGCGTTGAGGGGCCTCCATAAAGGCCCAGCTCGGACCGCTTTTGTAGTTCCTCATCCTCCACCTTGAGGTGCACCGGCTGATCTTCCTCGTGATTGGTGCTCGATAGAAACACCGATGACAGCCGATCGAAGGTCAGGACGCCGTCCGGACGCGGATAGTCTATCGGCCTGTGGTTCGCGGCGGGCTCGAGGCTCTGTGCGTCACTCTTGCCGTGTCCGAGCGTGCCCAGCGCCGAAAAACCGAACAGCTGGTTCGTCCACATGTCCAGCCCGCCAAGCCCAATCCCGGCCAACGTACCGAACCGGGACCATAGCGGCTTGACGTTGCGCACCAGCTTGAGGTCTTTGCCGATATCGCTCGAACGCCATTCGCTCTCGATTTCGACGACCTCATCATGGGCTCGGCCGGCGGCAATCGCTGCCGCGATCTTTTCGGCTGCCAGCATGCCGGACAGCACTGCATTGTGGCTGCCCTTGATGCGCGGCACATTGACCAGTCCCGCCGCACAGCCGATCAGCGCACCGCCCGGAAAGGAAAGCTTGGGCACGGATTGATACCCGCCTTCGGTGATGGCGCGTGCGCCATAGGCGGCCCGCTTGGCGCCCACGAAGGTCGGGGCAATCGCCTTATGCGTCTTGAAACGCTGGAATTCCTCATAAGGGCTGAGATAGGGATTTTTGTAGTTGAGGTGGACAACGAAGCCCACCGCCACCAAATTGTCGCCCAGGTGGTAGAGAAACGAGCCACCGCCTGTATTCATGTCCAGCGGCCAGCCGAAGGAATGTTGCACCAGACCCGGCCTGTGGTTTTCCGGCTTTACTTCCCACAATTCCTTGAGCCCGATGCCGAATTTTTGCGGCTCGCGACCCTCATCCAGCCGGAACCTTGCAATCAACTGCTTGGTGAGCGAGCCGCGCGCGCCCTCGCCGAACAGCACATATTTGCCGCGCAGTTCCATGCCCCGGGCGAAACCCGGACCGGCCTCGCCATTCTTGCCAATGCCCATATCGCCGGTGGCCACGCCGCATACGGCGCCATTCCCATCATAGAGAATTTCCGTGGCGGCAAAGCCCGGATAAATCTCGACGCCCAGCGCTTCGGCCTTTTCGGCCAGCCAGCGACAGACCAGCCCAAGCGAGACGATGTAATTGCCGTGATTGTTCATCAGCGGCGGCATGAGTGCGTTGGGCAGACGGATGGACTTGCTGCGGCTCAGGAAAAGGAACTGGTCTTCGTTCACCTGCGTGGTGAAGGGATGCCCCTCCTCCTCGCGCCACCCGGGCAGCAGCCGATTGATGCCGACCGGATCGACCACGGCGCCGGAGAGAATATGCGCGCCCACCTCCGATCCCTTTTCGAGAATGACGACCGATAGATCCGGATCGAGTTGCTTGAGGCGGATCGCGCTGGCCAGGCCAGCCGGCCCCGCGCCGACGATCACGACGTCAAAATCCATCGATTCCCGTTCAAGCGACATTTTCGAGCTCATCTGCATCAGACACGTTCCATGGCGATGGCGATGCCCTGGCCCACGCCGATGCACATGGTGGCAAGCCCATATTTGCCCTTGCGCATCGACAGCTCCAGGGCGGCCGTCCCGGCGATACGCGCACCCGACATGCCCAGCGGGTGCCCGAGCGCTATGGCCCCCCCATTGGGATTAACGCGTGCATCGTCATCGGCAATGCCCAGCTCGCGCAAGGTCGCGAGCCCCTGGGAAGCGAAAGCTTCGTTGAGCTCGATCACGTCAAATGCATCCGTATCAAGCCCGAGCCTCGCCAGCAGCTTCCTGGTGGCGGGTGCAGGTCCGATACCCATGACGCGCGGCGGAACCCCGGCCGCGGCGCCCCCCAATATGCGCGCCAGGGGCGTAAGACCATATTTACTGGCCGCTGCTTCGGAGGCAATGATCAATGCGGCCGCACCGTCATTGACTCCCGACGCATTGCCTGCGGTCACCGTGCCGCCCTCGATCTTGTTGATCGGCTTCAATTTCGCGAGCACTTCCAGACTGGTCGCGCGGGGATGCTCGTCCGCCGAAACGACAATCGGATCACCCTTTCGCTGCGGGATGGTCACGGGCGTGATTTCCCTGCCGAGCCGGCCATTCTGTTGTGCCGCAGCCGCCTTTGCCTGGGACCGGACGGCGAACAGATCCTGGTCCTGCCGTGAAATATTGTAGTCTATGGCTACATTATCCCCGGTCTCGGGCATGGAATCGACGCCATAGAGATGCTTCATCACCGGATTGACGAACCGCCACCCGATGGTGGTGTCGTAAATCTCGGCATTGCGCGAAAATGCGGTCTCGGCCTTGGGCAGCACGAAGGGGGCGCGGCTCATGCTTTCGACACCGCCGGCAATCATCACTTCCGCCTCGCCCGCCATGATGGCGCGCGCGGCCGTGATGACTGCGTCCATGCCCGAACCGCACAGACGGTTGATGGTCGTGCCGGTCACGGATACCGGAAGACCGGCAAGCAGTGTCGACATGCGGGCGACGTTGCGGTTGTCCTCACCTGCTTGGTTGGCGCAGCCATAGATCACGTCGCCGACAGCGTCCCAGTCGAGCGAATTATTGCGCTCGATCAGCGCCCTGAGGGGAATGGCGCCGAGATCATCGGCACGGACTGAGGAAAGTGCGCCGCCGAAGCGACCAATCGGAGTGCGTATATAGTCGCAGATGAACGCCTCGGCCATCCTGACACCTTTCAACCAATTCAGATCAGTTTTTGCAATTCAGGGAGAATCTCGAAGAGATCGCCGACCAGCCCGTAATCCGCGATCTGGAAAATGGGTGCGTCCCCATCCTTGTTGATGGCGACGATGACCTTGGAATCCTTCATGCCGGCGAGATGCTGGATCGCACCGGAAATACCCACCGCGATATAGAGCTGCGGCGCCACAACCTTGCCGGTTTGGCCGACCTGCCAGTCGTTGGGTGCGTAGCCGGCGTCGACGGCGGCGCGCGATGCCCCCACGGCAGCCCCCAGCTTGTCGGCCAGCGGCAGGATCATCTCGTTGAACTGTTCCGCAGAACCAAATGCCCGGCCTCCGGCAATGATGATCTTTGCGGAGGTAAGTTCGGGGCGTTCGGTGGAGGCAATGGCGTCCGAGACGAAGGACGACAGCCCGGACGCAGCTGCAGGCGTTGCGACATGTTCGATCTTGGCCGAACCGCCCTGCCCGGCCGGCTGGAACGCTGTCGTGCGGACCGTGATGACCTTGATGGCCTCGCCGGACTGCACCGTCTGAATGGCGTTGCCGGCGTAGATGGGCCGCTTGAAAATGTCGGGCGAAACCACCTCAACGATATCGGAAATCTGCATGACATCGAGCAGGGCTGCCACGCGCGGCATGACATTTTTGGCCGAGGCCGTCGCCGGCGCGACGATGGTGTCATAGCTGCCGGCCAGCGCGACGATCAAATCCGCCAAGGGCTCGGCAAGATGGTGTGCCAGCTCGGCGCTATCGGCCAGCAGCACACGGGAAACGCCCTCAAGCTTGCTCGCGGCGTCGGCAGCTCCTGCGGCACCGGCACCGGCAACCAGCACATGCACCTCCGAACCGATCGCTTTGGCCGCCGTCAGCGCCTTGGCGGTCTGGTCGGAAATGGTTGCGTTGTCGTGTTCTGCCAGAAGAAGAATGGCCATGGTCTCATCCTTGAAAATTGTTCGTCCCGGTAACCTGCGGGACCGCAGCAAATGGACAGGCGCTGGAGCGAGTCGGGCGATTCCTCACAGCACGCCGGCTTCGGTCTTCAGCTTCTCGACCAGCTCGGCAACGCTCTTTACCTTGATGCCGGCCTTGCGCCCGCCCGGCTCTTCCGTTTTCAGCACCACGAGGCGGGGTGCGATATCGACGCCGAAATCGGCCGGGGTCTTCTTGTCGAGCGGCTTCTTCTTGGCTTTCATGATGTTGGGCAGCGAGGCATAGCGTGGCTCGTTGAGGCGCAGATCGGTGGTAATGATCGCCGGCAGCTTGACCTCGAGGGTCTGCAACCCGCCATCGATTTCGCGCGTGACCCTGGCCGTGCCGCCCGGCATGGCCCCTTCGAGCTCGACCTTGCAGGCAAACGTCGCCTGGCCCCATTTCAGCAGGGCCGCGAGCATCTGGCCGGTCTGGTTGCTGTCATCGTCAATGGCCTGCTTGCCCAGGATCACCAGCCCCGGCGCCTCCATCTCGGCGACACCCTTGAGGAGCTTGGCCACGCCAAGCGGCTCGACCGCCGCGTCCGTCTCGACCAGCACGGCGCGATCCGCACCCATGGCCAGTGCGGTGCGCAGCGTCTCTTCCGTCTTGGCCGAACCAATCGAGACCACCACCACTTCGCTAGCCTTGCCGGCCTCCTTGAGCCGCAAAGCTTCCTCGACGGCAATCTCGTCAAACGGGTTCATCGACATCTTCACATTGGCAAGATCGACGCCCGTTCCATCCGGCTTGACGCGGATCTTCACGTTGAAATCAACCACACGTTTCACAGCTACAAGGATTTTCATGTCTCTTCTCACAGTCGATATTTTCGCATGGGCCGGCGAGGCTAATATCCGTACATCGCCTTGATTTCGAGATACTCCTCGAGGCCAAAATTGCCATTCTGGCGGCCATTGCCAGACTGGCGATATCCGCCCATGGGCGCGCGCATGTCGCCCGGATGCCCGTTGAGGAAAACCCGGCCCGCCCGCAAGGCCCGCCCCACCCGGTCAGCCGTCGCCGTGGACGGCGTGAACAGATAGGCGCCCAGCCCATAGGGCGTTCCATTGACGATATCGATCGCCTCCTGCTCGGTTTCATATGTCAGGACCGACAAGACCGGGCCAAAGATTTCCTGCCGGGCAATGGTCATGGCCGGCGTCACATCGGCAAAAATAGTCGGCTTGACGAAATAGCCCCTGTTGAGCTCCTGGGGACGGTCGGGACCACCGCAGACGAGGCGCGCGCCCTCCGCTATGCCCGACGCAATCAGGTTCTGGACCCGTTCGAACTGCACCTTGTTGACGAGCGGTCCGAGCGTCGTATGGGCGTCCCGCGGGTCGCCGACGCGGATTTTTGCGGCTTCGTCCTGCATGTAGCCAAGCACTTCGTCGAGCTGGTCGCGATGCACTAGCACGCGGCTCGGCGCATGGCAGGACTGTCCGGAATTGAACATGCCGCGCGTGACATTCCACCTGGCAGCCTCTTCCAGAGCAGCATCGGGAAGAATGATGTTGGCCGACTTGCCGCCGAGTTCCTGCACCACGCGCTTAACCGTGGGGGCGGCGTCGATAGCCACCCTGATGCCGGCAACAGTCGACCCGGTGAATGACACCACGTCGATATCGGGATGCGAGCTGATCGCCGAGCCGACCGACTGGCCGTCTCCGAACACGACATTGAACACCCCGGGCGGCACCCCCGCCGCATCGAGCACTTCGGCCAGCAAATGCGCACTGATCGAGGAATGCTCCGAAGGCTTGAGAACAATCGGGCATCCGGCCGCCAGCGCCGAGCAGAGCTTGCCGCAGATGGACTGTACGGGCCAGTTCCATGGCGTGATCAGCCCGGCGACACCGATCGACTCCCGCCTGATCAACGTGCCTTTTACCCTCACCTCGAAGTCGTATTCCCTGATGATCTCGATTGTCTGTTCGAAGATCTGCAAGGGACTGGCGGTGTGGACATTCACCGATACCGGGGCGCCCAGCTCGCGCACGATTGCTTCGGTGAGGTCACCGCTCCGCGCCTTGAAGGCCGATATGATCCGCTGGAACAGCTCGATGCGCTCGGCCGGCGTCGTTTGCGAGAAGCGGGGAAATGCCGCACGGGCCGCGGCCACGGCCCGATCCACATCCCCGGCGCTGCCAAGCGCAAGGGTTGCATAGGTTTCTTCCGTAGCCGGGTCCACGAGGTAGATCGCTCGAGCCTCGACCGGCTCGACCCATTCACCCCCGATATAGAATTTTCCGTAGTGCTTCATCGTCAATCCAGTCTTTGTCGCATGGCGCCATGCCATCAGGTTCGAGAGTGGCGGAGCCGGCTCAATCTTCCACGAAAATCATCTCGCGCTGCTTTCTGATTGCCGAACGGCTGACCGCGATCAGAAGAATGGCCGAGAGCCCCAGGAAGGCGGCGCTGATCGGGCTGGTCAGGAACACCGTCGGATCGCCACGCGACACCAGCATGGCGCGGCGCAGATGCTCTTCGAGCATCGGCCCCAGGATGAAGCCGAGCAGGAAGGGCGCCGGTTCGCAATCGGTCTTCATCAGGAAGTAGCCGATCAGGCCGAAAGCGGTCAGCGTATAGACGTCGAACGCATTGGCTCCGATCGAGTAGATGCCGATTGTCGAAAAGGCGATGATGGCCGGGAACAGCATGTAATAGGGAACGGCGAGGAGTCTGACCCACAACCCGACAAGCGGCAGGTTGAGCACCACGAGCATCAGGTTGCCGACCCACATGGATGCGATCAGCCCCCAGAACAGATCGGGCCGCTCCGTGGCGATCTGCGGACCGGGTATGATCCCCTGCAGCATCAGCGCGCCGATCATCAGCGCCATAACGACGTTGGACGGGATGCCAAGTGTCAGCATCGGTATGAACGAGGTCTGGGCGCCGGCATTGTTGGCAGCCTCCGGCCCGGCGACGCCTTCAATGGCGCCCTGGCCGAATTGCTCGGGGTGCTTGGACAGCCGCTTTTCCATCGCGTAGGAAGCAAATGACGACAGCAGGGCCCCGCCCCCCGGCAGGATGCCGAGCAGGGAGCCCAGGATGCTCCCGCGCACAATGGGCCCCACCGAGCGCTTCATATCCTCCCTGGAGGGCATCATGCGTCCAATCTCGACGGCGGTATTCACCCGACCGGACTCGTTCTCCAGATTCTTCAAAATCTCGGCGATCCCGAAGATCCCGACGGCCAGCGCGACGACGTCGAGCCCGTCAAACAGCTGCAGATAACCCAGCGTAAAGCGCGCCTCGCCCGTATAGACGTCGGTGCCCACCGTCCCGAGCAGGATACCGAACACCACCATTGCCAGCGCCTTGAGGATGGCGCCATGGGCCAGGGCAACCGAACAGATCACCCCGAATACGATCAGGGAGAAATATTCAACCGAGGCAAACTGGAGCGCGAGCGCCGTCAGGGGCGGCGCGGCGACGGCGATCACCAGTGTCGCGAACGTACCGGCGACGAACGAGGCGATCGCTGCCGTCGCCAGAGCGGGACCCGCGCGGCCCATCCTGGCCATGCGATAACCATCGATGGCCGTGACCGCCGAGGAGGATTCGCCGGGCAGATTGAGCAGGATCGCGGTGGTGGAGCCGCCATATTGGGCACCATAATAGATGCCGGCCAGCATGATCACCGACGCCGCAGGCGACAGCGAGAAGGTTATCGGCAACAGCATGGCGATCGTTGCCGCGGGCCCGACGCCGGGCAGCACGCCCACCAGCGTCCCAAGAAGAACGCCCATGAAGCACGCGAGCAGATTTTCGAACTGGAGCGCGGTCGACAGGCCCAACAGAAGTGTGGATGACAGATCCATTGCTACAACTTCCAAGCCTTAAGCCAGGGACCGACCAAATCAATGGGAAGCGACAGGCCGTAATGAAAAATGATGGTACAGAAAACGGCAATTCCCAGGGCCAGGGCGATGCCGGTCTTGACCGTCACGCGTGTGCTCGAAAATGCGGCAAAAAGCATTGAGAGGAACACCGCTCCGGGCAGGCCAAGCCCCCGCACGGTGAGACCGAACACCACAGGCGCAAGGCTAATCATGATCAGGCCCCGGATCGGGATGCGCCCGATGGGCCCGGCCGCGGCGCTGACGGACCTGAACACGATCACGCCACCCATCAGCACCAGCAATACGCCCAGGACAATGGGAAAATAGCCCGCTCCCATCCGCGAGATGGTGCCGATCGACAGCGTGAACCACGCATTGATGCTGAACCAGGCGCCAACCGCGATGAAAAATGTGCCCGCGGCAATGTCTTTGGTGTTTGTTCCCATTATTTCCTCCTAATCTCCGTCACGACCCCATGCCTGCCTACCCCACCGGGGACGCCACGACCATCTCAGGGACGTCAATTCGTAGTGCAGGCAAGCGGCAGCGGTGCCAACCTCCATGGCCGCTGCCGCGCCTCGATGCTATTTTTGGAAAAGGGCGTGCAGGGTGTTGTGCCGATCTTCGTATGACATGAGCAACTGGCCCGGTATTTCCTTGGGAGTCTCGTCGATCTGCAAGGTGATGCCGATGCCATCCTCGGCAATATTACGCGCCATCAGGCGGGCCACCACCGCCAGAACCGCGTCGCCGGTCTTCTTGGTTACCTCCGGGGGCCGCCCCCCGAAAATCCGCAGGTTCAGATACATGAAGCCATAGTCACCCTTGCCGTCCGCAACGGCGTAGTGACTGGCCGGAAAAGCCATGACCCGGGTGCCGCCGGACGGATAGACGGCCTTGCCATCTGCATCCCGCTGCGCGCCGAGCTCGTCGCACAGGGCGCGGCACAGCACGTCCATGTCGACCTTGATATTGGGCGTATAGCTTATTGAGAGATGGGGCATGAGTTCCTCGTAAGATTTTGCTGTGGTGACCAGGCAATCCCGATCAACGATATTGATGTGACCCACACCGCTCAGGCGAATGCGTTCCGCGGAACGCCGTCGGGGCAAGTGGCCATGCTGCCAGGCCCAGCCGCGCCAATCGCCCGCGCAAGGCCTGAAGTTCTGCTATCGACCATGTTCTCACTCCCTTGGTGATCCCGTGACGTCGAATTTCGTATTGACTCGCAAGCGGCGTGCCACCGCGCCGGCGCCCCATCGATTACCTGCACCTTGACGGGTTCGGCAGCGGAAGTGTCAGGGTGAAGGACAGTGTATGCCGCATTGACAGCCATGACTGCTGCCGTCGCAGGCACCGGCGAGGCGGCCGGACAGCTGTCCAATGCTTCCCGGCCGGCTCGGCTATATTTTGGGTTTTTCTGGCCGCCTCATGCCGCAGCGTCGGCAAGCACCATGTCGGCACATTTCTCGCCGATCATCATGCAGGGAATGCTGGTATTGCCCGATACGATAATCGGCATGATGGAAGCATCCGCGACGCGCAGTCCCTTGATGCCATGCACACGCAGCCGCTCGTCGACCACCGATGTCGCGTCCTTGCCCATCTTGCAGGTTCCCGAAAAGTGGAAGGTCGTCGCGCCGGTATTGCGGATATAGTCGATAATCTCGGCGTCGCTCTGCACCTTGGGCCCTGGCAGAAGCTCTTCGGCGATAACGTCCGCCAGCGGAGGCGCGGCCACGATTTCGCGCGCCTTGCGCACCGAGGCCACCGCCACCCGGCGGTCGTTTTCAGTTTCGAGGAACTTGTAGTTGATCGCCGGCGGCGTAAAGGCGTCCGCGGACTGGATATGCACGCTACCCGCGCTCTCGGGCCGCTGGACCTGCGCAAACAGCACAAACCCCTCGACCGGCGACATCGACCTTTTTCCATCCTTGAGATCGACGATGTAGGGATTGCCGATCAGCTGAATATCGGCATCTTCCACGCTGGCATCGGACTTTACGAAGGCTCGCATCGTGCCGATCCCCTGCGAGATGAACCCCTTTCCCAGCAAGGCAAATCGCAGCACCTCACGCGCCAGCCGCCATCCCCGCCCCTGTGCGGCCGCCGAGATGCCAGGCTTGGTGAAGGTCCATTTCAGCGTCGGACCATAGTGATCGCGCAGGTTTTCACCCACCCCGACAAGTTCTTGGACCACCGGAATGCCGTAGCGGGACAGGATTTCAGGATTTCCGATCCCTGACAGCTCGAGCAGCTTGGGAGAATTGATGGCTCCGCAGCTGACAATCACCTCGCGGGTGGCGCGCACCTCCTCGAGCTTGTTGTTCCGCCGGAAACGCACGCCGACGCATCTACCGCCCTCAAGCATGAGCGACTTGGCTTCCGCCCCCGACAGGATCGAAAGGTTTGGCCGCCGCCGCGCCGAGGCGAGATATTGCGTGGCCGTACTCTGGCGGAAACCGCGATGCGATGCCTGCTGGGCCATGGCAACGCCAAACTGGGAACCGCCGCAATAGTCCGGGTTGAGGGGGATGCCCACCGCCTGGGCGGACTTTATGAACAGGTCATAGAAGGGCGTAATCTTGGAGGCCAGCGACACCCCGATAGGGCCGTTGCGGCCGCGAAACTCGTCCGATCCGACCTTGCTGGATTCCAGCTTCTTGAAAAAGGGCAGGACGTCGTCATATCCCCAGCCGGTGCAGCCCATCTGCGCCCATGTATTGTAGTCGCGCTTTTGGCCCCGATTGTAGACCGTGGCGTTGATCGCGCTCGACCCACCCAGAATCTTGCCATGCGCGACATAGATCGGGCGGTTGCCATGGGTTTCATTGGGCTGTGAGTAGTCGCACCAGTTCACCTTAGGATCTTCGATCATGAACGCGCCACCCAGGGGCGACTTGGTCCAGATATGCTTTTCGTCCTTGGTGCCGGCCTCCAGGCAAAGGACGGAATATTTGCCATTCTCACTCAATCTCGCCGCGACCACACCGCCCGCCGATCCTGAGCCCACGACGACATAATCGTAGCTGGTCGTCTGCATCGTTGTATTCCCTCCCAATCCGGTCCAAATCCTGTTCCGCAGCGCTGGTGGCCACGGGCCCTGACCGGCCTGCTATCCGAATATGACGTGGCCAGGCGTGCCCCAAGGGCCGCCCGACACCTGCACAAGCTGCCCTCGCCCCAACCAATGGAGCGCCGCGGCCTCGTTCCCTGCGCTACAGCAAGCGGCGTGCCAACTTGCCCGCCAGGTTGTTCCGACGCAAGGCTTGCCCCGTGTGGCATGCGGATTGCGTCACCATTCTCCAAACAGAGGAACGACGCATGACAGGTGACGAAAAGCCATCCCCCACTCCAACCCTGCCGTATCAGAGTCTCCCCTTGCTGCAGTGTGGCGTATCCTTCGATCTGCTTTCGGGCCTCAGGGTGATAGACATCACGACCTCCGTGGCTGGCCCCTACGCGACCATGCTGCTGTCCGACTTCGGCGCTGAAGTGATCAAGGTGGAGCGCCCCGACGGTGACGACGCGCGCAAATGGGGGCCTCCTTTCCTCGATGGGGAAGCCCTGTGGTTCGCGGCGGTCAACCGGAACAAGAAAAGCGTCGTCATCGATTTACGCAGTCACGAAGGCATGGAAAACCTCAAGCGGCTGATCGCCACCGCCGATGTCTTTGTCACCAATCAGCCGCCCGATGTGCAGCGCAAGCTGGGCCTGGACTACGCGACCTTGCGCGCGCAACGCGAAAACCTTGTCTTCGTTTCGATTTCGGGCTTTGGCCTGTCAGGCCCCCGGGCCGAGCTGACCTCATATGACCTGATCGCCGAGGGCTATTCCGGCGTGATGGATATGACCGGCGCAGAAGACGGGCCGCCCCAGAAAGTGGGGGCACCCGCAGCCGACATGCTCGCCGGACAGGATGCCGCAATGGCCGTGATGGCCTCACTGTTCGACCGCCAGAAGACGGGCAAGGGCCGCAAGATCGACATCAGCCTTGCCGAAAGCATGACCCGCTTCCTCACCTGCCGCATTTCTTCCTATCTGGGTTCGGGAGAATTGCCTCGCCGCTCCGGTGGCACCGACAGCGTGATCGCCATTTACCAATCCTTCGCCACCGCCGACCACCCCATCAATCTGGGACTGGGCTCCGACGCGATCTGGAAGCGCTTCTGGTTGGCAATCGGCGATCCTGATTTCGGGGCGCGGTCCAAATTTGAAACCAATGCCAAGCGGCGTGAACAGCGCGCGGAAATCGTTGCCCATATCGAGAAAATCCTGCGGACCAAGCCACGCGACATCTGGCTGGCCACGTTTGCCGACGCCAGGGTGCCGGCCGGTCCCATCAATCGCATCGACGAGGTCGTCGCCGATCCCGGCTTTACCGAGCGCGGACTGTTCTTCGCCCTCAGCGACGACACCGGACGGGTGGTGCCCCAAACCGGCCTTGGCATCCATATTGACGGCCGTCCCTGCCTGCCGCGCTCCCTGCCGCCTCGGCTGGGCGAACATACCGAGGAAATTCTGGGACGCCTGCTGGACGAAACCCCCAGATAGGTCCAGCCAGGACAGCGGCTGCAGTCGATCGATAGGAAACGGGCGGGCACCAAGGTACCCGCCCGTTTTTTTTCAGACGCGAGCCAGCCCTGCCGAAGCCGGCATGCCGTCCAGAACGACAACCTTGGTCTCGATGTAGGAACGCAGGCCTTCCGCTCCTCCTTCGCGGCCGATGCCCGACTGCTTGAAGCCGCCAAAGGCAACGCTGCCCTCGTTGCGCATCATGTTCTGGCCAACCGTGCCCGAACGGATGTGTCGTGCGACGCTATAGGCGCGCTCGATGTCGTTAGTGAAGACAGAGGCGTTCAGCCCATAATTGCTGTCATTGGCAATCGTCAATGCGTGGTCTTCGCTGTCGGCGGGAATGACTGCCAGCACCGGCCCGAAGATCTCCTCGCGTGCGATGACATGATCGTTGCTGACATCGGCAAAAATCGTCGGCTCGATGAAGAAACCGCGATTGAGGTGCTTGGGACGGCCGCCGCCGGTGGCAAGCCTGGCGCCTTCCTGCCTGCCCTTTTCGATATAGTTTTCCACGCGGTCACGGTGGTGGCGGGTCGCCAGCGGACCCATTTGCGTCGCCTGGTCGAACGGATCGCCGACAATGACCTTCTCGAACTCGCTGGCGAGCGCATCGACCAGCGCATCATGACGCTCGCGCGTCACAATGATACGTGTCAGCGACGCGCAGACCTGGCCGGTGAGAAAGGTTGCGCGGGAGGCAATGGCCTTGGCCGCGGTTTCGATGTCATAGTCATCCATGATGACCGCGGGCGACTTTCCACCCAGCTCAAGGGTGCAGCGCGCAATGCGCTCGCCGCAGATGGCCCCGATGCGCCGGCCGGCTGCCGTCGAGCCGGTAAAGGCGACCTTGTCGACGCCGCCATTGCGCACCAGCAGTTCGGAAACCTCCCGATGCGCGGTGAGGATGTTGACGACACCGGCAGGAAGACCGGCATTCTCGGCCGCCTCGGCCACGATATAGGCCGAACCCGGCGCTTCGGGCGACACTTTGACGATCACGGTGCAGCCCGCGATCATGGCCGGCCCCAGCTTGCTGGCAATGGCGCCCGGCGCCGCGTTCCAGGGCACGATGGCCGCCACGACGCCCACCGGCTCACGCACCAAAAGAGCAACCTCACCACCGGCCAGGGGCTTGTGACGCTCCTGGAACGGGAAAGTGTCCGCCAGATTGGCATAGGACAGATAGTCCTTGGCGATGCTGAGCGCGCGCATCTTGGTGAAGCTGCGCAGCGCGCCGGCTTCCACGGTCCAGAGCACGCCATGCGGTTCGGCCAGCTTCTCGATTTCGTCGGCGAACCGGCGAATATGCCCGGCCCGCTCGGCAGGCGTCATTCGCGGCCAGGGGCCGTTGTCGAAGGCGTCGCGCGCCGCGGCCACGGCCCGGTTCACATCCGCCTCCTTGGCCTCGGCGACCACGAGGAAGCTCTCTTCCGTGCCCGAGTTGAAGACCTCGATCGTCGCGTCCGAGGACGGCTCGACCCATTCGCCACCGATGAAGAATTTGGTGGGGTTTTTGACGATGGATTGATTTTTCAAGCTCAATCTCCTGAGATGGCGCAGCTCATGCGTCGATGAGGTGAGGATGAAAACGTCCCTTCACCAGCCGCTCGACCGTCACGGTTTCGAACACACCGGCTCGGTTCAGCGGCTCGGCGTCGATGAAGCCCTGCGCCTGCTCGCGGCCGGCAACATTGACGATGAACATCGCACCAATGGCATCGGTGCCCTCGTCGTTTTGCAGGCCACCGGCAAACAGGATATGGTTCTCCCGGCTGTCCAGGAAAATACGGTGCTCAGGCAAGGCAGCGGTTCTGATCGCTGCGATATCCTGTTTGTTCCGGCACTTGATAACCCAAAGCATTTGTTGCCTCTCATTCTCTGTTAGAAAAATCTCTGTTGGAAAAATCCGCCCTGGCCTGGGCGGGCCTGGCCGCACGCCAGGCATGCGGAGCTGGGCAGTTCTTCTCCCCGCCCCATGGTCCGACGCCGACAACTCGTCAGCCAGCGCGCTCGTCCTAAAGCGCATCGCGATCTTTCAGATTCGCTCCATGCGCTTTAGCTCCGTGTTTTGTCGCATGGCTTTGTCCCGAAACCGGTTCCCACTTTCGGGAGACATGCTTTAGCGACCTGAGTGCCGAAGAAAATCGGCCGGATAGCGGTCACCCTCGATGGTGAGGGCCGATGTCGCCTCGTCGATCCACTTCAGATCCTGCGGGCTCAATATCACGGACGCCGCAGCGATGTTTTCTTCGAGCCGCCCGAGTTTGCGGGTGCCCGGGATGGGGACGATCCACGGCTTTTGTGCCAGCACCCAGGCCAGGGCGATCTGGGCATGCGAGACGCCCTTTCGCGCGGCCATCGTGCCCACGATGTCGACCAGCCCCTGGTTGGCACGACGTGCTTCGAGCGAGAATCGCGGCACGCTATTGCGGAAATCGGACGCGTCGAATGCAGTCGCCTGGTTGATGGTGCCGGTGAGAAAGCCTTTCCCCAGGGGACTGAACGGCACAAAACCGATGCCGAGCTCTTCGAGCAGCGGCAGGATCTCGCCTTCCGGTTCGCGGGTCCACAGCGAATACTCGCTCTGCAGGGCCGATACCGGCTGCACGGCGTGTGCACGCCGGATGGTCTGCGCGCCTGCCTCGGAAAGGCCGAAATAGCGCACCTTGCCCGCCGCGATCAGCCCCTTCACCGTTCCCGCAACGTCCTCGATGGGCACCTCGGGATCGACCCTGTGCTGGTAGAGCAGATCGATGGTGTCGGTGCGCAGACGCTTCAGCATGCCGTCCACCGCTGCAAGGATGTGCTCGGGCCGGCTGTTGAGACGGTTCGAATTGACGCCTGTGTCAAAATCGATGTCCCAGCCGAACTTGCTGGCGATGACGACCTTGTCGCGCACCGGCGCCAGCGCCTCCCCCACCACTTCCTCATTGGCGAAGGGGCCATAGGATTCGGCCGTGTCGAATAATGTGACGCCACGATCGACCGCCGCGCGGATCAGATCGACAAGCTGCCGCCGGTCGTCGGGCGACATGGTGCGGGCCCCGCCATAGCCCATGCAACCCAGACCGATCGTCGAGACTTCAAGTCCCGATTGGCCAAGTTTTCTCGTGTTCATCGTCCTTACCTCCCTTGCCGGGGCCAACCCTATTGTCCGTCTTCCGAATCCGGCGCCTTGCGGAAACGGGAGAAATCGGGCTTGCGCTTTTCCTTGAAGGCACTGGTGCCCTCCTTCTGCTCGGTCTCCCAGAATTCCTGCGGGACCATCCAGCGGCGCAGGAAATCCGCCTGGCCCAGCAGGTCCTCGAACTCTTCGATGAAGGATGCCTTGAACACCTTGAGGCAGGTTGGCGAGACGCAAAGCAGTTCCTCGCACCAGCGCGCCACCTCCGCATCCAGATCCGCCATCGGCACGACGGCATTGACCAGCCCCCAGTCCAGCATCTGCTCAGCGGAATAGCGCCGGCCGAGCATCCACATCTCGCGCGCCCGCTTGTGGCCCACGATACGGGTGAGATAGCTGACCACCGGCCCGCTTGCCGGGTAGGCAACTCGCGGCTCGCTTTGCCCAAACACGGCATGTTCGGCGGCGATGGTGAAATCGCAGAAATAGGCGAAGTGGTGGCCGCCTCCGATGGCATAGCCATTGACCCGGGCAATCACCGGCTTGGGGCAGCGCGAGATCGTCAGGTAGGGCGGCGTGAAGATGGCGGCGCCCGTGCGGCCCATCTTGCCGGCCTTTTGCCAGGAGACGTCGGCGCCGGCGCAGAACGATTTTTCACCGGCGCCCGTCAGCACGACGACGCCTACCGAATTGTCCTTTCCCGCATCGTCGAATGCCATCTCGATTTCCTGCAGGCTATGCGCAGTGACGGCATTGAGCTGGTCCGGCCGGTTGATGGTGATAGTGGCAACGCCACCACGCTTTTCGTAACGGATGTCGGTGAACTCACTCATGACGCTGCATTCCTCTGCTCATTGGCAACTTATCCGCCCGGCCGCGTCTCGACGCAGATTGTTCCGGCCGCTTCCGCACATTGCTCTCCGGCACCCGGCATTTCATGGAGAAATGCCCGTCACGCCCCAATGGGGCGCGACCATTGGCGGCCGGGCACGGTGCCCTTCTGGCTAGACGCCCCGCAGCGTCTCGATCAGCTTCGTCACGGAGGGCTGCGTCTCGAGTTCCATCACCAGGCTTTCCAGCTCGGCAACGCCCTGCGGCGTCAGCGACTTGCCCGCCAGCCGGCGGTATTTGGCCAGCATCTGGTCCTGCGACATCGGCTTTTGGAAACTGCCCCGGAAATGGTCGGTCACGCGCCGGATGGTCTGGCCATTCTTGAGCAACACTTCCACATCGGCGCCGCGCGCGAAAGGACGCCCCTTTTTCTCGCGTTCCTCGTCGCGCAGAACCTCGACGCGCTTGCACATTTCCAGCACGTCGGGGCGGGCGATATTCTCTTCGACCATCTGGTCGACGAACACTTCCCCTTCGATCAGCTTCATTCCGATGCAGAAGCCCAGATGCATCTGCGCGGCGGTGAGGCCGACAGGTTCGTAGGGCGTCCAATAGGAATGGCGAACCGCGTCTTCCGTCATCCGCACGGTCACGCGATCGACATCCTGTGCCTTGAGCCCCTCCTCCATCAGTTCCTCGATGACGTCGAGCGCCGACAGGTTGGTGCCAACCGTTGCATGCCGCTTTATCGAAATGCGCATGGTTTCCCAGCGCGTACCCAGCCCGTCGGTCAATGCATGAAGATCGAATTCGTCGGCGCTGCCGGTAAAGGTCCGGCAATATCCACCATACTCTTGCTCGAAGACCTCATCGATCCCAGTAAAGCCCTCTGCCGCGAGCAGCGCCGCATAGAGGCCGCTCTGCGAGCCCTTGGCACACAGGACGCGCTTGACCATCGAGCCGAACTGGGTCGCCATCAGCCCCGCAGCCTGGGGACCGGCTATGCCGATCGCATTCTTCATCTGCTGCTTGTCCAGACCCAGCACTATCCCGGCGGCAACCGACGCCGGGAAGGGCGCGAATATGCCAGGCGAATGCCATCCCTTTACCAGCATGCGATTGCCGTTCATGCACAGGCCGATGCGCGGCCCGATTTCAAATCCGGCGATGATCGCGGTCAGCAGGCGCTCGCCATCGATCTTGTCGGCGCCGACATATTCCGCGGCGGCGATGGCCGCAGGCAGCACTGCCGCGCAGGAATGGATAGTCGCCGGGTTTGCGTCATCGAGCTCGTAGCCCTGAACCATCGTGCCGTTGATGAGCGCTGCATTGGTGGCCGAGGCCGTTTCATTGCGCCCCCAGACCGTCGCCGTGCCCCCGGAGGGCTCCAGCCCCGCAACCACCTTGGCCAGGATCTCGGTCCACTTCACATTCGCACCGAACAGTCCGCACCCCAAGCCGTCGAGCAGCACCAGCTTGGCGCGGGCGACCACTTCGGGCGGCACATCGGAGAGCTTGAAGCCGGAAATAAAATCCGCGATCGCTTCGCTATAGGTTAGTGTCGGGCGGGAATGGATCAGCATGGCCTCCTCTTGCGATGCGCGATGCGGGACGACTACAGGATACCCTGACGACAGCGCATGATTTAGGCTCCGTCGCAAGAGCCGTGCCAAAGATATGTTCGCCGCAGCATTTCCGCCAATAACAGCCGGGTGGCCGCAACCGGGGCAAAACGGTTCACCCAACTGTGTCCACCGGACGATCATTACGCCCTGACTGCCCTCGTCGAATACACATTGGCAAGGGCCGCCACCTTCGCCCATCCTGCCCACCCGAGTCGAAAACCCGGGCGCATCCGCAGATCGCACCATGGCATGGCAATTGCGACAGACCCTTAAGCAGTCGCAACCGGCCTTGCCGGATGCGCCAGCCAGCAAACCTGGAAAGCGGCACGACCGCCGACCGATCGAGATAAGCAGTGTCGCCGGGTCGCCGCGACAGATTCAGTTGATAAGGAAGATGCAAATGGCCGATACGGCGCCCGCAAATCCTCGCAGTCCGTTTGAAACCTTTGCCCGGGGAGCCCTCGAGGGCAAGACCGCCTTCGTGACGGGTGGCGGCACCGGGATCGGCTTCGGCATCGCCCGCACGCTCGGACTGCTTGGGGCCAAGGTCTGCATCATCAGCCGCAAGGACGATGTGCTGCAGGCGGCCAGCGAGAAGTTGAGCGCCGAGGGCATCGACAATATTTACGTGCCCACCGATGTGCGGGACTTCACGGCCGTTGCCGAAGCCGTCCAGCAGACGGTCGACCGCCTTGGCTCGCTTGATATCCTCGTCAACTGCGCCGCAGGCCTGTTCCATTCGCCTGCCGAGGAACTGTCCGAAAACGGCTGGAAGGTGCTGATCGACATCAACCTGCATGGCAGCTTTGCCTGCTGCAAGGCGGCCCAGCCTCACCTGGCAAAGGCCCGGGGGGGCGGTCGCATCATCAATATCGTGTCGCCGTTCGCCTGGCAGAGCTGGCCCGGTTCGGTCAACGCGGCAGCCGCCAAAGCCGGCATCATCTCGATGGCCCACACGCTGGCCGTCGAGTGGGGCCGCTACAACATCCTTGTCAACAATGTCGCCCCCGGCCCGATTGGCGGCACCGGCGGTATCAACAAGATGGCGGACAACGAGACGCGCTTTGCCGAAGAACTCGAGCGCACCTCGCTGGGGCGGCTGGGCGAGATCGCCGACATTGCCGAGGCCGTTGCCTTCCTCGCTTCGCCCGCCGGATCGTTTATCACCGGCGCCGACCTGCTCGTTGATGGCGGCCGCCAATACAACGTCGTTCCCTCCAAGCTGCGGCATCTGCGGGCGCTATAGCGCCCGCCACACACCTCAGGGTGCGTCTACACCGGGCTTGAAGTGCAGCTCGTCGCGTGGCGGCACATTGTGGTGCTCGATCAGGCGACGAACTTTGGGCGCTTCCGCCTGCCGGTGCAGGCGGAGCAGGGAATCGGAAACCTCGGCGTCAGCCCTTGTCCGGCGCTGATTGTGCCGTACATACTCCACCCAGGTCGCAACGTGATAGGTTTCCGTCCACAATTGGGGATTTTCCAGGTCCCGCAGGAGCGTCCACTGCCGGGCGCCATCGCGCAGGCGAATATGCCGACGCTGGGTCATTACGGACAGGAATGCCGGCACGTCCTGCCGGGTGATGATATACTCGACCATCACCATGATGGGGCCGGCCCGGGGCTGTAGCGCCAGCGGCAAGTCGGGCTCCCGGAACCGGTCGAGCGGTGACAGGTCAAAGCTCGAAAAGGCAGGGATCGCCAGGCGCAGCCCGGCGATGGCACAGACCAGCAGCAGGGCCGCCGCGCCGATCAGGGTCGCGGTGGGGCCGTAATTATTGGCCACCCCGCCCCAGGCCCAGCTGCCCAATGCCATGCCGCCGAAGGCGGCTGTCTGGTAGCAGGCCATGACACGCCCCACCACCCAGCGCGGCGTGAAGAGCTGGATGACGCCGTTGAACATCGACATCAGCGCCACCCAGCTGGCCCCGATCGGGAGCAGCATGAGGCAGCTCACAGCGGCATTGCCGCTGAACGCCAGGCCCACGAAGGCCAGGGCGATGATCAGACAGCCCGTGCGCACGATCGCTTCATTGCTGAACCGGGCGCGCAGCCTGACATTGAGTACCGCTCCCGCCGCACCGCCCAATCCGAAGCATCCCAGCAGGGCGCCGTAGGTCATCGGTCCGCCTGCCAGCATCTGGCTGGCGATGAGCGGCAGCAGCGCCAGCACCGCAATCGCAGAAAATCCGAACAGGAAGGCGCGCAGCATCACGGTAAGGATGTTGGACGACATCAGCACATAACGCAGGCCGGCCCTGATGGCGGTGGGCAGGGTCTCGCGCGGCAAGGCTCGCACCGGATAATTGGGCTTCCAGCGCAGCAGCGCGACGATCATGGGTATGTAGCAAAGCGCGGTGATGAGGAACAGGACGGTGGAGCCGACGTAAACCAGCACGAAGCCCCCCACCGCCGGGCCGATGGTCCGCATCAGGTTGAAGCTCATGGCATTGAGCGTGACGGCGCCCGGAATTTCCCGCCGTTGCAGCACGTCGCCGATCGAGGCCTGCCAGGATGGATAATGCAGGGCGGTGCCGCTGCCCGTGACAAAGGTGAACACCAGCAGCAGCCAGGGCGTCACCAGGCCCAATTGCGCCGATACGGCCAGCGCACCGGCGGATACCAGCATCAGGAACTGGGCCGACAGAAGGATCATGCGGCGGTTGTAATTGTCGGCAAGAGCACCCGCCCCCAACGACAGCAACATGATGGGCAGGGTGGTGGCGGTCTGCACCAGCGCTATCATCTCGGCCGATGTGGTGAGCGTGGTCATGACCCAGCCCGCCGCGACCGCCTGCATCAACCCGCCCAGATTTGCCACCAGCATGGTCAGCCACAACAGGCGGAAGTCGAGATTTTTAAGCGGGGAGAAGGTCGAGAGCGGCCGCAGATCGTCTGTCAACATGAGCAAACCTAATCACGATGCCGGGCCGGCCGAAATCGTGCCCAAAAAATCGACCGCCGCAATGCCCTTTCCCTGCGGGCGCACGAGAACCGGGTTGATTTCGGCCTCCGCCAGCTCGGGCATGGACAGCATTATGTTGCCGAATTTCACCGTTGCCCTGATCAGGGCCTCCACATCGGTGCGCGGCGCGCCGCGGAATCCCTGCAGCAGCGTCCAGACCTTGAGCCTTTTAAGAGCGGTCTCAACCTGGGCAGCGGTCACCGGCAACGCCAGATAGGTCAGATCCCGATAAAGCTCGATGGCGATGCCACCCGAGCCGATGGAAAGCACCGGCCCGAAATCGGTATTGCGCAGGCAGGACAGGACGACCTCGACCCCGTCGGTAATCATCTCCTGGACGAGAACATCCATGTCCGGCTTGCCAGTGATCTGGCGGAAGGCGGCGGCATGGGCATCCACCTCCTCGGGCGTCCGCACACGCAGCTTGACTAGCCCCATCTCGGTCTTGTGCTCGGCTTCGGACGGCAGCACCTTGACCACGAGCGGCCAGCTCAGATGCGCACAGGCCTGGGCGGCTTTTTCGCCGGGACGAAGCACCACCCATTGCGCCGGCGTCACCTCCGCATCCATGAGCAAGGACATAGTGTCCTCCCAGGAGACAGGCGCGCGCCTTGTCGTTTCGTCGGGTGAGCGTTTCGCGACGGTGATCGAGGACCAACCCTGCCGATCATAGGCCCAGCGCAGGGCCCGCATGGTATTGTAAGGGTCCTCGGAGACCAGAACGCCCGCCTGCTGGAAATCCGCCCTGGTCTGGGCATCCACCGTGTCGCTGGCAAACGAGACAATGACCGGCAGCCCGTATCGGCGCGCGCAATCCTTGAAAACCTCGGCATTGTCGGCAAGGTCGCGGCGACCGCTCGAGGCGAATTGCACCACGATCGCTTCGGTGCGCGGGTCGCTCGCGACCACGGCCAGGGAATCCCCGAACAAATTGGGCACGCTGCGCACCTGACCCGTCAGGTCGATCGGGTTCACCTTGCGCGCAAATTCTGGAAGAATAACGTCGAGCCTGGCAATCGTATCGTCGCCGAATACCGCCATGGGCAGTTCGAACTCTTCGCAGTGATCGGCGAGCAGAGCCCCCGCGCCGCCCGAGGAACTCAGAATGGCGATCCCGCCCTGCGGGTCCTTCGACGGACGGGGATCGGGCAGCACCGCCAGCGCTTCGATTGCCGCCAGCGCTTCCGACAGGCTTTCCACGGCAACGACGCCTGCCTGCGCGAGCACGTCGCGATAAATGGCATAGGGCGAGGCGATCTTGCCCGTATGGGAGGCGGTGGCTTCCTGGCCGAATGTCGAGCGCCCCGCCTTGAGCGCCACGATCTGTATGCCGCGCGCGCGGCCACGCTCGGCCAGCGGCAGCAGCCGCCACGCATCCTTGAGGCCTTCGAGATAAAGGCCGACGACCCGGACGTCATCCTGTTCGATCAACCAGGCGAGCACGTCGAGCGCATCGAGCAGGCTCTCATTGCCCACACTGACGATATATGAACAGCCCAACCCATTGCGCTGCAGTTGGCTGCCGAACGCGCCCGACAGGGCGCCGCTCTGGCTGATGATCGCGACCGGAGCGTGCTTGAGCGACTCCAGCGCCATTGCCGCGCCGCCGAACGAGAAGACCGAATTGGCCTTGAGGGACCAGATGCCCTGGCAATTGGGGCCCAGCACCGTGACATTATGCTCCCTGGCCGCTGCGACAAGGCGCTGCGCCACGTCCTTCCCGGACTCGATTTCCTCGAAGCCGGAACTGAACACGATGGCGGCGGCAATGCCCTTCTGGCCGCATTCGGCGATGATGCCCGGAACGGTCGAGGCCGGGGTAATGATCAGCGCCAGATCGGGCGTTTCAGGAAGGTCGGCGACGCTCTTATAGGCCTTGAAGCCTTCGATCTCCTCATGGCTTGGCGTGACCGGGAAAATCGTCCCCGCAAAACCATGCTTGAGCAGCACCTGCACCAATTGGTTGCGCGCCGTGCCCCGCTGCGGCGATGCCCCCACGATGGCCACGCTGCGGGCGCGGAAAATCCTGTCGAGGGCTGCGCCCGGCGCGGTCATTGTTGCTGCATTGTCCATAAAGATAAGTCCTGTCATCGCCCGTCCTGCGCACCGCCTGCAACCGGCAACCAGAGAGCCGAGGCCGCATGACCGGTAGCGCACGCGTCATCCAGCCGACACGCAAACACCATGCCACTCGCTGCCCTGCGCCGGCACGACCGCCACCGCCGCAAGTTATCGACAATGCGATCGGGACGGGCGACATTGTTTTGGTGCTGGCACGGCAATTGCGTAGTCGGTCTTATCATTTTGGAGCGCGCAATCCTCCGGCGACTCCTGCGTCTCAATCAACAACAATGGGGAACATGTGAACGATGACCTACAAAGAAATCATCTATGCCGAAGACGGCCCGATCGGAACCATCACGCTCAACCGACCTGACAACGGCAACATGTTCACCGAAACCATGTGCCACGAGATTCGCGACTGCATCGATGCCATCCGGCGCGAAACGCGCACCCGGGTCATCGTCCTGACCGGCGCCGGCGATCGCTTTTTCTGCCTGGGCGGCCAGAAGGACGGCATGGAGAAGACCAAGCTCTATGCCGGCGTCCTGCCCGTGCTCGACATGTACGAAGCCATCGACCGGCTGCAGAAGCCGGTGATCGCGAGCGTCAACGGCATGGCGGTCGGGGGCGGCAACGTACTCCAGGTGGTCTGCGATCTGACCATCGCCAAGGAAAGTGCCATATTCCGCCAGGTCGGCCCCATGGTGGGCTCCTTCGATGGCGGCTATGGCACCTGGTATCTCGAGGATCTGGTGGGCAAGAAGCGCGCAAAGGAGATGTGGTATCTCAACCCCAAGATTTCCGCGGCCGAAGCCAGGGAAATGGGCCTGATCAACCGCGTTGTTCCCGACGATCACCTGGCCGCCAGGACACGCGAATTCGCGCTGGAAATCGCCGACCGCGGCGCCTTTGCGCTGGCCTCGATCAAGGGCGCGTTCCTGGCCCGCCACGGCGGCGTTTCCGGCCTGTCGCGCGTCACCCACGACCTGCTGCTCAGCCAGTATCTTGGCACCTCGGAGGCCACCGAAATGTCGGAGAGCTTCAAGGAACGCCGAAAGCCAGATCCGTCCAAATTCGGCCAGTAAGCGAGACCCTGCGATGAAGCCGTTTCTAACCCTTCATGATCCTGGTGCCGCCCGGTCGTATTACGACGAAGGGCTGTGGACCGATGACACGTTCTATTCACTGCTGGCCGAACATACCGCAAGGACGCCGTCCGCCATCGCGGTGCGGGACGGACGCATGACGCTCGACTGGCTCAGCCTGAAAGCGCGCGTCGATGCGATGGCGGACAGTCTTCTCAACGACGACATCGGCGCCGGCGACCGCATCTCGATCTGGATGTCGAACCGGGTGGAGGCGATCATCGCCTTTCTGGCCTGCTCGCGCGAAGGGATCGCCTGTAACCCCTCGCTGCACCGCTCTTATACCTGCGGCGAGATCGTCGAACTGCTGACCGAACTCGGCTCCAAGGCTCTGGTGACAGAGGCCGGCTGGGGCGCCGACCGCGCGCACAAGGATTTCGACGCCATGCTGGCGCGGCTTCCCTTCCTGCGCAAGGTCTACATGCCCCAGCAGTTCCCCCTGCGCATCATCGAAGTGGACCGGGTACCGCACCGCAATCCGGACAGTATCGCCTATCTGGCCTTCACTTCTGGCACGACGGGCAAGTCCAAATGCGTCATGCATTCGAGCAATACGCTATTGGCCAATGCGCGCGATCTGGCGCGGGACTGGAAACTGCATCGCGGCACCGTGATCCTGTCGCTGAGCCCGCTTTCCCACCACATTGCCTGGGTGGCCGTTGCCCAATGGCTGGTCTGTGGCGGCCAGATGGTGACCGATGATCCCCAAGCCGGCACGTCCCGCCTGGACTGGATCGTAGAGACCGGTGCCACCTATGTGCTCGGCGTGCCGACACATGCCATGGACATTCTTGCCGAGCAGAAGGCGCGCGGCATGGACCGCATAGGAAAGGTCGAAATTTTCTACATGGCCGGGGCGCCGATCCCCGAAGTGGTGGCCAGGGCCTTTGTCGACCAGGGCATCGCGCCCCAGAACATCTACGGCATGACCGAGTGCTCGTCCCATCAATATACCCATCCCGACGACCCCAAGGATGTGTGGATTTCCACCTGCGGCCGGGGCGGGTTGGCCTATTCGGTCAAGATCTGGGATCCCGAAGACCTCGACCGCGAACTGCCCCAGGGGCAGTCGGGTGAAATCGGCGGCCGCGGCGCGGCCATGATGCTGGGCTATTTCGCCGACCAGGCCGCCACCGAAAAGACGTTCAACCGGCACGGCTATCTCATGTCGGGCGACCTCGGCTCCTTCGATCGGAGCGACAATCTGCGCATCGAGGGGCGCCTCAAGGACCTCATCATCCGTGGTGGCCACAATATTCACCCCGCTCGCATAGAGTCGCTGGCGCTCACCCATCCCGCCGTCGCCAAGGCGGCCGCCTTTGGCGTTCCTGACGAGCGTCTGGGTGAAAAAGTCTGCCTCGCCATCATCGGCAAGGTCACCTCGACCGACATGCTCAAGCATCTCGCAGCCGAGAACCTGTCGAAATTCGACATGCCGGAATGGTTCATTTCCGTGACCGAACTGCCCCTGACCGCCAGTGGCAAGATTCTCAAGCGCGAATTGGTGGCGATGGTCAAGCGCGGCGAACTTGCGCCCGAGCCCGTCCGTTACGTCGCGGGAAAGGCCTGAGCGATGTCTATTGATCTGCAGCGCAACGGGCATTGCGCGGTTCTGACCCTCAACCGGCCCGAGGCACTCAACGCGCTGTCGTTTTCCATTCTGCATGAAATCGGGGCGGCCCTTGATCAGGTCGCCACCATGGACGGCATCCGCGCCTTGCTGATCACCGGGGCAGGCGAAAAGGCATTCTGCGCCGGCGCGGACATCAAGGAACTTCGCAATCGCTCGCTTGTCGACCAGAAGCGCGGCGCTGAACTGGGCCAATCGGTTTTTGCCCGGCTCGATACCCTCCCGGTCGCCTCGATTGCCTTGGTCAACGGCTACGCCTTTGGCGGCGGCGCCGAACTTGCTCTGGCCTCCACCTTCCGCCTCGCCACACCAAATGCCGTCTTTGGCCTCCCCGAGATCAAGCTGGGGCTGATCCCGGGCTATGGCGGGACGCAGCGCCTGCCACGGCTGATTGGCGAAGGGCGAGCGCTGGAAATCATCATGACCGGCAGGAACGTCAGGGCCGACGAGGCCGAGCGGATCGGGCTCGTCAACGCCATCGCCCAGGGCGATTTGCTGCAGGCCGGCCTCGATTTTGCCGGACGGTTCACAGGCTACAGCCTGCCCGCCCTCGAATTTGCCAGACGCGCCATCCAGCGCAGCGGCGATGTTTCCCTTGTCGAGGGACTGCGCATCGAGGCCGACCTGTCCACGCTCGCCTACCGCATGGGCGATGCCGAGGAGGGCATGGCTGCGTTCGAAGAAAAGAGAAAACCGGATTTCAAAGATGCCTGAAGGTCAGATCATCGTCACCGGAGCGTCCAAAGGTATTGGCGCGGCCATTGCGGCCGAATTGAACGCGCGTGACCTCCGCGTGGTCAGCCTGTCGCGATCCGGCATTGCCGCTGTCGGCCATGGCATGGCCTGTGACATGACCGACGAGAACGCCGTGCGGCAGACCTTTGCCGAAATTGCGGCGCGCGGACCGGTCATCGGGCTGGTCAACAATGCCGGCGTGCATATCGGCAGCCCCATTGCCCGGCTGACAACCGAAAGCTTCAACCAGACCATGGCGCTCAATGCAACGGCAGTCATGGTCGCCGCCCGCGAAGCCTACCCCCACCTCAAGCAGAATGGCGGCACGATCGTCAATATTGGCTCGTTCTTCGACAAGCTGGGCGTGCCCGACAATCTGGCCTACTGCGCCTCCAAGGCTGCGGTGGCCGCCATGACGCGCTGCATGGCCGTCGAGTGGGCGCGGGACGGCATCCGCGCGATGAATCTGGCGCCTGGCTACATCGAGACCGACCTCAATCGCGACTATCTCTCCCGCGACAAGGTCAAGGCCTGGATGGCGCAGCGTATTCCCGTTGGCGGACCGGGCCAGGCCTCTGACGTTGCCCGGCTGGTGGCGTCGATCTTTTCGGAAAATATCGGCTTCCTTACCGGCGAGACGATCTACATCGACGGCGGACAAGGGATGAACCACTGATGAAATTGCTCGAAGCGGTGGCCCAGGCCAGAAACTGGAACGAAGACGAGCGTGCGGTCCTCGATCAGGTCCAGCGCATGACCGACGAGGTCATCGCGCCGAACGCGGCCCATGTCGATGAGACGGGCGAGTTCCCATGGGCCAATGTCGAGGCCATCAACGCGCTCGGCCTCAACACCATGTTCATTCCCGAAGAATTCGGCGGCATGCTCATGTCATACCGCCTCTATCTGGAGATCGTGTCCATCATCGCCGAGGCCTGCGCCTCCACCGGCATCATCTATGCCACCAATTATCACGGCATGAAGCCGCTCATCGATTTCGGCACCGATGAGCAGCGTGCCCGCCTGCTGCCCCGCATCGCCGAAGGCGGACTGGGCGCCCTTGCCATCACCGAACCCAATGCCGGGTCCGACGCCACCGGCATGGCGACGACCTTCACCCCCGAGGGTGACGACATCATCGTCAAGGGGTCCAAGATTTTCATCTCCAACGGGGATGTTGCCGATCTCTATCTGGTGTTCGGCAAGTGGTCGGAAATAGACAATCCCAGGCAGTCGATTTCCGCCCTCATCCTTGAAAAGGGCGCGGCTGGGTTCAGCGTCATCTCCAAGGAAAAGAAGATGGGGCATAACGGGTCCTCGACCTGCGCCCTGTCCTTCGACAATGTGCGGGTTCCCCGCGCGAACCTGATCGGCAAGCCCGGCGAAGGCCTGAGCATCCTTTTGGCCTCGCTCAACAAGTCGCGCCCCTCCGTGGCCGCCCACGCGCGCGGCATCGCCCGCGCCGCGTTCAAGGACATGGTGGCCTATGGCAACGAGCGCGTGCAGGGCGGCAAGCGCGTTCTCGACTACCAGGGCAACCAGTTCACGCTCGCCGACCTGGCCTGCGAACTGCTGATGCTCGAACGCTGGCTCGACTATGTGGCCGAACTCGTCGATGGCGGCAGCACCGATTTTGGCATGGAGGCCTCCGTCGCCAAGCTGCGGGCCACCGATCTGGCCATGAAGATGACCACCGAATGCGTCCAGTTCCATGGCGGATATGGCTATTGCCGTGACTATCGCGCCGAACGCCTGATGCGCGACGCCAAGATCACCCAGATCTGGGAAGGGACCAACCAGATCCATCGCCAGTTGATTGGCCGGAGCTTCAGACAGAAATGAGCGAAATCAGGAAAGTCGCGATCTGCGGTGCCGGCGGCACCATGGGCGCGGGCATCGCCTTGGTGGCCGCGCGCGCCGGCTTCGAAACAATCTGCTTCGACATGTCGGCCCAGGGTCTGGCGCAGTCGCGCCAGGCCGCCGTCAGCTTCTTTGGCAAGTCTGTAGAGCGCGGCCGCATGACTCAGGAGGAATGCGGCCGCGCTCTGGCCCGCCTCAGGGACACCACCGATCTTGCCGACCTCGCCGATTGCGACCTCGTCATCGAAGCCATCTTCGAGAAGCTGGAGGTCAAGCAGGAACTGTTCGGCAAGCTGAACGGCATCTGCAAGCAAAGCACCATCTTTGCCTCCAATACCTCGACGCTTTCGATCACCCAGATCGCCAGCGGCTGCGGGCGCGAGGACAGGGTCGTGGGCATGCATTTCTGCCTGCCGGCGCAACTGATGAAGCTGGTCGAAATGTCCCGGGGCATCAACACCTCCGAAGCGACCTTCGCGGCCAGCTGGGCCTGGACGGAATCGGCCGGCCAGCTTCCGGTCGAGACGCAGGACAAACCGGGCTTCATCCTCAACGCCTTGCTGGTTCCCTTCAACAATGACGTGATCCGCGCCGTCGAGGCCGGTCTGGCAACCCCCGAAGACATCGACATCGCGATCCGCTCGGCGCTCGGCTACAAGATGGGGCCTTGCACCTTGCTGGACCTGATCGGGCTGGATACCCAGATCAGGCTGGGCGAGGCGTTCTATCCGATCACGCTCGATCGACGGGCCTCGGTGCCTCCCCTGCTGCGCCGCATGGTGGCGGCCGGCAGGCTGGGCAACAAGTCGGGACGCGGCCTGCTGACCGGCAGCGAAAGCCGCAAGGCGACCTCCGCGCCGCAATTCTCGATTCTGCGGGCGGCCGAAAGCCGTTCCTTCCCGAAAGGCGACGCCTTCCCCGAAGGCGCCGCAAAAAAGGACGCAGCCGTAACCATTCACCTGGGCGGCGGCTATGTCCCCGATTCGTCCAGAACGGCGATCCTCGTCGAACTCGATACGGAATGCCTGGGTGTGCATACCGGCGAAGACATGGGGCGCGAAGGCTCCAACGCGGTGGGTTTTGCCCGTTACCGCAATGGCGACGATGCCCCCTCCAACCTCATCGAGCTGGTGCGCCAGCCCAACACGCAGGCCGAGGCGCTCGCCGCGGCCCGCGCCATCTTCGAGGTCGCCGGCTTCGATGTGGTCGTGTGCTCGGACCAGGCCGGCCGCATCGTCGACCGCCTGGTTCGCCCGAAATACAACGACGCGCTGCGTTTCCTCGACGAGGGACTGGCCAGCGCCATCGATATGGACAAGACCTGTCGCATGGGCCTGGGCTACCCCGATGGCCCCATCGAGCGCGTCGTCCGGGGGGGACTGGCGCGGCACCACGACGTAACGAGGGCAATCTACGACATGACCGGCCAGCCGGGCTACGCGCCGGCGCGGCGTGCCGTCGTCGCCAAGGGCCGTCAGGGCTGATCTGGCGGACCGGGGCATCCCCTGCCCGCATCTGGTCAAGGAATGGGCAGTCATGAAAGCAGTTCTGGTCCACCAATTCACGCCTTTCGACCAGGCCCGATATGGCGAATGCCCCGACCCGGTGCCGAGCCGGGACGAGGTCGTCGTCGATATCGAAGCCGTCGACGTCAATTTTCCCGACAGCCTGCAAATCGAGGGCAAGTATCAGAACAGCCCGGCCTTTCCCTTTTCGCCTGGAATGGGCGGGGCCGGCCGGGTCTCCCGGCTGGGCGAAGCTGTCGATAAGCTGCAACTGGGGCAGAAAGTGCTGGTTCTGCCCAGCCATGGCACCTATGCCCAAAAGGTTGCGGCGCCCGCCCGATACTGCTTTCCGATCCCCGACGACGTGCCATGCATAACAGCGGCCGCCCTGGGCCTGGTTTACCAGACCGCCTATTTTGCGCTGACCGACCGCGCGGCCCTGGGTGCAGGCGAGACGGTGCTGGTGCTAGGCTCCGGCGGCGGCATCGGCATGGCGACGATGCAACTGGCAAAGGCACTGGGCGCCGGCCGCGTCATCGCCACCGCGCGCGGCAGTCAGGGCCGGGCATTCGCCGAGCAGGCGGGTGCCGACATCGTCATCGACTATACCGGCGAGAATTTGCGCGACGCGCTCCGCGATGCTGTCGGCGAGGCCACTCAAGGTCGTGGCGCTGATGTGGTCATCGATCCTGTCGGTGGCAATCTCAGCGCTGCCGCCCTGCGTGCCATGGCATGGCGCGGTCGCATGGTCGTCGTCGGCTTTGCCTCGGGGGACATCCCCAAGATCGGCGCCAACTACCTGCTGGTCAAAAATATCGGCGTCAGCGGCATCCAGTGGACGGATTATCGCGAACGCCAGCTGGACCGGGTCCGCGCCGCCCAGGAGCATATTTTCTCGCTATGGCGCGCGGGCAGGATTGCGCCTGCGATTACCCGAACCCTGCCCCTCTCCCGCTTTGGGGAAGCGCTTGACGCAGTGCTGCATGGGCACGCCAAGGGCAAGATCATCCTGACCACGCAAGACCAATAGGAGCATCGTTTTGCCGGCTATCAATATATCTGGAGTGATCGCGGTCGTCGGCGCGGGGACGATGGGCTCCGGCATAGCCCAGCTCGCCGCCGCGGCCGGACATGAAGTCCTGGTCTACGACGCCCTCGATGGCGCAGCGGCCAGAGGCAAGACGCGGATCGCGGCCGCACTGGCAAGGCGCGTTGCCACCGGCAAGATGCAGCAGTCCGACTGCGATGCGCTGCTGGGCCGGCTTACCGTGGCCGATGACGCAAGCCAGCTTGCCGGCGCTGCTCTCGTGATCGAGGCGATTGTCGAAGACCTCGACGTCAAGCGCCGCGTCTTTGCCGCATTGGAAGAAGTCGTGTCCCCCGATGCCATTCTTGCGACGAACACCTCGTCGGTATCCATCACCGCGATCGCCCGCGACCTCAAGCACCCCGACCGCCTGGTCGGCATGCACTTCTTCAATCCGGCCACGGTCATGAAGCTGGTCGAGGTCATCTCGGGCCTGGGCACATCGCCCGCCGTGGCAGAGGTGGTCTTCGCCACGGCACAGGCCTGGGGCAAGGCAGCGGTCCACGCCAAATCGACACCCGGCTTCATCGTGAACCGGGTCGCCAGGCCCTATTACGCCGAAGCCCTGCGGCTGTGCGAGGAGCAGGTTGCCGATCCGGCCACCATCGATGCCCTGCTGACCGATGGGGCGGGCTTTCGCATGGGCCCATTCGCGCTGATGGATCTCATCGGGCACGACGTCAACTATGCGGTCACCCGCTCGGTTTACGACGCCTATTTTCAGGAACCGCGCTTCCGCCCCTCGAACCTGCAGCTCGAGTTGGTCAATGCCGGCCGACTTGGCCGCAAATCCGGCCAGGGCTTCTACGATTATCGGGACGACGCGGCCAAACCGCGGCCGCGCAGCGAAACCTCGCCACGCGACGCCGCGACGCTGTCCCAGTTCGTCCCTGGCGTCCGCGCAATTGTGGACGGCGTGCTGTTGATGCCCACCGATGGCCGTACCGCGCTTATGCTGGCCGCCCAGGAACAAGGCCCGGTGATCGTCTATGACCTGATCGACCCTGCAGGTCCCGGCACGCGCGTCGGCTTTGCCGCCTCGCCGGACGTTTCCCAAGCCGCCCTCGACAGCTTTGTCGCAACGCTGGCGGCCCAGGGGACCAAGGCCACGCGCCTGCCCGATTGGCCCGGCCTCGTGGCCATGCGCGTCATCGCCATGCTGGCGAACGAAGCCTACGAGGCCGTGATGCAAGGAGTGGCCAGCCATGCCGATGTCGATGCCGCAATGCGATATGGGGTGAACTATCCAAAAGGCCCCATCCAATGGGCCGGCGAGATCGGCCTTGTGCGCATCCTCCAGGTTCTCGACGCCATCCATCACCTGACGGGCGACCCACGCTATCGCGCCTCGCTGGCCCTGCGCCTGGCCGCAACCGCGCCGGGAATCTGACACCGCGATTTTGAGGCGCCTCAAGCGCCCGCCAAGCAATTACTAGAGGAGGAATTCGATCTGATGGCATCCAATACCAGGAGAGTGGCGCTCGTGACCGGCGCCAACGGCATGCGGGGCATTGGCCGCGCCATTGCGCTGCGCTTTGCCAGGGAAGGACTGGACATCGCATTGCTCGACATCGAGCGCAGCGAGGCCCAGATACCCGAACAGGAGCGCGCGGCCGGCTGGAAGGGCATTGCAGACGTTAGGCGTGAACTCGAGGCGCTGGGGGTCCGCGCCATCTGCATCCACGCCGATATTTCCGACGCGCAGCAGATGCAGGCGGCCTGTGAACGCACGGTCGCCGAACTCGGTTCGATCGATGCGGCTGTGAACAGCGCGCGCGCCGCCATCGGCCGCGACCGGGTACCGGTCATCGACATCGATCCGGCCGAATGGGACAGGGTCGTCAACGTCAACCTGCGCGGCACTTTCCTGTTTTCGCAAGCAGTCGCCCGCCACATGGTTGGACGCGGCGGGCCGGGGCATATCATCATCATGTCGTCGCTGTCGGGCAAACGCGGCCTTGCCAACCACGCCGCCTATAGTTCCACCAAGTTTGCCATCAATGGTCTGACCCAGGTGCTGGCGCTCGAGCTGGGCGCGCACAACATCACCGTCAACGCCATCTGCCCCGGCATGGTCGATACCGGCCGCACCAGCCTTGGCGAAAAATTGCTGGCCGAGCAGGAAGGCATTACCCTCGAAGAGGCGGCCAGGCGCAATCTGGACCTGCGCGCCAGCGGCACCGCGCTCGGCCGGGTCGCCAGTGCGGACGATGTTGCCGGCATGGCCGCTTTCCTGATCTCGGCCGATGCCAGGCACATTACCGGCCAGGCCATCAATGTGTGCGGCGGTGAAACGTTTCACTGACCGATGCGCCGGGCCGCCTGTCAGGATCGGGCGGCCCGGCGACGATTTGCCTTGTCGCCGTCAGGCGGCCATCTCGCGCGCCAGCGCGCGTTGCACGGCAGGACGGGCCCGCATGCGCGTCATGTATTCCGACAGGATCGGATAGTTCGACAGATCGCAGCGATCCGGCTTGAGCCAGCTCAGCAGCGTGAAGAGATACGGGTCGACGACCGTATAGGTGTCGCCCAGCGCCCATGGACCCACGAACATTTCCTGTTCCAGCAGGTCGCAGCATGCCACTGCATTCTCAGGCACCTTGGCCCGCATCGATTCCCAGGCCGCCGGATCGTCCGCCCAGCGCGGCGCGCGCCCTGCATGGGCCAGATTCACATGCATCGTCGCGCAAAGATAGGAATTGAAGGAATTGATCTGTGCGCAGACGAAACTGTCATCTGCGGGCATCAGCTTGGCCTCGGGAAATGTCTGGCCGATATAGGCGAGCAATGCCGGCGTCTCCGTGATGACGCCACGCGCTGTGGCCAGGGCTGGGACGCGACCCTTTGGATTGACGCTGAGATATTCCGCCGACCGCTGCTGGCCAATGGAGAAATCTATCCGGACCGCCTCGAACCCGGCATTGGCCTCTTCCAGCGCAATGTGGGTTGCCAGGGCACAGGTGCCGCGTTCGTAGTAGAATTTCATGTCGTTCCTCCTTGGCTGGACGCTTTCGACGGCAGGAGCCCCCAAACACCTCTCAAATCCCAGCAAAAAATGCGCCACCCTCCGCATCTGGATCAATGCAAGCGAGCATAGTGGAAAAAATTCCTCCTGAAGGAGGACTGAGATAGGTGTCTAGTCGATCACCGAATTTTATGACGTTTTTCCCGATATTGGCCGGTCACTGACCCAGGGTGATATTGTTGCTCTTGGTAACCTCGCCCCAGAGCGCCTGCTGCTCGGTGTAAAATTTCGTCAATGCGCTTCCATCCATTTCGGTCAGCTCGAAGCCCAGCGCAGTCGAATTGTCCTGCACGATCGGATCTTGGATCGCTTCCGAGATGACGTCACGGAGCGCGGTGACGATATCGTCGGGCGTGCCGGCCGGAACCACGAAGGAGTTCGTCCAGACCGCTGCCGTGAAATCGATCCCCTGTTCCTTGAGCGTGGGGACGTCGGGCAAAATTGCAAGGCGATCGGTGCCGGTCGTGGCCAGCGCCGTGAGCAGACCGGCCTTAACGAAGGAAATCGCATCGGACGGACTGACGAAGGCAAATTTGACCTCGCCCCCCGAACGAACGGCGGTGAGAGCGTCGGCCAGCCCCTTATAGGGAATATGGGTCGCGCCAATCTCGGTCTGCTGGGCAAAGCGCGCACCGGCGATGTGACTGAGCGAACCATTGCCGCCCGACCCGTAATTATAGTTCTCCGCCTTGACGCGCTCGACCAGATCCGCGACCGATTTCGCGCCCAGCCCGCTCGATGCGACGAGCACCAACGGGGCCTGATGCAGCCCCTGCACCGGCGTGAACGCGGTCTTCCAGTCGAATGGCATATCGGTGCGCAGATTGGGCAGCAGCACCTGGGTGATGTCGAATTGAAGAAGGGTATAGCCATCCGCGTCGGACTGGGCGACCGATTGGGCACCCACGACGCCCCCACCCCCCACGACATTTTCGACCAGAACCGTCTGCGGCAGGCGGTTCGACATGGCCTGGGCGATCAGGCGCGCGAAGACATCGGAAGGCCCGCCCGCAGGGAATGGCACCACGATCTTGATGACATGGTTGGGATAGTCCTGGGCATGCGCCAGCGGCGTGGCAGACAGGAACGCCCCGATATAAGCCAGGACGCCGAATAGTTTGAGAAACTTCATTGATACCTCCCTTGATTGATGATGCACGTAGAGTCCGGTAGTTGCTGGGCTTGCTTGGGTTGGGCCGCAAGAACGATGCCATCGACCCCGCCGAACGGTTCTAATCCTTGAATTCAACGAGCTCTGCCGAAAGGCCGGTCCGCTCGGCCAGATCGCGCAGCAGCCCCGACTGGCGGGCGGCATATACGAAATCCGCCAGATAGACCCGCAGCCTTCCATTGCCCTTGGTGACCGCCATGGCCAGCCGGTTTTCCCCATAGGCCCCCGACAGAACGCGCGAGCCCGGCAACTGCTGGGCATATTTCAGAAGGCCGGGGCGAATTCCCGCCGCGACATTCACCCCGCCATCGCGGAGCTGGGCGAACGACTCGTCGGGCGTGTCAAAAAAGACATATTCCGCCTGCAACAGCTTGCCCCGGAGCTCGCTATCCATCCGGTGATTGCGCACCACCGCCACGCGGTGCCCCGGCCGGTCGACCTCGGAAACGTCAAGGCAGCTCGATCCGGGGGAAACCATGAACGTATAGTCGGCCTTGAGGTAAGGCGGCGAGAAGTCGACCTGCTCGGCGCGCTTCGCGTCGATGCCGATGACGAGGGCAATATCGCAGCTTCCCGTGTTGAGGCCATCCGCGAGCTGATGAGGATCGAGATATTCGACGAAGTCATGCCCGAGCGCGAGATCCGCTGCGATGCTCTTGGCCAGCTCGATGGCAAATCCTTCCAGCAGGCCGCTTTCGGGATTGCGGCGATAGAGGAATGCCGGAGCGATGCCGAACCTCACCTGCGAAGTCGCAAAATAGTCGACGATATCCAGGGATCGGTGGGACAGGTTCATAGGCATTTCCACTTCAATTCCAGAGCCGCATTCCGTGCCGCTCGTCACTATCGGGGCGGCTCGTCCGCCGGTCCTGTCGAGCGATACATCCACGTGCCATCCTCACTCTCGAGGAAACCCAGCCCCAAAAGATATTGCCGGTTGGCTCCCTTGATCCGGCACCGCCACCTGCCCGCGCCAAGCCGCTGGGGCGCCCATTCCGCCAATGCGGCGATGCCTTCGCTGGCATAGCCGTTCTTCATCGCGGACTGGCGCACCCAATAGCCCAGCTCGACCATCCCCGCCGCATGCGGGTCGAGGCAAAGCTCAAGGACCGATACCACCTGGTCGGGATCGTCTTTTGCGCATCCGAGGAAGCGGAACGCCTCCCCTGCGGCGAATTTTTCCTGACTTTCCGTGCACCATGCGTCACAGGCCGGCAGTGAAAGAGAGCTCTGCCACCCTGAAAACCCGATCGGCCAATTGTCGAGATAGGCAGCCGACTCGGCCAGCGCCGCATACAGCCGGGCCCCATCGTCCCGCCGGGGGATTTGCAGCAAAAGTCTGTCTGTTTCGATCGTCGTCCCAACCATTGCCGTCTGGTCCTGGTTCAGGTGATCGGCTGCATGACGGTCTTACGATAGGCCGGTCGCTCGGCGAGCCTGGCGTACCATTTCTGCAGGTTCGGCAGGTCCGGCCGTTCCAGTGACAGGGCCACCCAGCGCCAGACCCAGACGCCCAGAGCGATGTCGCCCATGCTGAACCGGTCGCCAGCGACAAATGCATTGTCTTGCAGATAAGCATCGAGCAGATGCCACGCCTCGGCGGCCTTCAGCCGGTCGTCGTCAGGGGGGGCATCGTTCCCGCCCTCCAACCGCTGCAGATGGGCCAGCACGAGTTTGCGCATCGGCGGCCAGAGCACCGCGATCTGCCAATCCATCCACTGCTCGACGCGGGCCGCCACGGTCGGATCGGCGGGTAAAAGCCCGGCCGGCTCATGCTTGCGCGACAGATAGCGCACAATGGCATTGGACTCCCACAACACGAACCCATCGTCGTTGATAGTGGGTACACGGCCATTCGGATTCATGTTCCGATAATCAGCCGTATCGACGACGCCAAAGCCGCGCCCGGCGTCATGCCGCTCAAATGGAATGCCGATCTCCTCGCAGCACCACACCACCTTCTGCACATTGACGGCATTCAGGCGACCCCACACGACCAGCATTCGGCCCCTCCCTTTCGACTTGCAACCTGCGCGCATTTCGGCCCGATAGCTCAGCCCCGCCTCGTGGCATCACGCAGGCTTGGGACCAACGGTCAGGCCGGTGATCTCTTCGTAAATGGTGACGAGCGATGTCGCATCGCTGTCGCCGAGCCCCGCCGCGCGCCCCATCTCGAATATCTGAAGACAGGTGGCCGGCAGGAACATCGGCACCTTGAGCCGTTGCGCGAGGCTGCATTCGAGCGCCATGTTATTGTAGGAGACATCCAGCCTGGCGCCCCCCTCCCCGACTTCAAAGTCGCGCTTCAGGAGCCTGTTCGCCCGATAGGCGAAGGCCGGGCTATTGCCGGTCGAGCGGCCGATCACATCGACCATCATCTCGAGGTCGAGGCCAGCCTTCATACCCAGCACCAGACCTTCGATCGCAACGATCGAATTGACCTTGTAGAGCATATTGTTGATGAGCTTGAGGATCAGACCCTGTCCGAGCGCGCCGACATGGATGATTTCGCTCGCCATGGCCGACAGGACGCTCCGACATCTCTCAAGCTCGGCAACGTCACCCCCCACCAGCGCCTTCAGCGTGCCCGACCTGGCCGCCGCAACCGCCCCGGTGACGGGCGCATCGAGCAGTGCGATACCGCGCCCGGCCAAAATATCGCCCATGGCCTGCAGCGCGAGGGGTTCGATCGTGCACATGCTGAGCACGATGTCCCCGGCCACCGCCCCATCGATGATGCCCCCCGACAGCACTGTAACCTCCTGGGCCTGTGCCGTCGTGTCGACCATCGAGATGACGATGCTTGCCTGACGCGCGACGTCGGCGGGCCCCTTGGCGATCCGCGCGCCGAGCGTTGCGAACCGTTCATTCTTGGCCTGGTCGATATCGTAGACGACGAGGGGGATATCCGCCTTGAGCAGGTTCTGCGCCATGGCGCCGCCCATCATGCCAAGGCCAATGAATCCAACGGCCTTTTCTTTTGCCTCGCCCGCCATCGCACGCTCCCTTCGGCTGCCCGCCGGGCCAAAAGCCCGACCAGTTGTTCAAACCGTTTTAGGTACTCGGCGGAGGATGCGCCAATTCTGAATTGGTGGTAGTTATAGCATCAGGACATAGCAGGAGGCCGCCATGGCGTTCAGACTTCGCCAGATGGAAATTTTCCGTGCCGTGATGATAACCGGCTCCACCAGCGGCGCGGCGCGCATGCTGTTCGTGTCCCAGCCGGTGGTCAGCCGGGCGATAGCGCATCTGGAGGAAAGTCTGGGAATTGCGCTTTTCGACCGTGTCGCCGGAACGCTGATCCCCACCGACGATGCGCGCATCATCTTTCGCGAGGTGGAGCGCGTCTACCTGTCGGCGCTTCAGGTCAATGATCTGGTCAAGAACTTGAAAAGCCGCTCGCGGCACGACATTTCGTTCTGCTCCAGCCCCTCGCTGGGAATGCACGTCATCCCCGAAGCGATCAGGCGCTACCGAACCCGGTTTCCGCAGTCACGCTTTGTCTTCAGGACGGCGCTGCTGGACGACATCCCCATGGAACTGCTCGGGAAACGCAGCGAATTCGCCATCTCGACATGGCATATCGAGCACCCGAACCTGATCTGCACACCGCTGTTTGAGGGCAGGCTGGCGCTGGCGATACCAAAGGACCATGCGCTCGCAAAATTCGATGTGGTTCGGCTATCCCAACTGGGCGAGGTGCCGCTGATCCTGTTCAAGAGCGGCATGCCGATCGACGTCCGCATCCGCGAGGCTCTGGCCGCACAGGGCGTCGAGGTCAAACCGGTCATCGAGGTCGACCGAATGGACCTGGTTTGCAGCATGGTCCATCACGGCGTGGGCGTGGGCTTTGTCGACAGCATCGCTGTCGACCCGGCCATATGGAACGGGCTGGTCGTCAAGGACATCGATGTCGACATCCCGCTCGCGATCTGGCTGGTGAGCTCGCGTTTTGAAGACATCTCTAAGGAGGCGCGCGCGTTCGTCAATTCGCTCCGCCCTACTTAGGATGTGTGGCGATTGAACGAAATTGGTCTACCCATGGAGTCATTTCCGCCCTCAATTGGGGTCCGCCATCATCATGTCGGCGATCTTTTCGGCAACCACCATCGTCGGCCAGGTCGTGTTCGC
This sequence comes from Devosia sp. A369, assembly GCF_054489345.1. Classification (NCBI taxonomy): domain Bacteria; kingdom Pseudomonadati; phylum Pseudomonadota; class Alphaproteobacteria; order Hyphomicrobiales; family Devosiaceae; genus Devosia; species Devosia sp. A369. The sequence goes on along the minus strand of NZ_JBTMWV010000005.1, from coordinate 211,483 downwards.
GCAGGGCACGGTGGGAAACACCGACGAGTCGATCACCCGCAGAGCCTGGACCCCATGCACACGTCCCTGGTTGTCGACTACGGACATGGGATCGTCGGCGCGACCCATCCGGCAGCTGCAGGAGGCATGCCACACGCCGATGGCCTGCTCGCGCACGAAATCCTCAAGGGCGGCATCATCGGTCATGACGTCGGTGAGCGAGTAGTTTTCTATGACGAAATTGTCGATCAGAAAGCGCCGCAGCGCCGAAGGTCCATCGAGCAGGGTCGCCGCCACCCTGGTGAGAACCAGATTGGTCAGTGTCGGCTGGCTGATGTTGCGCACCCGCTCGGAAAACGCGCTTGGGAACGGGTTGTCCGTGACCGCCCGCATCCCCGCACTCATTTGCAGCGCCGCGATCTTGCGAAACCCGCTCATGAGGCGATCGAGGTCGCGGCTGTCCGAGAGAAGATTGAATTCCACCTTCGGCTCGGCTAACGGGTCCCGGCTCGTCAGGCTGACGCGCCCGCTCTCCGAATAGGTCTTGTTGACGAACAGCAGCGTCGAGGAAATTTGCGCCCCCACGGCATGCCAGGCCGACCGGGTCAGCGCGGCGGCGAACATGTCTCCCTGCGGCGCATCCGGCATGTCGGAGGTGTAGCGCAGCGCCATCTGGAAATGCAGCGGCGTTCTGTGATCCATCCGGGCGTCCCTTCGGCAGAAGGACGAGAGCCCGATGGACGGGTGGTCCATCAGGCCCCGGCCGACGCCCTCCAGCGGCATCACGATATCGATGCCCAGCTCGCTCAGTTGGTCTACCGGCCCAATGCCGGCGCGCAGCAGATGCGCGGGGGAATGGACCGCGCCGCTGGCCAGGATGATCTCCTTGCCGCGCAGCTCCTGCTCTGTGCCCTCGATAATGGCCCGAATACCGACGCAGCGGCTCCCCTCCATCACCAGCGTGGTGGCGTGGGTGTCGGTCATGATCGTGAGATTGTCGCGGCGGCGGACCGCCGCATCCAGATAGGCCATCGCTGCGGACACGCGCCGGCCCGCATGATTGTTGAAGGTCACCGGAAAATAGCCGTCTTCATACTTCCCGTTCTGGTCGGGAAGATAGGCATAGCCGGCCCCCCGGCAGGCTTCCGCAAAGGCGCGCGTATATCCTGACCAATCGTTCTCCCGAAGGCGCGTGATGGGCATGCGCCCTTCGCGACCGTGGAACGGCCCATCGAAGTCCATGTCCTTCTCGATGCGCCGGAAATAGGGCAGCACGTCCTCCCAGCCCCATCCTTGCGCACCCCGCGCCGCCCACTCGTCGAAATCATGCGGGGCGCCCCGGTTGAAAACTTGGCCATTGATCGCCGAGCCGCCTCCGAGCACACGCGCCTGCGTATACTTCTTGAGCGGCGGCTGCATCGGATGGTTGTGCGGAATCGCCTGCGTGGTGACCTTGAGATCGGGCCAGTCAAACCGAGGATCGAAATAGAGCCGACCGGCATAGACATCGAGGAGCTCTGCCGGCTCTGCGCCAGGCGGGGTATCCATGCCCGCCTCCACCAGCAGTACCTTGCAGGCGCTGCGCGCAGAAAGCCGATTTGCGAGGACCGATCCGGCAGGGCCACCGCCAACGATAATATAGTCGTACATCTGCATTCTTTCTTGCTGAGACAACGGCCCACTCTGCCCTGTAGCAAGACCTCAGGGAAACGGGCATTCGGCCCCACTCGCGCAATGGAGGCCAGCCCCCAAGCATGGCCGGGGGGCTGGGCGCCTTATGTCCCCTGGTGGAGACCGACGCTGCGTTATCGGACCAGTGTCGCACCCGCGCTGACGGAGAACTCGCGAATGTTTTCCTTATGCTCTTCCAGGAACGCCCCGGCTTCATCTGGCCCGAGGAAGGCGGCAACAAAACCATTGTCACTGGCATAGGTGGTCCAGGCTTCTGTTTCCGTTACCCGCTTGATCAGATCGCCATAGTAGCTGAGCACCTCATCGGGAATGGCGGGAGGAGCCATGACAATGCGCACCAGTGACAGGTGAGGAATGTCATAGACTTCCTGGACCATCGGAACATCCGGGAAACCTTCAAGTCGGACGGGGCTCATGACGGCAAGGGCTCGTGCCCGGCCGCTGCGGACTAGTTCCAGCGCTTCGCCCGCATCGGTCGCATGAATATTGATATGGCCGCCCAGCAGGGCGGCGGTGCGTTCACCCCTGGAGGGGAACACCACGACGTTCCATTCGGCGCCAGTCAGATCCATGATGGCGTTAGAGATCAGATGCTCGCGGGAGTACAGGGCGCCCGAAGAACCGCTCATCCCCCCCTTATTTTCAATCGCTGCCTCAACGAAGTCGGTGAGCGTCTGATACGGAGAATCCGCTGCCACGAGAAGCACGAAGGGGTCTTCGACCAGAAGCGCCACCGGCGTGAGATCCTGCATCCCGTATCGGGCTTCTTCATACATCAGGTTGTCGGTAATCCAAGAATTCGACCCCAGGCCGAGCATGTACTCGTTTCCAGCCTGACTTTCGATATGCTGGACCGCCAGCGTACTCCCACCCCCAGACATGTTGACGATCTCGAAATCGACCGGGGCCAGGTCTTCGCGTGCGATGATCGAAATGATCTCACGCGCAATCAGATCATTGCCCCCTCCTGCGGCACTGTGGGTCACAATCGTGACCGCTTCCGTAGGCACCCACCCCCCCACGGCTGGCTGGCTATCTTGGGCCGAAACTGCGGTTGCAAAGGTGGCAACCAATACAAACGAAACAACCATGCATCTTTTCATAGATACTCCTCCTGACATTGAACTTTATTACCTACGTCTGAGCACGCTTTCTGTGTTTCAAAATTGAACCAAGCACGGGAGCACAAATAACCAGAATCCCCAATGTAACGAGTACTGCGCTGATCGGTCGATAGAACAGCACTGCCAGGTCGTTCTGGTTCATTTGCAGGGTTTGCCGCAAGCTACGCTCCATCATCGGGCCAAGAACAAATCCCAGGATCAACGGGGCCAGCGGGAATTTCTGTCGAACGATCAGGTAGCCTGCAAAACCGAACACTACCATCAGCACGACATCGAAGACGCGCTCGGAGACCGCGAATGTCGCCACCATGGAGAGCCCGAAGATGAACGGATAGAGAGCAAACTTGGGGACCCGCAACACCTGAGCAAAGATCGGGATCATCGGCAAATTCATGATCAGGAGAACGACATTGCCGATATACATGCTGGCGACGAGCCCCCAGAACAGATCGGGAGCATCGACCATCAGCATCGGACCGGGCCGGAAACCCCACATCAACAGCCCGGAGAGCATGATTGCGGTGGTGCCGCTGCCGGGTATGCCGAATGACAGCAGCGGCAACAGGGCCCCGGTGGCGGCGGCATTGTTGGCCGCCTCGGGCGCGGCCACCCCGTCAGGTGCGCCCTTGCCGAAACGCTCCGGCTGGCGCGAGATTTTCCGCTGTACGCCATAGCTGATGAAGGATGCGATCGTCGCGCCGGCGCCAGGAAGAATGCCGAGTAGGAAGCCAAGGCAGGAACCGTTCACCCAAGCAACAAGGCAATCCTTGATTTCACGCGTTGTGGGAAACAGACGGCGCAAACTGTTTGGTGCGTAAAACACCTTGTCCTGCCTGGGAGCGCCGATCGATTCCAGAACGCTGGCGATGGCAAAGACCCCCACCGCCACGACGGTGAAATCCAGGCCCCCGAGCAATTGCGGCAGGCCTAGGGTGAACCGTGGCTGGGCGGCCAGGATGTCAATGCCAACAGAGGCAAGCCAGAGACCCAGCAAAAGCGAAATAAGGCCCTTGAGTACAACTTCCCCAGACAGGGCCACCACGAGGCTGAGCCCGACAAACATGATGGCGAAATATTCCGGGGGCCCCATGCGCAGCGCAAGTTCGGCCAACGGCGGGGCGATCAGGGTCAGCAGGACAACCGCGATGGTGCCCCCGACGAATGATGAAAGCGCCGCAATGCCGAGGGCCGCACCAGCACGCCCCTCACGCGCCATCGGATGACCATCAAGCAGCGTCACAGTGGCAGCCGCATCGCCAGGAACGTTCAGCAGGATGGCGGTGATGGCACCACCATATTGAGCACCATAGTAGACACCGGCGAACATGATGAGAGCGGAAGCGGGATCCATGCCGATCGTCAGGGGAAGAAGAAGGGCAATCGTGGCAGCCGGCCCCAAGCCAGGCAGAATGCCAACTAATGTGCCGAGAAAACAGCCAACCAGTGCCATCAGCAATGTGCCGGGCTGCAAAGCGACGCTGAAGCCATGGGCCAGATTGGAAAGTACGTCCATGCTACATCCCCCAAATGCCGACGGGCAGTTGCATGCCCAGGCCGACTTCGAAGATCAGGTAAAGGACGGCTGATCCGACGAGCGCAACCACGAACGCTTCCTTCATGCTCCGGCCGAAGATGAACCTGACCAGGAACAGCGCCAGCAGGGCAAAACTAGACATTAGCCCTATGACGTAGATCAGGAGTGTCGCCACAGCCAGGGCACCGCAGCTTGCAAGCGAACGCCACGCACCCGAAGTATCCTCGGCCTCGTTGGGTGCCTGGTCGCGGCGCACCCCGACAACACTCCTTAGGCCGAGGACAATGGCGAGTAGCAGGAGCAGCAACCCGTACCAGAAGGGGAAATAGCCCGGCCCTGGTCCGTTCTGCGAAAAATAGCTCCAACCGAGCGAGCTCGTGAGGATGTATAGACTTAACGCCACCAATATCACGCTGGTAACGAGGTCCCCGCGTTTCACCATTAGCCCTGCCCCCTCGTGCACGCTCCGTTTGCCTGCAGCGAAACCTCGCAATTTTGATGCCACAAGGCCCCGCCGCGGGCTTCATCGCGACCTTTGGCCGAACATCCGCCATTTCACGCTGATTGTGATCGGGCCGCCGACCGAGTCAGGCCGACGCCTGTTCAGCATTGAGCTGCGCATGTGGTGTGAAGGAGACGCGCCACGTTCACAACTGCCGTCAGGTCCATCTCAAGAGCGTCCGAGCCGTCCGCCCGAGTATCCAAGCCTTTTCCTCCCCTGTCAGTAGAGGGCCGTCAACGATGCTGTGCAGCGTCTGCGCCCAGCTAAGCGGATAGGCAGTCATGCTGGGATTATTGCTTTGAGTGGGGTCCCCGGCCCACATGATGCGCTGGGCGCCGAAGGCATCAATGACGCTGCGCAGGCTCGCCATGAATTCCGGAAAGGGATAGGCAGAGACCGCGATGCGCTCCAGATGACACCATTTGATTGCGACATTTGGGTATCGCGCCAACTGAAACAGCTCGTCGAAGCGACGCTTGCGCTCATCCAGCGTATCGACCAGGCCCGGTCGATCGTCGCCTGAAACCACACCCATGTGATCGAGGATGAACTGACAATTAGGAAACTGCTTGGCATATCTGCCAACCAGCCCGGCCTTGGGCGCAATAACCAGGAAGATCGGAATCTGGTTGATTTCGGCCTGCTCGAAATACGGCGACATGTCGCCATTCACGAACTCAGGGTCATGGGCCACGCTTGAGCGCGTGCGCCCCACAAGCCTCAGCGCAATCGGACCATGCGGATCCTCCGCAGCATGGCGCATCTGGGCTGGCATCGTCGGATCGCGCCAGTCGATCGACCCGACATAGCGAAATCTCTTCGGATCGGCCGCGACCGCCATGCTGGAGAATGCGTGGGTGCTGCGCCAGACGCCGTCTGCAGCATCAATCGCACCGGGCAGCATCCGGCCCTTGTCATCGCGGCCGGAATATTCGTGGATAACGATCCCATCGATCCCCAACGCATCCATTGCGGCGCGAACAAGTTCGAGTGTCTCGGCCGGTTCCACCACACGCTGGGTGTGGCCATAGGTATTGGCATGAACCTGAGTATCGATGACGTCCAATGTGAGCGATGCACCAGTGGGCGATGAGCCGACAAGCAATGCCATATGCGGGCTGTCTCCGTTGATCTGAAAGCTGAACCTCGATCCGGTGGACAGCAAGCGGCATGCCAGCGAGAGCCTGCCGGCGCTTGCCATGGCCCGCCAGCCTGGCCGCCGTCAGCAAATGCACCGCGAGCAATGGGCCTCGCTGCTGTCGCGAGCGCGCGGCCCAGCAAGGGACGTTGCCACGCCCTAGGACTTTTGCAGTTCCTCGAGCTTCTTGTAGAGATAGGAGCGCGATATGCCCAGATGCTCGGCGGCCTTCTTCTTGTTGCCCCGGAAGCGGACCAGCGTCTCGTGGATCAGGTCGTTCTCAAGCTGCACGAGGGCGTCCTTCAGATTGTTCTCCCCCTTGGGGGATTCTACCGCCACCGGCGCGACAGCCTTGGCCACCGGATGCTGGCCGGCCTTACGGCGGAAATCGTCCACCGTAAGGCGTTGGCTTTCCGACAGGACCACCGCCGACTCGATCTCGTGGCGCAACTGCCGGATATTGCCCGGCCAGGGCTGTTCCATGAGGAGGTCGTAAACCGTCGGGTCGATCTCGGGCACGTCGCGATTATGCTGCTTGCAAAGCTCGCGCAGGAAATGGGCGACCAGCAGCGGAATATCCTCATACCTGTCGCGGAGCGCGGGCAGCACGATTGTGACCGGGCTGATGCGATAGAACAGGTCGAGCCTGAACCGGCCCTGCTCGATGAAGTCCTCCAGGTCCCGGTTCGTAGCGCTGCACAGCCTGAAATCCACCCGCTTGGGCTTGTCGCCGCCCAGCCGCTCCACCATCTTGTCCTGCAACACCCTGAGGAGTTTGGACTGGGTATCGATGGGCATGTCGCCGATCTCGTCGAGGAACATCGTCCCCTTGTCGGCCATCTCGAACTTGCCCGGACGCCCCTTCCGATCCGCGCCGGTAAACGAGCCCGCCTCGTAACCGAACAACTCGCTTTCCACCAGGGAATCGGGAAGCGCCGCGGCGTTGACCGTCACCAGCCGGCCATCCGCGCGCGCGCTCATCATATGGAGCGCCTGCGCCACCAATTCCTTGCCGGTGCCGCTTTCGCCCTGGATCAGCACCGGGATATCGAGCGGCGCAATCTTTCGGATTTGCTGGCGCACCGACTGGATCAGGTCGCTCTGGCCGACGATGGCTTCGAGATATTCCTCGCCCCTGGCCCGTTCCTCCGACACCGCCTTATAGGTGGCGATCTCGTTTTCCAGCGACTTCACGCGGCGGGCCAGCGCCTCGACCTGCTGGGGGCCCTTGAACATGATGCGGCCGATCGCCCCGGCAATCTTGCCATCCTGCCAGATGGGGTGCCGCGAGACGATCCGCTCCCCGCCCCGCATCTTCTGGATCTGCCCGACCTCGGCAACGCCCGTCCGAACGACATTGTGCAGATGTGTGTTCTCGATGACGTCACGCACCTGCCGTCCCTGGCCTTCACCCGACTGAAGACCGAAGAATTTTTCGTGGACCGGGGAGATGAAGGTCATCCTGGCATCCGCATCGACCACCACCATCGCGTCATAGGGATCGGTCAGCACGTGATTGATGATGTCATAGGCGAAATCCACCATCAGCAGGAAGCTCGACACCGTGTCGGTGAGCCCGGCGGACACGATGACGAGATAGGCCCCCTTGAACTCCTTGACGAGAATGGCGAGCTTGACGTCCTTGAGCTGCAGCATCACCAGGCGCCGCTTGCCCGCGTCGCGAAGCCAGTCGAGATCGGTTATCACCGTGCGCACCGCCGGATCGAGAGCCTGGCCCAAAGCGCCGACGACGCGCCCGTCGGGCCCGACGAGCGCAATGCCCTTGACGTGATCCTCCACTGCCGATCCCTTCCGCAGCTTTTGCCGCTAGTGTTTTTCTTGACTACACAACTGCCCGAAATTGAACTCACTGCGGACAAACTGTCAACCTGTTACCCGTTTTTGCCGCTCGGACCCTGCTTGGCACGTCGCTTGCACTATATCGATGTCGCAGCGCGCAGGAAAAGTACTCGCGAGGCGACGTCGAATGCCGCCCCTGCTGCCATCGCAGCAGCCAATGAAGCGGCTACGACACAGCCAGGGAGGACCATAGATGCAACTGAGTTGGAAACCGCAGCAGCAGCTGGCTCAATCCATCTCCGTCAACGCGCAGATGATACAATCGATCAAGGTTCTTCAGTTCAACCAAGAAGAACTGAGCGCCTTCATTGCCGAGCAATGCGAACGCAACCCGCTCATTGAAATGCCCGGCGCGACCCGCTCGGCGAAATCGGCGCCGCGCGAAAAATCGCCCGCTCCCACCGAGAACCCGCCCCGCCAATCGGGAGCGGCAGGCGGCATGGTAGGCTCCGGTCGATCGGCCGGCCCATCGGGGGCAGGCGAATATCGTGAAATCCAGGATTGGGCCGCGGCCCCAATGTCCCTGCGCGACCATTTGCGCACCCAGCTCGGATCGTCGTTCAAAGACACGCTCGATGCGGCGATTGCCGTGGAGGTCATCGAGTCGCTTGATGACGATGGCTATCTGCGGCGCCCCCTGCACTCGATCGCCGATCTGCTCGGCGCGGCCGAATCCCAGGTGGAGACGATCCTGCTCCGGGTCCAACATATGGACCCGGTTGGCGTGGGCGCCCGCAATCTTGCCGAATGCCTGACCTTGCAGCTGCGCGAGGCCGGCGAACTGACGGGGCCCATGGAACGCCTGCTGGCCAATCTGCACCTGCTCGGCAATCACGACTACCGCCAGCTATCGGCGCTGTGTGGCGTGAGCGTCGATGAAATCGTCGCGATGGCCGCCCGGATAAAGCGGCTCGACCCGCGCCCCGGCCTGCGCTTCGACTTTGAACCCACGGTGCCCGCCCAGGCCGATGTGACCGTCGAGCTGCGTGAGGACGGCTCCGTGGTGACCGAACTCACCGCACGCGCCCTGCCCCGCATACTGGTCAACCGCCAGTATTATTCCGAGCTTTCCGCCACCTGCCGGGGCACGGTGGAGGTCAAATACGTGGCCGACTGCATGCGCGACGCCAACTGGCTGGTGCGAAACCTGGAACAGCGCGCGCACACTATCCTAAAGGTGTCCACCGAGATCATGAAGCGCCAGCACAATTTCCTGCGCCATGGCGTCGCCCATCTCCGTCCGCTCAATCTCAAGGAAGTCGCCGACGCCATCGGCATCCACCAGTCGACGGTGTGCCGGGCGATCTCGCATAAATATGTCATGACGCCACGCGGCCTGCGCGAATTGAAATTCTTCTTTGCCAATTCGATTTCGGCGGTCGACGGGGGAGAGAGCGTCGCATCCGATACGGTGCGCCACCGGATCAGGCAGATGATCGGCGGCGAAACGGCGCATTCCATCCTGTCCGATGACGCCATCGTCAAGCAATTGCGCAATGCCGGCATCGACATTGCCCGGCGCACGGTCGCCAAATATCGCGAAGCCATGCATATTCCCTCGTCCCTGCAGCGCCGGCGCCAGAAGCAGGCGCAGCAGATAGCGCCTGCAAGCCAGCCCGAACCCCTTCACGCCGCTATATGAATACCTGATGCATCATCCTGTCCTGTCTCGCTCGGGACCATGGCAATGCGCATCAATTGGAGCTGTCGTCCATGTCCAGTGAACCAAACCTCGCCAATGGCGATTCACAGTCGTTCTGGGCCGGTGTGCGCCAGCGCAAGCTGCTGCTTCAGCAGTGCCAGGCCTGTAGCGTCTTTCAGTTTCCGCCCCGCCATCACTGCGCCAACTGCTGGGAGGGGGAACTTGCATGGATCCAGAGTTCGGGTACGGGAACCATTGAATCCTTCACCATCGTGCGGCGTGCCCCCATCGCCAAATTCCGCGCCAGGGTGCCCTATGTCGTTGTGGCCGTGCGGCTGGAAGAAGGCCCCCGGATGATCACCAATCTCATCGGCGAGGACGCACTCGACGTCCAGATCGGAGACCGCGTCCAGGTGGACTTTTCCGACACCGATACCGGCGAGGCCCTGCCCCAGTTCCGCCGCGCCTAAAGCATGTCTGCCGAAAGTGGGAATCGGTTTCGGGATAAAGACATGCGCCCCCGCGCGCCCTTCAGGGGAGAGGCCGGGGTGAGGGATGAAAACGGTCACCCGCTCCCGCATCGGGCCGTCAAACAGTGAACCGCGCTAGCTTGCCCGGTCGTGCAACGATTCAGTCCGGGCGGCGCTTGTAGAGAAAAGTTGCCGTCATGGTTTGCACGGCATCGCCATGCTGGTTCACGAATTCGCGCTTGAACGAAACCACGCCCCGATCGGCCTTGGATGTTTCCTTCGTGCTCAGCACCGTCGAACGCATATGAATGGTGTCGCCGTGCTTGACCGGCTTGTGCATGCGCCATTCATCGATGCCGATCACCGCCAGCAGCGTTCCGTCATTGACACCGCTGGCATATTGCAGCCCGCCCATCACCGCATAAACCAGAGGGGCATGGGCGATAGGCTCGCCAAACGGCGTCGTCTTGCAATATTCGAAATCGGCATGCACGCCGTTGAAGTCGCCCGATAGGCAGGCGAAATTGACGATGTCGGTGCTGGTGATTGTCCGGCGCGGGGTTTCCAGCACCTGGCCGACCGAAAAATCCTCGAAATACATGCCACGGGGCTTGCTGCTCATGTCAGTCTCCTTGCTGCTGGCAGGGCTTCTCCTGATCTGACTGAATCAGATCGGCAGCTCTGCGTCGTTGATGGGTCGAATTTCCGAACCAAAAAGCCGGCTCCACTTTCCTGGAAACGCTCTAGCGCGGTTGTGCGGTGAGGATGGCGGTGCAGTGGGATGACAGGATGCCCCCCTCGCCATGAACGATGGCGGCATTGGCCCCCGCCACCTGACGGGCATCGGCCTCCCCGCGCAACTGGCGGACGGCCTCAATCAACCCCATCAACCCGCCGACCGCGCCCGCATGGGCATGGCTCAACATGCCGCCATGCGTATTGACCGGGAGCTTGCCGCCGACCGCAGCGTGACCTTCGGCAAAAAACCGCCCGCCCGCACCCCGTTCGACCAGCCCCAATTCCTCGATCTCGATGATCGGCACGATGCTGAAGCAATCGTAGAGCATGGCCACGTCCATGTCCGAGGGCCCCAATCCCGCCATGTCATAGGCCTGCCGTCCCGAATGGACGGCCCCGAACTCGGTCAGGCTGGGCGCCGATATCAGATGCTCGTGAGTATGGGCCTCACCGATCCCGGCGAGATAGACGGGTTTTCCGGGCAGGTTCCTGGCCCGTTCAGGCGTTGTGACGATGAAGGCCCCACCGGCGTCGGAGATCAGGCAGCAGTCATAAAGGTGCAGCGGATCGGAAATCGGCTTGGAATTCAGCACATCCTCAATGGTCAGCGGATCTCTCACATGGGCATTGGGATGCAGGCGCGCATGCGCCCTTGTATTGACCGCGACAGCCGCCATCTCTTCGCGCGTCGTGCCATATTTGTGCATATAGGCATTGGCGACCATCGCATAGAGCGAAGGTATGCCCACCCCGTAAGGCGCTTCGAAATAGGGATGCCCCACCGCCGCCAGCGCCGATACCGCATCGTCGCGCGACATGCCGGTGGCCCTGTTCTCGCCGGCACAGACCAGTACGATTTCGGCGGCGCCGCTGCTGACCGCCTGCGCCGCGTGATGCAGCATCACGGTCGGCGTCGCCCCCCCGACCACGATCGAGGCGCAATAGCGTGGGCTTATTCCCAAATATTCGGCGAGCACCGACCCGAGCATGAAATAGGGCTCGGTAAAGGAATAGGCCGTCAGCAGGCCGTCGATATCGGTGTGCTTCAGCCCCGCATCGGCGATGGCCCGCCGCGCTGCCTGCGCATTGAGGCCAAGGCCGGTCATATGCGGCAGCCGACCAATATCACTTTCGCCGACTCCTACAATTACGGCGCGATTCCGCAGTGTCATGCGGCTCCCTTTCAACGTCATGGGTTTCGAGCATAGCACTGCATACGCAAACCATGTGCCAGCTCTCCCGTTTCCTCGAGTTCCAGGCCTAGAGAGGGGGGCGGCCGCGACGCCGGCGAGCTTGGCTGGCATCGCGGGCGTCCGCACTACCGGGCGGCATCGCAGCCGGCTATCTGCAACTCCGCTATCAGCTTTTGGCAATCCGCATCCGGGGGGGCGATGATGGCGCCCGCCAGCACGGCAATCGTATAGCGCTGGCCGAACCAGGCGCTGAACCGTTCCGAGGGCGCTTTGGCCGCCTGGGCTGCCGTCACCAGCGCGATCATCCGCGCCACGGTGCTATGTTCGAGCGATTTTTCGATCCGCACCTCAAGCACGCCATCGAGATTGACGGTCGCCTCGAAGACCTTACCGCCGGGCTCTTTGCCGACAGGCATGGATTCGCCGGTAATCGTCGACTCGTCCAGCGCGCCACGACCGGCCACGATGGTGCCGTCGGCCGGAACCCGCGCGCCGGGGCGACGCCGACCAGCAGCGAGATCTGCGTGCCGTAGATGATGCGGCTGAGCAGGTCCCGCCCGAACTGGTCGGTGCCCATGGGATGGGCTATGCTCGGCGGGGTCAGGATGTCGCTCGAAAAGGCAAGCGGATCATAGGGCGCAACCCAAGGCGCGAAGATCGCAATGCAGGCAAAGGCCAGGATGACCAGCAGGCCGGCAAACCCAGCGGCCGGCGCCGGACAAAGTTGGTCATCGTTTGCCCAAGGCGCGAGCGGCGTACCGGCGTTGCAGCGATGGTCATTACGCGGCCTCTCCCTGGCGGATACGCGGATCGATGAAACCCACGAGGATATCGACGAATAGGTTCAGCAGCACGAACAGCAGGCCCAGCACCAGCACGATGGACTGCACGACCGGATAGTCGCGATGCATGATTGAATCGATGAGGAACCGGCCGACGCCCGGCAGAAGATCGTCTCCATCACCACCATGCCACCGATCAGGAAACCGAATTCGGCCCCGGTAGAACCAGCTTCGAGGCGGCTTGCGCCTCCGCTGGTCAAATGCCCTGGAGGGAGGTGGCGACGCCAGTATTACCAGCCACCCGAGAACTTGTGTTAGCCTTGAATTCGTACCCAATCCATCGTCCTCCCGCGCCGATTCCAATATGCCGCAGTTGTCGAGTATGGGCCGTTGAGCGTGTAGGCTCAACGCACTGAAGGAGTTTGAAGCGATCATGGTAGCTCTCACCGAATGGGTCTAGGTCCAGAATCGGAGGGCGACCATGAGCATGATCAAGCGGCCATTGCGCTGGCGGCTGGACGACAAGTTCGGCACGCGCCCGTTGTTCGACCTGCTGCTTGGCGGGCCATCCCGCTATTCGGTCTCTGAGTGGTTGCGTGGGATCGGCGTCCACCTCATGGCGCTGTCGCGCCCCAGCGGGCGGGCGTACCTCCGCTGGCACTGGATGTACAGACACGGCACCGGCGACAGAACAGAGCGCGACCGAGAGTACCGTCGGTTCATTGCGCTGCAACGGCTGGAGCAGCGGCGACGCAAGGAATGACGGCGCTTCTTGACCTCGCCGACGAGAAAGCGGTCTGCTACGGACGATGGGGCGTCGCGCCATCGCGCAAGCCCATTGTGATCAGCGACGAGATCGTGCGTCTCGATCCTGACGCACGGCGGTTCGCTGTCAAAGTCGTAGCGGACGACGACGATCGGATCCTTGGAGACTGCCGCCGGAAACCGAGGGCAGAACGGGAGGCTAAGCATCCTCAGCGTCATTGCACTGTCGATCGCCACCACAGCGCTTACGGCGCCGGCAATATACGGCCGGAGTTCATCATATTGTTGTTCATTATTGTTCCCCGTCCGCCTTCCATGGCGACGATACGGGCGGCCACGAGCATGAGCGACCCGCAGAGGCCACGGGTTTCCTACGGCGTAACGCGCTTTTGGGTCAGAGCGTTGTCATGCCGAGCTTGCTGACTTAGCGGTAACGTCGAGGAATTAGGGCCTTAAATCCAAGAGGTTGGCCGTCCCGCAACCAAAAATTAACCAAGCCATCTGTTTGGCTTTGACTTTTCCAACACGGATCCGGCAGGCTTAGCGAACGGTGCCAATCTCGGCATCGACTGGTTGGAGCCGCCTCGGATCGAGGCGGCCGACAGGGTGCTTGTAACACACCTGTCGACCTGACCAGCACCATACTGATTGGACCAGTACGATGATGGCTAACGCCCTTAATAGCGGCCCTGCGGCCGCACGCAATACTTATTCCCCCTCCATCAACACCGCTCCTGTGGGCGATCCCAGCCCGGTTCATCCCGGCCTGGTCGGACACCCTCTGCTGACACCCAGCGTGCAGGTGCAGATCCTGTCGGTGATCGACGTCACCGGCTCGGCGAGCATCGGCGATATCATCGCCGAGCTGCCGGGTCACACGGACCCCGTCGGCGCCGTTTTCGCGCTGATCACGGCCGACGTGCTGGCGGTGCTGTCCACCGGCTTCGTCGATGCCAACACCATCGTTGCACGCGCCGGCCAGAGCGGCCTGCCGACTGGGGCCGAGGCGCATGCTGCCCCGGCCGACGCTGGCCCGTCGGATGGACCGGCAGCGGCTGCCGCCGCTGACCTCAGCATCCTGCCGGCCAATTTCACCGACCTGGCAGCGGACACCTTGCCCCACCAGCTCGACGCGGTGCCCACCAGTCCGTTGCAGCCCCGGATCATCATCGGTTCCGGCGAGCGGCGCACGGCGTTTGGGCGGGTCAACTGTCTGCAGCGCCCCGGTGTCTATATCCTGCTGCGCGGCCGTGACGTCTACATTGGCTACGGCGCTGAGGTCGGCTTCCGCATCACGGATGGGCGCCAGATGCCGGGCGGCACCCCGGATTGCATCATTGCCATCGCCGACGAGCAGAACCGCCTCTCGACCGACGACGCCAAGGCCTTCGAGCGGATCCTGTGGTCCTCGGTGGCTGCTGACGATGATTTTGTCCTCGTCAACGGCGTGCCCGACGGCGCGGCGATCGAACCCGACCGATACGACCAGTTGACCCTGTTCGGCGCCCAGGTGGTGCTGGCGCTGCGTCAGGCCGGCCTGATGTTTCTCCGCGGGTCCGTTCGCGAGCATCTTGCCGGACCGAGGACCGAACCGGATCGTCTCGGTGCCTCCCGCCGCATTGACGACCTGCCCGAGGGCCGGGTCATGGAACTGAGCTATTGCGGCTTGACCGCGCTGGCCGCCGAGCGGGAGGACGGCACCTGGCTGCTGCTGCGCGGGTCGGACGTGCGGATCGACACTATGGCCTCCGCGTCTGCCAGCGCGTCGTTCCAGCGGGCGGCCTGGCGGCATTCGGGTCTGCTCGAGCCGGCGCGAGATAGCTCCAGCTATGTGCTGAAGCGCGACATCGTCTTTTCCTCTGGCAGCGCGGTCAGCCATTTCGTGTCCGGCAGCAAGAGTTTCGGTCTCTCGGCCTGGCAGCCGATTGACGCGGACGACGAGGCGGACGCGCCGGCACCGGCGCTGTAGTCCCCCTCATCTCACCACCCCTCATCCCCTCGATTGTGGCGCGGCTTCGGCCGCTGCCCGGAGAACCCTCATGTCTTTCAGTTCCCGCCTTTCGTCTACCACGCTCGATGACGGCGACGACGTCCCCAGCACGGAGATCACGCCCGTCCTCCCCACCGAGCGGACCAGCGATGCGCTGGCGCGCTGCATGCTCGACGCCGTCCTCACGCCCCGCCTGCGCCGTTTGCTGAAGGTGCCCTCGCGTCTCATCCTGATCAGGACGGCCGACGAGGCGGCAGCCCGTCTGCTGGAGCGCTATCTTGGTGGCCTTGATCGGGCGCCGGTCGTCGAAGCCTATACCGAGCCCCAGAAGACCGGCGCGCGGCTCGAGCCTCACGGACGCGCCGAACTCAGCAAGCTGGAGCGCGGAAAGAGCGTCATCCTGATCTCCCAGGATCCCGAGCGCGTGATCGTGCCCGAGGCGCTGGCTGCGGCCGACGCCGTCATCACTGTTCCGCACCCCAATCTTGCGGCTATCCGCAAGACCATTCGCGCGGTGACCGGCGGGATCGTCCGTGGCCTTGTGCTGTCCGATGTGGAAGGTCTGGGCATTCTCGACTTCATCACCGCCATCCGGCCCGGACTGTCGGCGCGGGAGTGTATCGGGAACCTTCGGCGTGCTGCGTTGTTTCGCCGGGAGCCGCCCCAATACGCCGCCGCTATTCCCCTCGAAAAGCTGGCGATGACTGGGGCAGTTTCCGCTTGGGCCTTCGAGACCCTGCGCATTACCCGCCAGGTGACCGGGGGTAAGGTGGATGTTACCGCCCTGCGCTACGCCTGTTTGGAAGGCCCACCAGGGACCGGCAAGACCACTGTTGCGGCTTCGTTGGCACAGTCGGCGGGGTGGGCGTTTGTGTCCACATCGGTTGGGGGATGGTTTGCCAGTTCAGGTGGCCATCTGGGCGATGTCATCCGGGCGGCGCGGCGGTTTTTCGATGAGCTTGCGCTCGCGAAGGGCCCCGTCGTGGGTCTGCTCGACGAGATCGATGCCCTGCCCAACCGCGCCACAATGGACCCGGAGGATGCGTCGTGGTGGACACCGGTCATTACGTTTGTCCTGACGGAGATCGATCGGCTCCGCAAGTCCGGCAGGCCGGTCCTGCTGCTCGCGGCGACCAATCATTTCAACCATTTGGACGCTGCTCTGGTCCGTCCCGGCCGGCTGGAGCGGCAGGTCAGCGTGCTGCCGCCTAACGAAACTGAACGTCGGGCCATGTTTGCCACCTGCCTTGGCGGCAGGATCGGCGCCGATGGACTTTCTACGCTAGCGCGTCTGTCGGTGCTGGCGACGCCGGCAAAGGTGGAGAGCTGGTGCCTGTCCGCCATTGCCGCAGCCGAGGTCGAAGACCGCGCCCTGCAATTGCGCGATCTGGTCGACCTGATCGCACCACCAAGCGGACGTTCGGCGAAGAAGGACCGGAGTGTGGCGCTTCACGAAGCCGGCCATGCCATCGTTGCGCATGAGCTGGGTTTGCCGGTGGCGGAAATCTCCATTCTCGGCATGGGCGATGCGGCGGGCTGGGTCAATACCAGGCTCGAGGACCGGCTCCTCACCAGGGACGATATGGAACACATCGCCAGCATGATGTTGGCGGGCCGCGCCGCCGACATGGTTTTGGGCGGGGGCGCCGATGCTGGAGCAGCATCGGACCTTGAGAGCGTCAACAAGTTGCTGCGCGCCGCTATGTTGGACCTCGGTCTCTACGGTCCTCTCACCACTGCCGCCAACAGCGATCTGCGCAATTGGCAGAACGACGGCGTCACACTCTGGAGCACCATCGGCGACGAGATCAACCGGCTCTATGACCGGGCCACCGATATCGTCAGCCGTCGCCGCGGCGACATCTTCAAGCTGGTCGAGGTTCTTCTGGTCGAGCGGGTCGTCACCGGCGACAGGCTCACCGAAATCCTCGCGGCCGACGCAATCGAAGATACGTCCGATGGTCCGGCCCAGCCGGTGGGGAGGCCATGATGTCGAGAGCCGAGCAAATCCGCTTCGTCGCGCATGGCTGGGACTATGCGCTGAGCGTCAGCATCCGGTCCTCATCCGAGGGCGTAGAGCGCGAAGCGCTCATCACCTGCGAGGAGCGGCCCACCCTACCCAACATCCGGGCGGTGCTGGCGATTGGCCGGGGCCGTCCCTGGTTACCGCTGATCGAGTCCGCGCTGGTCGAGATCGGCCTTGTGGCGATCGAGGCCATTCTCAAGGAGGCCGATCATGACCATCGCGACTGAAACCCGCACCCTGATCCAGGCAGCGCTTGAGGGCGACCCGGCTCTGGCGTCCTTGGCCGTCGCCGGTTCCACGCCCGACACGCTCTCCGTGCATATTGCCCATGGCACGCCGGCAAAGTCGATCGGCGGCTCCACCTATGATCCTCAGCCGCCATTCCGGATCGAGACCCTCCCCGAACTGATCGTGCGCATACAGCGTCTGCGCTGGCGGCGCGTCGATAGCCTCACGCGCCTACTGAAACCACCGGAAGAGGACGATCTGCAGGCGCTGCGGGCCAAGCACGCTCGGGCAGTGGTGCCATTCGAATGCTGGCCGGGATGGACCGACCTGTTCGATACCGTCTTCACCTGGCTGCACGAGATCGCGCCCCGGCACAAATGGACCCCGAGCCAGGTCAAGGAAAAATACGGCACGCTCCGTTTCTACTGGCACGGCGACCTACCCGCGCTCGGTAATGAGATCATCGAGGCCGCCGAGCACATCTCCGGCCATCTCTGCGAAATCTGCGGCGCACCCGGAATGCTCCAGAGCCAGCACGGCTGGTGGAGCACCCTTTGCGCTGAGCATAAGCACTGGAGGCCGTGATGAGCATTCTGACCAAGGAGACCATCGCGGCCGGGTTGCGCAAAGCGGCTCGCATCGCGGCTGGGTACGTGCCCTGCGACGCGGAACTGGCCAATGCCCCGCTGCTGTCGCACTGGGCCATCGGGCCTCAGGGCAGCGGCTTGATGCGCCTGGTCGGCATCGTCGCCGGCCATCCGTCCATCCGGGATGGATGGTGCACGACGTCAATCGTTCTTGCTGCCAACGAAGAGGCGAGCTGGGCGCGAACCGTGTCGCGCTACTATCGGCTGGGGCCAAGGCTTGGGGAGGTCCGGCAATGAGACCGCCCGAGATCATCCTGAAAAATTCCGCGCGTTGCCTGCATTGCGGCGATGACGTTGAGAGTACGCACCGGCATGATTTCAAATGGTGCCGATGCGGTAAACTCGGCGTCGATGGTGGTCATGCCTATATCCGGCGAATCGGCTCGGCCGGCATGGACACCTCCATTGTGGCGGTTCGCGAGACCGATGCCCCCGAGACGACCGTCGATGCGCTGGATTTTGTTGATCAGATCCGCAGCGCCTGGCAGCCAGCGTCATCCGTTTATGCCGATGCTCCGCTGTTGCAGGACTGGCGCCAGCACACCATCGAAATCGCCCGCACACCGGCGCCGGTGCTGATCGGCACCGTCACCGGCCATCCCGAAGTCCCCGACGGCACGCTGATAGCGACCACGCGCATGCTGGCCAGGGACGAAAGAAAGGGCTGGGTGCGAACGACGCGGCGATTCTACCGGCTTGGAGACAGGCAGTCATGAGCAATGGTGTTTTCACGTTCGAGCTCACCCGGGTTCCGGCGTGGAGCGAATTTCTGCAGGGCCGGAACGGCACGATGCCGAATTGCCCCGAACGGTGCCGGTGATGCTGGGGACGCCGTCGGCAGCGTGGTGTTGGTGCTGGCTGTTCATACCGGGCACTGGCTCGATGCACGACGAGCATGCTGCATCGGCGATCTCCTGGGGATCCATTACCAGCGGGCCTTCAGGATGTGCCCGACCGATGCCAGGCTTGGGTCATGGCCACGAATCTCAACCGTATCGATTTCGTTCTGATCGCTCACCTGCAGGCGACGTGGACTCGCGCAACCAAGGAAAATGTCGATCCCTGGTTGGCCGTGGAGCGGGAAAAACGCACCTTCCCTTTGATCTGCCAATTCGACCCCACGGATGGTTTCTATCACGCTTGGCTTTCGGTCTGGCGGCAGCGGCTATGGCACCGAGCCGGCTTCCGCGCCGCCCTCGATCTCCGGCAACTCGATGAGGTCTGTGCGGCGCTGGCCCGATTCCACGCGATCAAGGACAGGCTGCCCTTGGGCCAACGCGATATCGGCCAATATCACGCTGTCGACGACCTTCTGTCCGTGGTGCCAACCCGCATCGCCCAGTCCCGGCGGCGGCTGGACAGTGAGACCTTGAAAACCGAGGCATATGGGGAGAGCGACATCCTCTTCCGTGACGGACGTTGGATGGTGGTCCGGCTCAAGGGTTTTGTCGCATCTCGGTTCTGGGGATTGGGAACGCGCTGGTGCACGACCGTGGCTGAGCACACCTATTGGCGTTATGCAGCCAAGGGAGAGGTGCTGGTTTTCCTGACGCCGCACGGGAAATACCAACTGGCGACGGATAGCCAGATGTTTCGCGACGAGCGCGACGGTCCGGTCGACATGAAGGTTTTCCATGCCGCTCCGCCGGGGTTTGTTAAACTGCTTCGAGAGCATCGTCGGTATTGAGCCAGGCACAATCGGAATGCACTGTTCGAATTCGGATCCACAATCCACGTGACGTAACTCCATCGTCCGCGCTGACTGACCGATGGGCGTGGACCCGTGGACCCGTGGACCCGTGGACCCGTGGACCCGTGGACCCGTGGACCCGTGGACCCGTGGACCCGTGGACCCGTGGACCCGTGGACCCGTGGACCCGTGGACCCGTGGACCCGTGGAGAAGGTATGGTGGGTGTGGGACAGGTCAAGCCTGTTCTGGCTTTAGGTAAAATCTTCCTCTCGGTCGACAGCGTCGATCGCACCGCTGTCGCGGCCGCCCTTGCGGCGAAGATAGTCCTTGAACCACGATGCCAGCTCGAACACACCGGGCCGGCCGGCGGACGTCAAGCCAAGGTCGATATAGCCGGCGATCAATGCATTCATGGTCGTGCCGTCTGCATCGGCCATGCGCTTGAGCTCGGACACGACCGCCCGAGGCAGCCTGATCCGCACTTCGCGCGCAGCCTGGGAATGCTGCGACGAAGGCATTGCTTCGATTTCCGTTCGTTCGGTCATCATGCCACCTTCCGCTTTTCAGCTTCGGCGAAAATGGCAGCCAGCAGCTTGCGCATCTCCCGGTCACCGATATCCCCGGGCAAATATTCGGATACACCCAGCCCCTTTTCCATGGCATCGAGATACTGAACCCGCCGTCCGACAATTGCCGGCAATACCGCGCCCTGCTCGGCGTAACGATGCACATAAGCCCGCGTGCGCGGCAGGCTTTCGCGGACGACCATGTTCAGCACGATGCTGCCGGGCGTCCTGGATACTCCCCACAATCTGCGGATCGGCGCCGTTGCCGCCAGGTCCATGGGCGATGGCTGGCTGGGCGTCAGCATGAAGTCCGCCAGATTCAGCGCACGCTTCATGCCGACCATGTCGCGCCCCGGCGTGTCGATAACGATAAACGCAAACCCCTTTTTTTCCGCCCAGGCAATCGCATCGCCAATTTTGGCCAGGCTGGCCCGGCGCACCGTCGGGCCATCCGCGCCGCGCGCCCGCGCCCAGTGGACGCAGGACTCCTGGCCGCTATCGCCATCGATGTCGGTGTCGAAGATCACGGTCTTGAGACCACCGCTGTAAGCTGTGGCCGCCAGGTTGGCGCCCAACGTGCTTTTCCCTGTGCCGCCCTTGCTGGCGCCCATCAGCAGCACGAAGCGCTTGAACGTCGCTGGGAGAAAGATGGGTTCAAACATCTGTGGATCACGCATGACAGGATACTCAATACGAATGTTGGATGGCGCGCGGCAGATCCGCGTACTGGTTCGCCGACAAGTTGCCGGCGACCGGCTGCAAAAACTGTGGAGAGTGAGGCTCCACATAGAGAGGCCACTTGTTATTATCGATTGATATAATATCATGGCACATCTCAAGGGAGTCAAGATCGGCACCAGCATCATGTTCTTTTTCTTTCTCGGCGCTCGCGAGGCCCTTGATAGCCCCGAGCTGGAGCGGTTCGCGAAGGCCCTGGAGACCGCTCAGGTCCGTTACCCCGGCATGACCATGGCCATGCTGGCCACCTTGCTCAGGATCGGCATGTCACCGGTCCGCGAAGGTGACGTTGTTTCAGTGTCCGATATCGTCGCGCGGTCCCCTGGCCAGAAATTCCCTACCATAGCCCGCCAGCTCGACCTGCTGGGCGACGGCAACGAGAGGGCGTCGGGCCTTGGCTTGGTTGAAAAACAGGCTGACCTTAAGGACCGACGGATCCGCTACGTGGCCATCTCGGACCGGGGCAAGCAGTTGCTCTATGAACTCGACTTCATTCTGGCACCCGCCCTGCTCGATGATCTTCGCCCCAGGATTCTCGACCATTGATCCCGGCGCACGCTGTTCGGCGGCTTCATCGACCCGGTCGGAACGCCGAGCAAACCGAGCTGAGAGCAGCGATAGTCTGTCTTGCTTGGTCATCGGTTACAGTTGCAGCACTGTAACATAGCCGCCGAGGCGAAAATGACCGCTATCGAGACTTATCCCGAATGCCTGCGCCGCCCCGATGCCGGGGGTTATGTCCAGACGAGGACCAAGCGGACGGAGGCGCGCTATCGCACCCGTTTTGCCGGCATGATCCGCACCCTCTGTAAGCAGAAACGATGGGCGTCGGCAGACGCTCACGATCTTGCCACTGACCTCGGCGAGCGGGCCGGACGATATGAAGAGAACAGCCTCAAGCAATACCATGGCGCCATTCGTCAGAACCTGCGCGACCACTGGGATGCTGGCAGCATCGCCCAGGACGAGATCGAAGAGATTGACGCCCTGCTGCGGGCGCAACGGCCCGCGCCGCGCAAGAAGAAGCCAAGCCAAGCGCGCACGTCTGCCTGCCGGGCCAAATCGGTGCGGCCCGAACAGATCGCCGCCATGGTTTCGATCCTGCTGATCGATCCCACCCCCATCCGCCAGATCGCCGCCGCCATGCTGGAGCATGGCGCCAACCTTGCGACGCGCCCGGGCGAGTTCCTGACCATCAAGCAGGATCCCGAAGGCCGCTTCTGGGTCCGCTCCGCCAAATATTCGGAAACCAATCGACGCGGCCTGCAGCCGGCCCGCGTCGTCCCCACCGATGACTATGAACCCGCAGAGATCGCTGAACTGCAATGCACCGCCGACATGATTGCCGCCGAGCGCGCCCATGGCGCGACAACAGCAAAACTCCTGCGCCGTTGCCAGCGCGCTATCCGGCTGGCGCGCGCAGACGTGGGCGGCCGCTCCCGCAAGATCGCAGCCTACACGGTCCGGCACCAGGCGCGAGCCAACCTCGCTGCCATGGCCATGGCGCCGGAAGAAATCGCCGTCATCATGGGCCATGCCAGCGCCGGCACCGCCCAGTCCCACTATGCCCCCGCCCGGCGCGCCTGGCGCGGCATGGCCAACCGCACCCCGCCGGCGGTCGATCCCGTGCTTGTGGCCATGGTTCGCCCGGCGCATCCATCGCGAGGCTGGGAGGTCAGTCGGACCAAGGCACCCGAGCCTGGCTTGAAATTCTGACGGCGCTAATGCGCCGCCATCCCTCTATCCCTTCCGTTGCCGCAACCAGTCGGCAAAACTTGTCACCGGTCCCAAAGGCACAGCGACCTTGTCGATTTCGCCGACATCCTTCTTGGTCAGGTCCTTGTCCATGTAGTTGCGATGCACCGAGGTGGTCTGCGCCTCGGTGGCTTCATCATGCCCGACATATTTCAGGATCGTATAGGAATCGATCTTGGCGTCATGACAGGCCTGAATGAAGAAGCCGCGGAACGAATGGAACGTCAGCTTGCGAGCCCGTGCCTTCGGCACCCCCCACTTGAGGCGGTGCGCATTGAAGAAGTCAGCCTCGAAATGCACCTCCGGCCGGCCATCCTTGCTGCCCTTGATGTGCTGCGTCCAATCCGGAAACGGCCGCTTGTGGCCGAGCTCCTGCTGCCGGTTCCAGAAATCGAGGAAGCCGATATCGATGAGCTGCTGGTGAATGGGCACGCGCCGAACGGCATTGCCGGTCTTGTAGCCCTCCTCGCCCTCGGCGTGCTCATCGACCTCCTCCAACTCCAGCACCAGGGTTGGCCGTCCGAACCAGGTCTGCAACTGCTCGAACCGCAACATGCCAATCTCGGTCACCCGCATGCCGGTATGCATGGAAACAAGCGGCGCCCAATATACATGGTCATCGGCGAAAACCTCCTGGCCCGGCGAATAGCGGTGGTGCCGGGACGCGCTGCCCAGATAGACCGGGCAGGAGGTGATGGCGGTAATTTCTTCTGAGGAGAACGGCGCCTTGGCTGTCCCCTTGCTGGCGCGCTTGCTGACGGCAACCACCAGGGGCGGGCTCTGATAGCTGAACAGCCGCCGCTTATTGCCATGACGAACCAAACGGGTGATGGCGCCCAGATAATTGGAATTGAGCGTGCTGGCCTTGAGCTTGGGGTAAGCGGCGCCCTTCGCCTGCATGTCGCGGGTGAATGCTACCAGATTGGCCGGGCTGCTCCGCCCACGCGTCTCAGGAATTTCCTGCACGAACTCATACAGTTCGTCCCAGAGCCGCAGCGGAATATCGGGCACCGCCAGCGTCTTCACCGCCGGGCAGAGATCTTCGAACATCTTGACCGCCCGTTCGAGATTGGCGCGATTGTCCGATCCGGTCGTCTTGCCAACCTGCTTGAAATAGTCGTCCAAGAGCGCGCGAAGCGTGTGGACGTCCTTTTGTTCCACATCGCCAGATGCGACAGGCTTGACTGGGACGTCCGGCCGCACCAGTTGCAACGGCGCTGCGGCGGCCGGCTTGACCTCCGGCTTCCCCGCTCCTAGCGCCTCGAGAACGGCATCGAAACCGGACAGGTCAGGCGCCCCTCCACTATCGGCCTCGTTCGCATCGCTGGCGGGCCTGCGGTCGTAAATAGCCTCGCCCTGCACCGTCGCATGGTTGAAATGGACCAGTTCCTGATAAAGGCTATCGAGGTGCTCGCCCAAGCGCAATTCCACGCGGGCCTGCCGGATGATCTTGGCGCCGACACTGCCCAAAGCCCGGCGACGGATCAGATCGGCGCCGGTCATGTCACCCGGCCGGAGCAACTGCTCATCGATCAGCCGCCGCGTCAGGTGCTTGAGCGCGTCCTCTGGTTCCATGCGCAACAAGTCTTCGAACACCGCCAAGGCCTCCAGCCCCAAAATGAGCGCCTTGGCCCGATCCTTGGTCCGCAGGGACAGGCGCAAGACATCTCCCGTGACCCGGCCATGCCAGGCGCGCGGGATTCGCTTGCGCACATAATAGACCGCTCCGATCTTTTCGACATAGGCACACTTCGCCGCCACGATGTTCTCCGACTCGAGCCAACGGGGCCGGAGGCGCGAACGACACGTGCATCATGCATGTGCACAAGTCCCGAGAATTCTCCGGGAGCCTAAGTCGTTGAAATCACTGAGTTCTCAGAAACTGGCGGAGAGAAAGGGATTCGAACCCTTGAGACGGTTCCCCGCCTACACACTTTCCAGGCGTGCGCCTTCGACCACTCGGCCACCTCTCCGCATCGCCTTTATCCCCGGCTGGAAAACGCCGGGGGGGCCGGCTGGTTGGCCGACGCGAGCGAGGCGCAATATACTTATCGCGGCCTAGGACGCAAGGGATCACGTCACCGGGATGACGATTGTTTTTGTGTAAGGGGGTTGCCATCTTGTGAGGGAGCCGCCCCAATGCCACAAAGATGGCGTGCATGGGGTGAAACGGGTAGGCCAGCCTCAATCTATCCCCGTCGGCACAGGGAATCTGGATGCGGCTTATTTTACGAGTAGCGGGCACCTGGCTGATCGGCCTGGCGCTGGTTCTGTTTATCATCGATGGCACCAAATCACTGGGTGCCAACGCGCTGGTCTACACCAGCCTGGCGGAATTGTGGACGCAGCTGCATCCGACCAGCCTGGAGGCCATGGCGGGCTTTTTCGAAAGCCGGTTCTTTGCCGACCTGCTAGATGCCGCACTGCAGGCCGTGCTCAACTATCCGGCCTTCGCCGTGTTCGGCGTGCCGGGCATTGTGCTGGCGCTGGCCGGACGGGCGCGGCGGCGGGAACGCTTTCTGCGGCAGGACCAGATTTGACGCCGATCACCCAGGCGCCGCTTCCGCGCATGACGCGGGGAAAGGACGATAACGACATGTTCTTCAACACCAAACCGACCAGCATTCCGAGCGCTGCCGAGGCCCTGCCGGGCCGGGCGACGCCGATGAGTGTCGCCGACAGCCACTTCGTCAACGGGCAGAGCCTCAAGGGTCCCTACCCCACCGGCGCCGAGACCATCTATCTGGGACTGGGCTGTTTCTGGGGGGCGGAGCGGCTGTTCTGGCAACTGCCGGGGGTGATCGTCACCGCCGTGGGCTATCAGGGCGGGGCAACGCCCAACCCGAGCTATGAGGAAGTCTGCTCAGGGCGCACCGGCCATACCGAGGCGGTGAAGGTGGTCTATGACCCCAGCAAAATCAGCCTCGACGCGCTGCTCAAGACCTTCTGGGAAGAGCATGACCCGACCCAGGGCATGCGCCAGGGCAATGATATGGGCACCCAATATCGCTCGGCGATCTATACGACGACGCCGGAACAGGCGGCGGTGGTTGAGCGCAGTCGCGACGCCTATCAGCAGGCGCTGAGCCAGCGCGGGCTGGGGCGGATCACCACCGAGATAGCCCCGGCGGCGGAATTCTTCTACGCCGAGACCTATCACCAGCAATATCTGGCCAAAAATCCGCAGGGCTATTGCGGGTTGCAGGGCACTGGCGTGTCCTGCCCGATCGGCCTCGGGGTCGCCGCCGAATAGTCCAAAATGACGCCGATCCGGGGCACCGGGTCGGCGTTTGGTTAGCAGATCGTCGACATTGAGCGTCACCCATCCCGCCATCATGACAAGGCCCGGCTTCGAAGCGTTCGTGCTGACGCTGCCGCAGACGGTTTTGGTGCGCCAGTGGCACGACGATTCGGTCGCCAAGATCGGTGGTAGGATTTTTGCGCTGCTGGATGGCGATCCGGGCGAGGTGTGGCTGAAAGTGTCCGAGATGGCGTTTGAGCTGCTGACCGAACTCGAAGGGGTGCGGCCGGCGCCGTATTTCGCCCGGGCGGGCTGGGTGGCGATCTCGGTCGCCAGCCCGCTCACCGAGGACGAAATCGAGGCGTATCTGCGCGAGGCGCATCGGCTGGTGGTGGGGCGGCTAACGCGGAAGGTCCGGGCGGAATTGGGGCTCGGATAGCCACAGCGCGGCGCTGGCGGAACCACACCCCCACCCGGCTCGATGACGGACTTAGCAAGGGCTAAGCCCTATCTCGCTGTCCCTCCCCGCAAGGGGAGGGTGGGGGCCGGTGGCTGGGTCTATTCCGGCAAGACTGCGAACACTTGTAGTGGGCTGTCGGGGAGACTGACGTCGTGTAGCCAGGGCGGCAATTTTCCTGCGGCGTAGAGATTGGCAAAGCTGTCTTCGGCGCGGCCGGGCAGGCCGTGGAGCTCGGCCATGCCGGGGCAGAGCACGACGAGGCCGATGCCGCGCTCGTCGAGGATCGCGCGGGCGTCGGCGATGGGGTCGTTGAAGAAGCGGAAGGTGTCGCGCACGCCCTGCTGATTGCGGTGATAGGGCGCCGAGACCACTTCATGCGGGGTGTAGAGCAGCAGATGGGCGCCCAGATCGATGGGGGTCATCACCCGCTCGGGCGGCAACGCGGCCAGATCGGCAAAGGCCGATGGCACGAGGCAGGGCTCCTTGTTATCGCGGGCTTCGGTCACCTGCTGGGCCCGGCTGGGGATGAGATTGACCGCCAGCATCACCACCAGCGCCAGAATGACCCCGGAAAAGGCCAGCCAGCTCAGCACCAATCCGGCGATCTGCCCAAGGCGGGGGGCGGCGAGATAGCGGTGCCGGGCGCTGACGATGAGCCAGGCGGCGGCAGGAATGCCCGGCATGATGGCGAGGCGAGCGCCCCGCACCTGGGCCAGCATGACCAGCGCGGTGCCGAGCAGAAACACCAGCAGCACGGCCCATTCGGCGCGCTGCTCGGGCACCTGCCACAAGCGCCACAGCACCACCCCGGTCGCCAGCAGCGCTGGCAGGCCGACGGCGAGCGCATAGGCCGGCAGTTCGATGACTGCCGTGCTCCAGGGACGGGCCTCGATGATCTCGGCGATCCAATTGGCCTGCAGCCAGGGATCGAGTTCGCCATAGGGCCCGCGCAGGCATTGCGGATAGGCCAGAGCGACGGCGCCCATGCCGAGCAGCGCCAGCCCACCCAGCAGCGCCAGACGCTGCCAGGCGGCGCGCGGTGGCGGCACGAGGCTAGCAATGGTGAAGACGGCGCCAACCACCAGCGCCACCGCCACATAGATCGGCGAGATCACATCGCAGGCCGCTTCGAGCCAGCGCGCTGGCGGGCGGAAGATGGCGAGATGGACCAGCGAGCCCAGGGCAAAGGCCTGCCCGAACCAGCGCATGGTGCGGCCCTGAGCTGGATTGCCCACCCAGAGCAGCCCCATGACCAGAATGGCGGCGGCGATCGGGGGTAGCGATTCGGTGGCGATGGCCAGCGCCGTGGCGGCAACAAAGCCGCAGAGCAGAGCGAAGCGCGGCCGGCGAACAGCCTCGATGGCGGTCCAGACCAGGGCCAGCGTCAGCAGGATGATGACATTGTGGTGGTCGACCCGGCCGGGGGTGAATTCGGCGGTGATGGCGGGGCTGAGCACCGGCAGCACCAAGGCCGGCAACACCCCCTCGGGTCCGACCAGCCGATAGGCCAGCTTGGCGCTGATCCACAGCAGCGCCGCCAGCAGCGCCATGGGCCAGACATAGCCAGCCCCGACCAGCGCCAGATCGGCGCCTATAAGCGGGGTGAACAGCAGCACCAGCAGGGCCAGCGGCAGATCGACCAGCCGCGACCAGTGCAGCTCGGCGCCCCAGGGGGTGTTGAGGCGCTGCACCGTCAGATCATACCAGCCCTGACCGTTGAGAAAATCGCGCACCATGACCATGCGCATGGCGTCGTCGGTATCGGCAAAAAACGGCATGCCGGCGCGCCCCTGCACGGTGCGCAGCACCAGGATGACCACGGCAATGAGGAAGATCCCGGCAACCAGACGGAGATCGGGACCTTGGCGGTGAACAGGCTGAATGGTCAAAAAACGGTCCTGTGCAGGAGGTTGCGACAGAATGAACCGGGCGGGTTAAGATGGCGTAGAGAGCCGCTTGATCCAACGGTATAAAACAAGCAATTGCTTTTTTAATTTTTTGGCGATAGGAACGTCATTCGCGTTCTGCTGATCCGGAGCGCCTTTCTGCCGTCCTGTTTCGTCCGCATTGCAAAGCAGGCCCCACCGGCCCTGTTGCTGCTGCGCGGGCGGCAGCACTCAACGCATCACCCGCAGGTTTTTCATGTCCAATTCATCTAGCAGCGGCAGCTGGGCCGAAATTTTCACGCCACGCTATGCCAGCGTGATGCTCATCCTGTCGCTCGGGGTGGCCCTGCTGGCGTTCAACGCCTTCCTGTCCTCGATCTCGCTGCCGACGGCGGTGCTGGAAATGGGCGGCGTAGCGCTGATTTCCTGGGCGCTGACGCTGTTTTTGGTGTTTGCCATTGTCGGCGGCGCCGGCGCCGCCTTGTTCAAGCAGCGGCTGGGCGCCAAGACGGCTTTGCTGGTCGCGGCGGGCGTGTTCCTGGTGGGGACGCTGATTGCGGCCAATGCCAGCTCGATGCCGCAGGTGCTGGTAGGCCGCGCCTTGCAGGGGTTGGGCGAAGGCGTGGTGTCGGCCATCTGTTTTGCCCTGATCCCCGAGCTGTTTCCGTCGCGGCTGGTGCCCAAAGTGTTCGGCATTCAGGCGATGATCTGGGCGATTGCCGCCTTTGGCGGGCCGGCCGTGGCCGGGTTGCTGACCGAGCTGGTGTCGTGGCGCGCCGCGTTCCTGATCAGCGTGCCGCTGGTGCTGATCTTTGCCGTGATGGTGCTGTTCGTGGTGCCGGCCAAAAGCGCCGAACCGAGCCGCGCGACGAGTT
This sequence comes from Devosia sp. A369, assembly GCF_054489345.1. Lineage (NCBI taxonomy): Bacteria > Pseudomonadati > Pseudomonadota > Alphaproteobacteria > Hyphomicrobiales > Devosiaceae > Devosia > Devosia sp. A369. The sequence goes on along the minus strand of NZ_JBTMWV010000005.1, from coordinate 181,961 downwards.
TTCCTGGGCTGCGGCTGCTGAGCATCGGCGCCGGTATCATGCTGGTGGCGCTGGCCGGGCTGGCGGCACCGCTGCCGGCTGCCGCGCTGCTGGTGGGCGCCGGCGTGCTGCTGGTGCTGGCGGTGTGGCTGGATGGTCGCAGCCGCGACCGACTGATGCCGCCGGACGCGTTCCGCCCGGTTTCGGTGGTCGGCACCGGGCTGTGGATGACACTGCTGATCAACGTCGCCGGGGCCGGCTCGGCGGTCTATCTGGTGCTGGTGGTGCAGCAGATCTGGGGCTATGGCGCCACCATGGCTGGCGCGCTGGCCGCTGTGCTGGCAGTGGCCTGGAGCGCTTCGGCGATTACCGTTGCCAATGTGCGACAGAAGGAAACCCGCAAGCTGCTGATCAAGCTGGGGCCGGCGCTGATCGGCATCGGCCTGCTGCTGGTGCTGGCCGGGCTGCAGCTAGACATGGTGGCCGTGGTGGTGGTTGGGCAGTTGATCATCGGCAGCGGCTTTGGCACCTGCAATGGCTACCTGAACCTGACGATGATGGAAGCGGCGAGCGATGCCGAGCGTGACCGCACCTCGGCGCTGATGCCGACTACCCAATCGGCGGGCAATGCCATCGGCGCGGCGCTGGCCGGGGTGGCCGCCAATTCGGCGGGCCTGGCCACGGCAGTGTCGGCGGCGGATGTGAAGTTCGCCATCGTGCCGGTCTATCTGCTGGGGGCGGCGATGGCGGCGGTGGCGTTTGCCGCGGCATGGCAGACAACGCGGCTGGTGCGGCCGCAGGACCAGTCCTCGAGCTTTGCGGCCGGCTAGCCAGCCGGAACCTGTCCGGCTCAGCCGGGTTTAGCTTCACAGCGGCGCTATCGGGCGTCGCTGTGGAGAACAGCAGCAATGAGCAAGGATAGACAGTCGCCGGACGCGCCGACGACCAGCATGGCGCGCGGCACGGGCGGGGAGACGCAGCAGCGCGACACCGGGCCGGTTTTGACCACCAATCACGGCGTGCCGGTTTCGGACAATCAGAACACGCTGAAGGCCGGTATGCGCGGCCCGGCGCTGCTCGAAGATTTCGTGCTGCGCGAAAAGATTTTCCATTTCGACCATGAGCGGATTCCGGAGCGCATCGTGCATGCGCGGGCCACGGGGGCGCATGGGTTTTTCGAATGCACCAAGCCGATCCCCGAGCTGACGCGGGCCAGCCTGTTCCAGAAGAAGGGCGCCCGCGTGCCGCTATTCACCCGGCTTTCGACAGTGGCCGGCTCGAAGGGCTCCAAGGACACGCCGCGCGATGTGCGTGGCTTTGCGGTGAAATTCTATACCGATGAGGGCAATTGGGACCTGGTCGGCAATAATATGCCGGTGTTCTTCATCCAGGACGCCATCAAGTTTCCCGACCTGATCCATGCAGTCAAACCCGAGGCGGATCGCGGCTTTCCGCAGGCGGCGTCGGCGCATGACACGTTCTGGGATTTTGTCTCGCTGATGCCCGAGAGCATGCATACGGTGATGTGGCTGATGTCGGACCGGGCCCTGCCGCGTTCGCTGCGCATGATGCAGGGCTTTGGCGTTCACACCTATCAGCTGGTCAATGCCAAGGGCGAACACAGCCTGGTCAAGTTTCACTGGAAGCCCAAGCAGGGGGTGCAGTCGACCACCTGGGACGAGGCGGTGAAAATCTCCGGCGCTGATCCCGATTATCACCGGCGCGATATGTATGAGGCGATCCAGGCGGGCGACTATCCCGAATGGGAACTGGGCATTCAGGTGTTCGACGAGGCTTGGGCGGCCAAGCAACCCTATGATGTGCTCGACGCCACCAAGCTGGTGCCCGAAGAGGAAATCCCGGTGCAGATCATCGGGCGGATGGTGCTGGATCGTTACCCGGACAATTTCTTTGCCGAAACCGAGCAGGTGGCGTTCCTGCCAACCAATATCGTGCCGGGCATCGACTTCACCAATGATCCGCTGCTGCAGGGACGGCTGTTCAGCTATCTCGACACGCAAAAATCGCGGCTGGGCACGACCAATTTTCACCAGATCCCGATCAACGCGCCGAAATGCCCGATGCATAATTTCCAGCGCGACGGCATGATGCAGACCCAGGTGCCGACCGGGCGGGCGACCTATGAGCCCAATTCGCTGGCCCACGCCGGCGAGGATGGCGGGCCGCGCGCCAGCACCCAAGGGTTTCAGACCCTGGCCAAAATGGATGAGCCGGCCACCGAGAAGCTGCGCATCAGGTCGGAGACGTTTGCCGATCACTTCAGCCAGCCGCGCCTGTTTTATCGCTCGCAGAACAAGACAGAACAGGGCCATATCATCGCCGCCACGGTGTTCGAGCTGTCCAAGGTGCAGCTGGAGCAGGTGCGGGCCCGCGTCGTCGGGCAGATGCGCAATATCGATGAGGACATGGCCGCCCGTATCGCCAAGGGGCTCGGCATTGCCCTGCCTGACAAGATCGCCCCGGCGCGCGAGCCGGTCGACATGAAGACCTCCGACGCGCTGTCGATCCTCAAGCACAAGGCGCCAGTGGCGGGGCGGAGCATTGGACTGCTGGTCACCGACGGCGCCGATGGCGGGGCGGTGAAGGCCCTGCAGAATGCCGCCAAGGGCAAGGGCGTCACCGTCAAGATCATCGCGCCCAAGGTGGGTGGGGTGACGCTCAAGGATGGCAGCCATCTCAAGGCCGACGAAAAGCTCGATGGCGCGCCATCGGTGCTGTTCGACGCGGTGGCGATCATCGGCTCGCCGGATGGCATCAAGCCGCTGCTGACCGAAAAGGCGGCGCTGGATTTCTGCTCGGATGCCTTTGCCAATCTCAAGGCCATTGCCCATGGCGATGAGGCCAAGCCGCTGCTCGACAAGGCCGGGGTCGGCGCCGATGACTGGGTGTTCGGGCTCGATGCCGGAGCACTGGTTGCCAAGGTGTCCGACCGCAACTGGGCGCGCGAGCCCAAGGTCAAGACGCCGCTCTGAGCGACGCGAAAAGGGCGGCGGGATGAACCACCGCCCTTTCAGTTCAGCGGCAGATTGACGGCATAGATTTGCAGCGCCGCCTCCGGCGGGCTGATCGGAGCCAGCCAGGGCCAGGAAAGTCCGGCAAAATCGGGCAGGCCGGTCAGTGCCTGATTGGCCGGCAGGCCGCGACAGAACACCAGATAATCCAGCTGCCGCTCGGTGGCGACCGCCCGGGCCTCGGCCTCGCTGCCGGAGTAGAACCGGATCAGATCGGCAAGCCCGGCTTCATTGCGGTGATAGCCTGCCGAGACGATGGAATGGGGCGTTTCAAGCAGCAATTGCGGCCCGATCAGCAGGAAGCTCATCAGCCGACTGGGCGGCAGGGCGGCCAGCGGCTCATAGGCACTCCGTTCGAGGCAAGCCTGCAAGCTAGGCGAGGAGGAACTGGTGTCCCCCGGCGCCAGCAGCGCGGAAACGTAGGTGAAGAGCGTCCAGTGCGCTGCGCCCATGAAAGCCAGAACCGTCATCGCCGCCCCGGCGGCGGCGGCCAGTGTCTGGCGACGGCGGAACCAAGCCCAGACCTGCGCCACCAGCCAGGCCGGCGCCGGCAAAATGGCCACGCTGAGCAGGCGGAAGCCGCGCACCTGCAGGCAGAACACGGCAAACAGGGCGAGGCAGAACAACGCCAACACCAGCCAGCGCCAGCGCTGTTCGGGCGGAACCAGCGCCGGCACCAGCAGCGCTGCCGCCATCCCAAGCACCGGCAGAATGAGCAAAGCCCGTTGTTGCAACAACACCTGCGTGAGCCAGACCCAGACCGGCATCGCCTCGCCGATTTCGGGCATCAGGATGGCGGCCAGGCCGGCATCGAGATTGCCGTAAGGGCCATTGCGGCACTCTGGAAACAGCCAGAGCACCACCGCCATGGCGAGCCCCGCCAGCAGCGCCAGCGCCAGCAGCCGGGTGCCCGGATGACGCAACAACGGAGTCGCCAGCACGGCGACAAGCATGGCCACGCCGTAGCCGATGCCAGCGACGACATAGGTGATAGAGAGCGCATCGCAGGCGCCTGAGAGCCAGCTGGTCATCGGGCTGGCCGCCAGCAGATGCAGCAGCAGCGCCGCCGGGAAACTGGCGGCGAAGGCCAGAACCTGCCGTTGCCCGCCGCGCGGCTCAACCAGCCAATAAAGCGCAAAACAGACCAAAGCGGCGATGACCGAGGGCAGCACCTCGGTGCCGATGGCAATGCCAGTCGCAGCGATAATGCCCGCGGCCACGGCCCAGCCGACACTCTGACGCCCCAATATGCTGGCCAGGATCAGCGCCAGAGTCAGCGCGATCTGGACATTGTGATGATCCACCCGGCCGGGGATGAATTCAGTATAGACGGCGATGGCCATGGCCAGCAGCGCCAGCGCCGGCAGTCGGGCCGCCGGGCCGGCCAAGCGTTCGGTCAATTCGGCGAGCAGCGCCACCACCACCAGCAGCAGCAGCAGCGGCCAGACAAAGGCTGCCCAATAGGGGGCGGCGTCATGGGCGAATGGCGTAAAAACGGCCATGAGCAGCGCCAGCGGCGCATCGATCAGCCGCGACCAGTGCATCGGCGCGCCGAATGGGGTGTTGTCGCGATATTGCAGCGTGTCGGTCCACGCTTGGCCGTTGAACAGATCCACAGCCTGGACGAGGCGCATCGCGTCGTCACCAGAGACGCTCAAGAGGGCGCCGGTGACCATGGCCGACAGGCCGAGCGCGGTGGCAATGACCGCCCAGGTCAAAGCGAGCTGAACCCACTTATTTGTCACCCAACTCATGCGCTGCCCCCACTCCCGTCCGGCAGAGCCTTAGCAATTGCGGGTTAAGCGCTCTTAAAGCCGGTGCAGTCGAGCGGCACGAAAAAGGGCGGTGGGATGAACCACCGCCCAGTTGTCAGGGAGAAAATCAGGGACGCTCGTCTAGCCCAAAGGCTGGGGCACAATGCGCAGATAGGGCTTCAGTTCCTTCCAGCCATCAGGATATTTCACCTTGGCGGCTTCGTTGGAGACGGAGGGGACGATGATGACGTCCTCGCCATTCTTCCAGTTGACCGGGGTGGCGACCTGATGCTTGGCCGTGAGCTGCAGGCTGTCGATGACGCGGATCACCTCATCGAAATTGCGGCCGGTGGAGGCCGGATATTCGATCTTGAGCTTCACCTTCTTGTCCGGGCCGATAACGAAGACCGACCGCACGGTCAGCGTATTGTCGGCATTGGGATGGATCATGTCGTACTGGCGGGCGACTTCGCCCTTGGGATCGGCCAGCAGCGGGAAATTCAGCGCCGTGCCCTGGGTTTCCGCAATGTCCTTGGCCCACACCTTGTGCTCTTCGATCGGATCGACCGACAGGCCCAGCACCTTGACGCCGCGCTTCTCGAATTCGGGCTTCAGCTTGGCGGTGTAGCCCAGCTCGGTGGTGCAGACCGGGGTGAAGTTCTTGGGATGGCTAAACAGCACCGCCCACGACCCATCGATATAGTCGTGAAAATGGATCGGACCTTCGGTGGAGTCGAGGGTGAAATCGGGGGCGTTATCGCCAATCAGGAGGGACATGGTTTCAACTTCTCTCGCGGGGCGCAACCGGCCCCAAAAAACGCTGCGGCTAGAATATCGTACTTCAGCCAGCCATTTGAAGCCGGCGGGATTAGAATGGTTTTATGTTTTGGGCAAGGTGTGCGCCAAGCCATTCCACGAGCACGGTATAAGGCAGGATGGCGGGGTTTCCGAGCGGCAATTGCGGGTCGCCGCTCGCCCCGATTGGACCTAGTTCTGCGGCCGGACCGGTGCGCCCTTGGTCCCGGTGACCTGTTCGGTGGCAAGCGGAATGACCGACAGGCTCATCTTGCCGCTGCCCTGCTGCACTTCGCGGGAATGGGCCAGATAGATCAGCGCATTATTGGCCGCGTCGTAAACCCGGGTGACGCGCAGCGATTTCCAGATCAGCGACCGGCCTTCCTTGAATATCTCCTCGCCGCCGGCGCGGGTAGCAATATCGCCAATGGTCAGCGGGCCGGTGACCGAGCAATCCAGCGCCGAATAGGACGGGTCCTCGAACCAGTTGCCCTGCTGCAGGCGATCGATGAAGGAGCGGTTGAAATAGGCCAGATGGCAGACGACGCCATCGACTTCCGGATCGGCCACCGCATCGATGGCGATATCATTGCCGGTCCAGTCGACGCCGACCGAACCGACCGAGCGGCTGTCGCCGCAGGCGGCAAGGGTGACGGCGACCAGGGCGGTCATGGCGAGGGCGGCGAAGCGGTTCATCGGCGGGCTCCTATAGGTCGGCCAGTAGATGGGGAGTTTGCCACGCCACGCAAGTGGAGACGGCTAATAACGCTGTTGGCGCAAGTGCCGCTCCAGCAGGCGCACCAGCAGCGACAGTGAAATGGTCATGGTGAGATAGAGGAAGGCCACCACATTATAGGTTTCAAAAAACAGGAAGCTGCCCGAGGAATAGACTTTGCCGAGCTGGGTGATGTCCTGCACGCCGAGCGCCGAAACCAAAGCGGAATCCTTGATCATCGACACGAAATCATTGGCCAACGGCGGCAGGATGGTGCGCAGCGCCTGCGGGAAAATCACCAGGCGGAAGCACTTCCAGCGGGAGAACCCGAGCGCGCGGGCTGCTTCGATCTGGCCGCGATCCACGGACTCGATGCCGGCGCGGAAAATCTCGGCGATAAAGGCCGAATAGCACACGGTGAGCGCCAGAATGGCGCGCCAGACGAAATCGAACTGGCGGATGGTGACCACGGCATCGAAGGGCTGCAACAGCCAGTTGACCCCGGCGATCAGCCCGGGCGCGCCGACAAAGGCGACATAGAACAGAAACACCAGCACCGGAATGCCGCGGATGATTTCCACGTAGAAAGTGGCCAGCTCGCGCAGCACGCGGTTTTGCGAGGTGCGGGCCAGGGCGATGAGCAGGCCAATCAGCGTGGCGGCGAAAAATGCGACCAGCGTCACCCAGATGGTGGTGACCACGCCACCCGACAGCGCCCGGAAAATCTGCGCATAGCCGGCATCGTCGGTGATGGCCCAGAGCCCGACCACAAACAACAGGCCGATGGCCAGCAGCCACCACGGCGTGCGGGACAGGACGGACGGTTTGCGGGGGAGATAGGTCATAAAGCTCGCAATGCGGACCGAAGGCTAGGGCGCCGAGTATGCGCCTGCTCTCCCGGCAGGGGGATAAGGTGGGGTGGGGCCATTCCCTGAAGTGGAGTGGCCAAAGGCCCCTCACCCGGCGCTGCGCGCCGACCTCCCCCCAAAGGGAGAGGTGAGCGGCGTTAGCGCTTACTGGGCCGAGTTATAGTCGAAGAACCATTTCTGTTCGATCGCCGCCATGGTGCCGTCGGCCTTGATCTGGGCGAGGGCGGCGTTGATCGGGGCGGCGAGGTCGGAGCCAGGGGTGAGGATGAAGCCGAAATCCTCGGTGCCCAGCGGTTCACCGACAATCTTGAAGGCGCCCGGATTGGCACCGATATAGCCATTGGCCGAGGTTTGATCCATCAGCACGGTATCGACATCGCCCGATTGCAGCGCCTGCACCGAGGTGCCAAAGGTTTCGAACAGCTTGATGCGCGGATTGGCTTCGTCGCCATCGAGCACGTCATAGACGGCGACGTAAAAATTGGTGGTTCCGGCCTGGGCTCCAACCAGGAATTCGGCATTGGCGCCGAAGGTCGCCGCGTCGGCGAAGCGGGATTCATCGGCGCGCACCAGCATCAACTGCTGGCTGGTGAGATAGCTGTCGGAAAAATCGATCTGGCTTTTGCGCTCATCATTGATGGTGATGCCGTCCATGCCGACATCGAACTGGCCGTCGCGCACCGCCTGGATCATCACGTCCCAGCTGGCCAGCTGCCAATCGACCTTGGCATTGAGGCGCTTGGCGATCTCGTTGAACAGATCATATTCGAGCCCGATGCCCTCGCCGGTCGCCAGATCGCTGAAATTGAGCGGGACATAGGCGTTTTCGGTGACCGCGACGATGCTGCGGCCAGCCAGATCGGGCAGCGCGTCCTGCGCCTGCGCGGCGGGCAGCGTGAGCGCCAGAACCGTGGCGGCGGCGGCAAGAATACCGGTGCGTGCAAACATGAAATCCGTCTCCCGAGCAATGTTTGACCGGGAGGCTAGACTAGAGCAACCACCCTTGGAATGGGGTTTTATGCCTCGTCGGCGATGGCGGCGCCCGGGCCGTTCTTCTTCAGCGATTCAATGGCGTTCACGGCGCTGGCCTTGGCCTTGTAGGTTTCGGTGCGCGCCATGGTTTCGCCATTGGAGGCGACGAAGCGCACGAAATGCTGGCCATCCTTGGAGGCGACGATTTCGAAGCGATAGCCCGAACCGGTCTCGTCCTTGGACAGATCGACCGTCGCCGCATCGGGCGCATTTTTCTTCAGCGACTCGATGGCCGATTTGGCGCTGGCCTTGGCCTTGTAGTTTTCCGACCAGAAGATTTTCTCGGAATTATACGAGAAATCAAACTTGAACTGATCATTCGCTGCGGCGGTGACGTTGAATTTATGCGCCATGACGCTGGCCTCCCTCAAACATGCAGCCCCAGGCCGCTGGAGGAAAGACTAGCCGGAGTTGCGCGAATTGGAAGGGGAAATTTATGCCCCCTGAACGGGTTCGGCATGGCCCGCTTCGCTGCGCAGGGGCTGCAGATCATTTTCGCTGACGATGCGCAAATGGGTCTCGGCCTTGGCCTGCACCTTGTATTGCACGCCATGCCCCTCATAGGGCAGCAGCGCCACGATCTTGCATTCGCCGGCGCGGCGGGTGCTGCTGCCGCGATTGGGCAGGAGATCCAGGGTCTGGCCGACTTTGTATTTATGCATGTCACGCTCCCGAAAAGGAGCCGGCCGGCGCCCAGCAGGAGCGCCGACCGGCGGAATTTAGCTGAGACTAGAGCACGGCCAGATTGGTGGCGCTGGCGCGGCCGTCGCGGCCCTTTTCGACTTCGAAGCTGACCTTCTGCCCATCGGCAAGGCCGGAAAGGCCGGCGCGCTCGACAGCCGAGATATGCACGAAGGTGTCGGCGCTGCCGTCATCCGGCTGGATGAAGCCGAAGCCTTTGGTGGAATTGAAGAATTTAACCGTGCCGTTGATGGCCATGAGACGTTTTCCTTCGAAGCCCGCGCCGAACAGCGAACGAGCAATTCCCCCGCCGCAACACGCGGGCAGAGGCTGGCGACGTTCGCAAAGATGTGGGGTTCGCCCAAAGGCAAGCCGTGCAAGGCTGAAAACGTGGATGACCCTAGCAGCAAGCGCCCCGGCGAACAAGCAAGTCCGGGGGCAGCCAAGCCCCGCGCGCCGCGCATGCGCCAGCGCCGGACGGCGCCGACGCCTCCGGGGATAGGTGAACGAGCGGAGCCCCGAGGCGGCGATCGCCTCGATGGGTAGTAAAGAGTGAGGTGATCGTCGCCTCGGGGCGTCGGGTTTTTCTCGGAAGGCAGACCGCAAGCCCCAGCATGGAACCGTAGCCCCATGCCCGAATGCCCCATCCGCACAGCCCAGGGCGGAGCGCGACCTCCCCCCTCCCGACCGTCTTGCCGGACACCGGTCGCTGCAGCGCCGCCCGTATCCCGGAAAGATGGGAGCAGTATGCGCCAGGATTTGGGGGCGGGGATAAGATGGATAAGTGGGGGGCCGGGCTCGCCACAAACGCAATGTCATCCCGGCCTTGAGCCGGGACCCATCCTGAGATGGGTGGGCCGACCACCTTGCGGCTGTGGCACGATCTCGAGATGGACCCCGGCTCAAGGCCGGGGTGACACCGAGAATGGGGGGGGAGCAGGTGCCTCATTGTAGCTGGGAAGGTGGATCACCGGGACGGGCCCGGTGATGACGGTGGGGAGCGGCCCGCATCGCTCGGCCGTCATTGCCCTTCTGGTTTGGGCAAGCCGTGACGCATGGGTTTGTGGCTCCACCCCCTCCTAGCCTCCCCCATCAAGGGGGAGGTATCGCTCCACTCGCGGGCGCGATACGGCCTCACACTCGATCTGACACCGCCCCCATCATGGGGGAGGATGGGAAGGGGGTGACTGGGTTCGCAACGAACCCGCCAGACCATGCCTCACCGCCGCTTATACTGCTCAAGCTGCTTGGCCAGCTGGTCGCGCAGATCGCGCAGGCGGGCGGCATAGGCTGCGTTCTGATGCGCCGGCACCGGCGGCGCCAGCTTGGGCCGCAAGCGCGCCACCGGCAGCGACGTGTCGCCGCTCACCGTCCAGACAAAGGCATTGAGATCGCCGCGCCATACCATATTGGCCGCCTCCCACGCCGCCAGTTCGGCCAGCGCCTGCCCCAATTGCGTGGCCAGTCCACCATAATCGGGCGCCGCCACCGGCAACGGATACCCCACCACCAGAAACGGCAACGCCTCGCGCAACAACGCCTCCGCCACCATGCCGGTATGCGCCGACACCACCCCCTGCGGCCGCCGCGTCGCCACCGGGGCGATCTGGGTTTGCAGAGCCGTGAGCTTTAGCCACAAAGCCTCATGCCGCGCGGCAAGGGCGTGGGTGACGGGCGGGAGGGTGCGTTTGCGGCGGGGCATTTTTGGGGGTCTCCTGCGGCAGGGTGCCGGAGAGGAGAGGGTAAGGCTGGGTGGAGGGGGCGGGGATAAGGTTTGTGTGTGAGTGAGGGCAAGCCATCAGAACTTGTGCCTATTGGGGTCTGCCCCTTGCCTTCTCCCTGCGGCTACGCTCATCTCACCCTCAAACGAGGGAGTAAGAAATGGCAAATAATGACCCAATATATGTCGTCTTTCGGAAGAAAGAGGGGAGGTTTGTAGGTCATTCCATCGCCTTTGAGCGGCCAAACCCCGAAGCGATGGCCGAAATGCTTGCGCCAGAAAACATTGCGACAGAAACAAAATCGGCGGATCAGAAAGTTGATCAGTTAACTTTCCCTGACGCCCTCTCGTCGTTTCTTTCCATCATGAGCACATACCGCAACATGATACCATTTACTATTGAGGTATCCCCCATGGTATCTGGAATGATTGCATCATCCGAAATTGGTCGCTTTGTGCTGGAACGGGGCCAAGAGATCGAAGAAATCAGCAATGACTAATACGGTGTATTTGAGGTCCCCAGCGGCTACATTGGAAAACTGATTCAAAAACATGAAAATGCGACTGCGGCAGTGAAAGGCGCAGAGCACCTTCCGGAGATCGCCACAATAGGTCTGATTAGTGTATATGACGCATATTTGGCCAAGATACTGAGGGTAGTATTTTCAACCCACGAGGAAATGATATTGACCTCGGAAAGAGAAATTAAATACTCAGATTTACTTTCTTTTGCATCACTTGAGGAAGCAAAATACAGCCTGATCGATAAGGAGGTAGAATCCGTCCTCAGGAATAGCCATCACGAGCAATTTAGCTGGATGGAAAACAAATTTGGCATGACGTTAAAAAATGGTCTCGATATTTGGCCTGATTTTGTTGAGCTTTGCGAGCGACGCAACTTGCTAACCCATACAGGCGGGTACGTTTCTCAACAGTATTTGAATAACTGCGCCGCACACAGCCACAAATGCTCAGCAAAACTTGGTGATAAACTTGAAACTGACGCGGCATACTTTAAGCGCGCCGTGCAAATTATCGGGGGAGATAGGGCTAAAGCTCGGGCATGTTTTGTGGAGAAAATTTAAGGAGGGTGAGCGCGTGAAAGCGGACAGCGCTCTTAATGAAACGGGACTCAACCTCATCAGAGATCGCGAATACTTTCTCGCCGAGAAACTTCTGGACCTCGGCGCATTTCACTTCAAGAAGCACTCTACTGACCAAGCACGCCGAATGATGGTCGTAAATCTTGCAAATGCCGTTCGTCTGGGTGGAAACAAAGAACGCGCAAAAATGATTCTCGGTAAGGAGGATTGGTCAGCCACAGGACCAGATTTTCAAATTTGCGTCGCTGCAGTACGAGAAGACCTCAACGAGCTATGCCGATTGCTTCGCGCAGGCGGGACCACCGGGCCAATTCTTGCAGAGCATTACAGGGAATGGCCAGTATTCAGAGGCATCAGAAGAGAAACTGACTTTGCCAATGCCTTTTTAGATATCTTTGGTGAGCCGATACTAAAAGATGACAAGCCAAAAGCTCTGCCGGAGCCGATGGACGAGCCTATCACCGATGGGGAAACCGTGCTGCATTGACGAAGTCCCGCCCCCCACTCGGCCCGCTCGTGGGTTATTCTGCCGAGGAGCGAGAACAGCGTTTGGGGGGGGGGGGGGACGAAACCGGGACTGATCCGCCTTAGGGAAACCAGCATGAAAGCTTTCGGCAAGCGCCCCTACTCGTCGCCCATCTTGAGCGCCTTGATAAACGCTTCCTGCGGGATGTCGACATTGCCGTATTGGCGCATTTTGGCTTTGCCCTTTTTCTGCTTTTCCAGCAGCTTGCGCTTACGGGTGGCGTCGCCGCCATAGCACTTCGCCGTCACGTCCTTGCGCATGGCGCGGACGGTTTCGCGGGCGATGATCTTGCCGCCAATGGCGGCCTGGATCGGGATCACGAACAGATGCGGCGGGATCAGATCCTTGAGCTTTTCGCACATGATGCGGCCGCGGGTTTCGGCCACGCTGCGGTGCACCAGCATCGACAGCGCGTCGACATGCTCGGCATTGACCAGCACGGTCAGCTTGACCAGATCGCCGGGGCGATAATCGGCCAGCACATAGTCAAAGCTGGCATAGCCCTTGGAAATCGACTTCAAGCGATCGTAGAAATCGAACACCACTTCGTTGAGCGGCAGATCATATTCCACCAGAGCGCGGGTGCCGACATAGCTCAGATTGCGCTGGATGCCGCGACGGTCCTGGCAGAGCTTGAGGATCGAGCCGAGATATTCGTCGGGGGTGAGAATGGTCGCCTTGATCCAGGGCTCGCGGATTTCCTCGATCTTCATCACGTCCGGCAGATCGGCCGGATTGTGCAGCATGACGGTGTCGCCATTGGTCATGGCGATTTCGTAAACCACCGAAGGGGCCGTCGCGATCAGGTCGAGATTGAACTCGCGGGAGAGCCGTTCCTGAATGATTTCGAGATGCAGCAGGCCCAGGAAACCGCAGCGGAAGCCGAAGCCGAGCGCGGCGCTGGTTTCCATTTCATAGGAGAAGCTGGCGTCGTTGAGGCGCAGCTTGCCCATGGCAGCGCGCAGCTCTTCGAATTCGGAGGCATCGACCGGGAACAAGCCACAGAACACGACTGGTTGTGCCGGGCGGAAGCCCGGCAGGGGCTCACTCGTTGGCTTGCGGTCGTCGGTGATGGTATCGCCGACATTGGTATCGGCCACTTCCTTGATGCCGGCGGTGAAGACGCCCAATTCGCCGGGGCCCAGTTCCTTGACCTCGACCAGCTTGGGCGTGTTGACGCCGACGCGGTCGAGTTCATAGACGGCGTTCGAGGCCATCATGCGGATCTTCTGGCCCTTTTTCATCACGCCATCGATGATGCGTACCAAGACGACAACGCCGAGATAGGTGTCGTACCAGCTATCGACCAGCAGAGCCTTGAGCGGCAGATTGATGTCGCCCTTGGGGGCGGGCAGGCGATGCACGATGGCTTCGAGCACGGTGTCGATGCCGATGCCCGACTTGGCCGAGATTTCCAGCGCTTCGGACGCGTCGAGGCCGATAACGTCCTCGATCTGCTGCTTGACGCGCGGAATGTCGGCGGCGGGCAGATCGACCTTGTTGAGCACCGGCACGATTTCGTGGCCGGCATCGAGCGCGTGATAGACATTGGCGAGGGTCTGCGCTTCGACACCCTGGGAGGCGTCGACAACGAGCAGCGAACCTTCCACGGCGGCCATGGAACGGCTGACTTCATAGGCGAAGTCGACGTGGCCGGGGGTGTCGATCAGGTTGAGAATATAGGTCTCGCCATTCTGCGCCGTGTAGGACAGCCGAACGGTCTGGGCCTTGATGGTGATACCGCGCTCGCGCTCGATATCCATATTGTCGAGCACCTGCTCTTTCATCTCGCGCAGGTCGAGCCCCCCTGTCGTCTGGATCAGACGATCGGCGAGCGTGGACTTGCCATGGTCGATATGGGCGACGATGGAAAAATTGCGGATGTGGGAAAGCGGCGTTGTCATGCCCGCGCTGATAGCAGAACTGCGCGAAGCCGCAAAGATGGTTTAGTGAGGGTTAAACACAAGGCAGTCGGCAGCTTTTGCATGGCTCGCACGTTGGAGGGGAATGATTATCCCATTCAAGCTCATCGCCCTGGCCCCGCTGCTGCTCACCGCGCCGGTGCTGGCCCAGGATTTTCTCGGACCGCTCAATGATTTTGTCGAGACGCTGACCGCGCCCAAGCCGGCGCCGTCGGCACCATCGCGGCCGGCGCCGAAGGTGGTTGCGCCGACAGTGGCCACGCCACCGCCCGTGCCTCGGCCGCGTCCGCCCAGCCTGCCGGAGGCGCCGCAGGTGACGCCGCCGCTGGTGGAACCGGAACAGAAGCCGGAGCCGGAGGCCGAACCGGAGGCTGCGCAGGCGGCGGAGCCGGCGCGGATCTATCAGGTGGCGTGTCCGGCGGTGTTATTAGGGCTGGTGGAGGCGGAGATGGCGCCGCCATTGAGCGAGGAGGCGTGCGGGGAACAGTCGCCGCTGGTGGTGACGGGGGTGTTGAGCCGGGGGCGGATGGTGCCGCTCAGTGCGCCGATCACCACCAATTGCCAGATGGCCAGCGCCCTGCCTCGCTGGATCGAGACCGTGGATGGCTATGCCGAGGCGATGCTGGGCAGCGCGCTGGCTGCGGTGAATACCGGCACCAGCTATATGTGCCGCAAGCGCAATAATGCGGCGGCGGGCTTTGTCTCCGAGCATGGCTTTGCCAATGCGGTGGATGTGACCGGATTTACCCTGGCGGATGGGCGCAGCATCGATGTGACGGCGAACTGGTTGCCGGCGGCGCAGCCCGAGGGGCGGCTATTGCGGCTGGCGCATGATGCGGGCTGTGCCGGCTTTACCACCACGCTGGGGCCGGAAGCCAATGCTGAGCATGCCGACCATCTGCACCTCGATCTCGGGTGCCATGGGGCGAGCTGTGAGGCGCGGATTTGTGAGTGAGGGACTCGCGGAGAGCCCCCCTTCCTGCTCGATCACGGACTTAGCAAGGGCTAAGTCCTATCTCGCTTCCCTCCCCGCAAGGGGGAGGGCGGCAGACTGATAGCTCTGTGCAGGATTTTTGCAGTCGACACCCTCCCCCTTGCGGGGAGGGATCAAGGGTGGGGGTGGTTTGGCCCGATATCGGGGCTCTCGTCACCCCCTCCTAGCCTCCCCCTTCAAGGGGGAGGTACAGCGCGGTGGGTGGGAGAGATCGGTTATTGAGCCGGGACGGCCGGGGCAACAGGCGCAGCTTCAGGAACGGGAATTGCTGCGGGTTCGACCGGGACGGCAGCGGCTGGCACGGGCGCAGCGGCGGGGGGTGGCAGGGCGGCGTAGATGGCGGTGACGGCGTCGACGCCGAGGCGGTCGGGGCTGCCGTCGGTGCAGTCGGGGGTGGTCTTTTCGACATCGGCCTTGACCTGGGCATAGGCGGCGCCGGCGCTGGCAACGTCCAGACCAAGGGCGGTTTCGAGGCGGCTGCGGTCAACCGCCATGCCGGTGACGATATTGGGCTCAAGCGCAATGGCGCAGAGCTCGATCACCGCCTGGGTGGCGTAAAAGCCGGTCAGCATATTGGCTTGCTTGGGCGAGGTATTGAGCTTGGCGGCCGGGTCGATGACGACATCGGGGGTGGCGGCTGGAGCGGCGGGGGCGACCGGCTGGGCCAGTACGGGGCCGAGCGAGAGGGCGAGAATGGTGAGCGCGGCGAGAGGGCGGATCATCGGGGGCTCCTATGGGGCGGTTTTCCACCCCCTTCAAAGCCCCGATTATGGCCTCAGCGCGGCGCGCGGTCGCAATAAGGGTGATGGACCGGCAGATCGGCCCAGTCGCGCAGCGACATGGTATCGGGATCGCGGGTGAGGCGCTGGGGGGAGGCAGACGTGGTGAACAGGCGGGTGAAGCGCCGGACGAAGCTAGACATTTTGTGACCTCCTTTCAGGTCGGAATAGTGTTTACCTGCCCAAGATGGCCCTTGGGGACCGGCTGCGCAATGGACAAGGTCGCAGCCCCATTGTAGAAAAACTATATGGCCAATCCTTTTCCCGTTCCGCTGAATGCCCTGCGCGCCATCGAAATCGTGGCGCGGCGCGGTGCGCTGGCCCCGGCGGCCGAGGAATTGGGGGTGACCATCGGCGCGGTCAGCCAGCATTTGCGGCGGGCCGAGGAACGGCTGGGCATGGAGCTGTTCGAGCGCACTCCGGCCGGGCTGCGCCCGCTGCCGGTGCTGAAGGCGGCGCTGCCGCAGCTGACCGCCGGCTTTGCCGCCTTGCAGGATGGGCTGGCCGGGCTCAAGGGGAGCGACGAAGGCGTGCTCAACCTGACGGTGGGGAGCGTGTTTGCCTCGCGCTGGCTGATCTGGCGCATCACCAAATTCACCGCGCTCAACCCCGATATCGAGGTGCGGCTCAACGTGACCTCGTCGATGCTGGATTTGAGCCGGCCCGACGTCGATTGCGGCGTGCGCTTCGGGCATGGGCAATGGCCGGGGGTGAATGCCGAACTGGTGGGCGGGCGGGCCTATCAGCCGGTCTGTGCACCGGTGGTCGCCAAGCAGCTTAAGCACCCGGCCGATCTGGCCAATGTGCCGGTGATCCAGGATCAGACGACGATGCTGAGCTGGGATGCCTGGCGCAGCGAATTGGGACTGGACCCGACCATCCGGCTGACCGGGCCACTCTATTCGGATGCCTCGCTGGCTTTTGATGCGGCGATTGCCGAACAGGGCGTGCTGATGGCCGCCGACATGATGAGCGCCGACGCGGTGAGCGACGGGCGGCTGGTGCGGCCGTTCGAGCATTCGGTGGAAGGACCGCAGGGCTATTGGCTGGTGACCGGCAAGGGGCGGCGCGAGAGCCGCAAGGTGCGAGCGTTCCGCGCCTGGCTGGAGCATGAGGTGCCGGCCAGCGTGCATGGCTATCTCGGCCAGATACGGCACATGCCGGATGCGGGATGATTTTGCGTCTTTGTTGAGTTTTTCGGGATATTCACGCGTGAACAGCGGCAATGCTGCGTTTAGAGAGGCAAAACTACCGGCTACGCTCTGCTAGAATGTGCCGATAGAGTGAGCAAGACTGCAGTGGGGGCGGACATAGATGGCTGATGATGTGATTGTTCTGGGGGCCGGCATTGTCGGCGTGGCCACCGGGATTTACCTGTTGCGGCGCGGGCGCAGCGTGACGCTGATCGACCGGGGCGCGCCGGGGCAGGAAACCAGCTTCGGCAATGCCGGCATCATCCAGCGCGAAGGCGTGCGGCCGCACGCGTTTCCGCGCGATCTGGCGATGCTGCTGCAGGTAGGGCTGCATTTGAGCACGGCCGCGCGCTATGAGCCGCTGGCGCTGCCGCGACTGGCGCCGGCGCTGCTGCGCTATTGGTGGGCCTCATCGCCGGAATCCTATCGCAAGGTGGTGCAGAGCTATGCGCCGCTGATCGGCCGTTCGATCATCACCCATGCCGATCTGATGAAAGATGCCGGGCCGGCGGCCGAGGCGCTGGTGAGCAAGAGCGGATGGCTGCTGGCCTTCCGCAGCGACAAGGGGCTGCGCCGCGAGGCCGAAAAGGCGCGCGAGGATCATGACCAGTTCGGCATTTCGCACCGCGTGGTGGAATGGCCCGAACTCAAGCAGATGGAGCCGGCGCTCAAGGGCGGGCTGGCCGGGGCGATCCACTGGACCGACCCATGGACCGTGCGCG
Organism: Devosia sp. A369; assembly: GCF_054489345.1. Taxonomy (NCBI): domain Bacteria; kingdom Pseudomonadati; phylum Pseudomonadota; class Alphaproteobacteria; order Hyphomicrobiales; family Devosiaceae; genus Devosia; species Devosia sp. A369. The sequence continues at coordinate 164,145 of NZ_JBTMWV010000005.1, read as the reverse complement.
ATCCCGGCGCGCTGGTCACCGAATATTTCAAGCTGTTCCAGCGGCTGGGCGGCAAGTTCGTTTCCGGCACCGCCAGCGGGCTGGAGCAGGACGCCAATGGCTGGACAGCCATTGTGGACGGGGTGCGCCATAGCGGCAAGCAGGCGGTGATCGCGCTGGGGCCGTGGGCGCCGGACGTACTCGACAAGCTCGGCTATCGACTGCCGCTCTTCGTCAAGCGCGGCTATCACATGCATTATGACAGCGAGCATGGGGCCAGCCTGAACCAGCTCGTGCTCGACCCCGAAGTGGGCTATGCGCTGGCGCCGATGGCGCGGGGCATTCGCCTGACCACCGGGGCCGAATTTGCCATGCGCGACGCGGCGCCCACTCCGGTTCAGCTCGACAAGGCCGAGCGGGCAGCGCGCGAACTGCTCGATCTCGGGCCAAGGCTGGATGCCCAGCCGTGGAAGGGCGCGCGACCCTGCACGCCCGACATGATGCCGATCATCGGCAAGGCGCCCCGCCACGACGGGCTCTATGTCGGCATCGGCCACGCCCATCACGGTTTCACCCTCGGGCCGGCCACCGGCGAATTGCTGGCGCAGGCGATGACCGGGGAAGAGACGGCGATCAATATCAAGCCGTTCGGAATGGAGCGGTTTTTGCACCGGTAGGGGTGTTGTTCAGCCTGAACGGCAGCATCGGCGTGTTTGGCCCACCCCACCCTCAATCCCTCCCCATCAAGGGGAGGGAGGCGCAGGTTGCGAGGCCGGTGTTCATCGTCTCCCTCCCCCTTGTGGGGAGGGATCAAGGGTGGGGGTGAGCCACCCACCGGCCTTGCGAAGAGACCTGGCGCAAGCGCCGCTCCCCTTTTAGCGCAGCCAGCCGGTGGGGCGGGGGTGGAGTTCCATCTGGCCGTCCTTGGTGGCGGCGTCGATGGCGGCGATTTCTTCGGCCGAGAGCGTCAGATTGTTCAGCACGCCGAGATTGTCCTTGAGCTGATCGAGGGTCCGCACGCCGACCAGTGCCGAGGTCATTTCCGGGCGGCGCAGCGCCCAGGACAAAGCCAGCTGCACCATGGTCTGGCCGCGCGAGCGGGCGATGTCGCCCAATCTGTCGACGGAAGCGAGCACGCGGGGCTCGATATGGCTGGCGCGCAGCGAGCCATTGGGATTTTCGCCGCGGGTGCCCGAGGTGTTGCCGGAATTATACTTGCCCGAGAGCACGCCCTGCGCCAGCGGCGAGAAGGCGATCATGCCGATGCCCAATTCGCCACAGGCGTCGATGGTGTGGTCGTTTTCGATCCAGCGATTGATCATCGAATAGGAGGGCTGATGGATGGTGGTGGGCACGCCCATATCCTTGAGGATGCGATGGGCTTCGCGGGTTTCGGCTTCCGGGTAGCTGGAAATGCCGACATAGAGCGCCTTGCCGCTGCGCACCGCATGGGCCAGCGCGCCCATGGTTTCCTCGAGCGGGGTCTCAGGATCAAAGCGGTGCGAATAGAAAATATCGACATAGTCGAGCCCGAGGCGCTTCAGCGACTGATCAAGGCTCGCCAGCAGATATTTGCGGCTGCCGAATTCGCCGTAGGGGCCGGGCCACATATTGTAGCCGGCCTTGGTGGAAATGATCAGCTGGTCGCGATAGGGGCGGAAATCGCGGGCCATGACCTGGCCGAATAATTCCTCGGAGGAGCCGGCCGGCGGGCCGTAATTATTGGCGAGATCGAAATGGGTGATGCCGTGATCGAAGGCATAGCCGAGGATTTCCATCGCCGAGGGATAGTCGCGGGTGCCGCCGAAATTCTGCCACAGGCCGAGGCTGATGACCGGCAGCTTGAGCCCGGAATTGCCCGAGCGGCGGTATTGCATAGAGTCATAGCGTGCCGTATCGGCCCGATAGGTCATGACGATCTCCCCACGATTTCTCAATTTGGCCCGGCGCGCGGGCAATGATATGAGCGGGCCGATGAACCCATGGCCGCGCGATATGAATGGTAATCTGCCCCAAGCCAATCAACCATACAAGGTGATGGCGATCTATAAATTTGCCGCCTTGCCGGACGCCGAGGCGATCCAGCCAAAGCTGGCCGCGCTCTGCGCTGCGCAGGGGATCAAGGGCACGCTGATCCTGGCGCCGGAGGGGATTAACGGCACCGTGGCGGGCACCATAGCGGCGATCGATGCGCTGGCCGACTGGCTGTTTGACGGGGCGGTGTTTGGTGGGCGGCTGGCCGGGGCGGAGGTGAAATATTCCACCGCCGAGGCGATGCCGTTCCTGCGGCTCAAGGTGCGGCTGAAGCCGGAAATCGTGACGCTGCGGGCGCCGGAGGCCAATCCGGCCGTGACGGTGGGCACCTATGTCGAGCCCGCGGACTGGAACCGGCTGATCGAGCGCAATGACGTGGTGCTGGTCGATACCCGCAATGATTATGAGGTCGGGCTGGGCACGTTCCAGCGGGCGCTCGACCCGTCCACGAAGAATTTCACCGAGTTCAAGGATTATGTGGCGACCCATCTCGATCCGGGCCGCGACAAGAAGGTGGCGATGTTCTGCACCGGCGGCATTCGCTGCGAAAAGGCGTCGAGTTATCTGTTGAGCCAGGGCTTTGAGGAGGTGTTTCACCTCAAGGGCGGCATCCTCAAATATCTCGAAGTGGTGCCGGAGCAGGATAGCCGGTTTGCCGGGGAGTGCTTTGTGTTCGACGAGCGCGTCTCGGTCGGCCATGGCTTGGTCGAGGGCGACGCCAGTTTGTGCCGCGCCTGCCGCCACCCGTTGACCCCGGATGATCGGGCCAGCCCCGACCATGTCGAAGGCGTCAGCTGCCCCCATTGCGTCGGCGAGGCCGACAAGCATGCGGCAGCCGCCGAACGGAAAAAGCAGATCGAGCTGGCCAAGGCGCGCGGCCTGTCCCATCTCGGCGACGACGCGGCAAGGCTGGCGGCGGAGCGCAAGGCGCTGAAACAAGCGCAGGCCGAAGCCTCGCGGGCGCGCAGTAAAGCGGGCTAGGCGGCGCGCGGTTCGATCCGGACCAGATCATCGCCGATGGAGCGGCGGCGTTCCATCAGGTCAAAATCAGCCTGTAGACCGAGGAAAAATCCCTCGGACATGCCGAAATAACGCGCCAGCCGCAGATCGGTATCGGCGGTGACGGCGCGCTTGCCGAGCACGATCTCATTGATGCGGCGCGGCGGCACATGTACGGCGCGCGCCAGCGCGTTCTGGCTAAGGCCCATCGGCCTGAGGAATTCTTCCAGCAGGATTTCGCCGGGATGCGGATTGGGCAGCAGCTCAGTCATGGTAGTCGACGATTTCGACATGGTTCGGTCCTCCTGTCTGCCAGACAAAACAGATGCGCCACTGATTATTGATGCGCAGGCTGTGCTGGCCGGCCCGATTGCCTTTCAGCGCTTCGAGACGGTTGCCGGGCGGCACACGCAAATCCTGTAGCAACTGCGCCTGATTGAGCAGACGCATTTTGCGCAGAGCGACCGACTGGATATCCGGCGGCAGCTTGCGACTGCGCCGGCCGGTCCAGATCAGCTCAGTCTCAGCGCTGGCGAAGCCCTGGATCATGGCCGAGAGTGTAACGCTGAGCGTTATATGACGCAATGCGTCATGGGCTAGGCGTTGCCGATCAGAATGCCGGCGGCGAAGACCAGGGAGCCGCCGAGGACGACTTGCAGCACGGCGCGCCAGAATGGGGTCTGCATATAGCGGTTCTGGATGAAGGCGATAGCCCAGAGCTCGATCAGCACGACGGTGATGGCCAGGGTGGTGGCCATGGTGAAATCATGGATGAGGTAAGGCAGTGCGTGGCCGAGGCCGCCCACGGCGGTCATGATGCCGGCGGCGAGGCCGCGCTTGAGCGGTGAGCCGCGCCCGGTGAGCTTGCCGTCATCGGCGGCGGCTTCGGTGAAGCCCATGGAAATGCCGGCGCCGATGGCAGCAGCGAGGCCGACGAGAAAGGTCTGGTGGGTGTCGCCGGTGGCGAAGGCGGCGGCAAAGACCGGGGCCAAAGTGGAGACCGAGCCATCCATCAAGCCGGCGAGGCCGGGCTGCACATAGGTCAGCACGAATTGGCGGTGCGCCTCGGTTTTTTCGCTGTCGCGGCCGGATTCGCCGAGCACTTCGGCGTCGATCCGGTCGGCGGCGGCGGCATGCTGGCGCTCGGCGCGGGCCAGATCGCCGAGCAGCTTGCGGGTGCCGGCATCGCTCACCTGCCTGGCCGCCTCGAGATAGAAGCGATAGGCGCCCTCCTCCATTTCCCAGACCTGCTGGCGCACGGCTTCGAGGGTCAGCGTCTGCATCAGCCAGAGCGGCTTGCGGGTGAGGAAGCCGCGCACATGTTCGCGGCGGATGGGCACCAGGCGCGGGCCGAAGCGCTCGACATAGAGATCGAGAAGACGGCGACGATGCTCATCCTCCTCGGCGGCCATGGCCTCGAACAAAGCCGCCGAGCCGGGATAGGTCTCGGCGAGGCGGGTGGCGAATTCGGAATAGATGCGGCCATCTTCCTCCTCGGCCGCCACGGCAAGCGAGAGAATTTCGCGCTCGGACAGGGTGGTAAATGCGCGGCGATTGTCGGGGCGGAGCGAGAACATGGATGGCCATAAGTTAGAATGGTTCTAAACAATGATTAGAACCATTCTAAGGTTGTGGCAAGTGGCGCCGTCGGTTGCGTGGCCCTCAAACCAGCATGGATTGCTGCGCAAAAATGGCGGCCATGGCGCCGCTGGAGCTCGCGAGGGTGACGCTGGCCATCGGGTTGGCGAGGTCGCCGGCGGCATAGATGCCGGGGACGGAGGTCTGGCGGCGATCGTCAATTTTGAGGACGCGGCCCATGGGGTGCTCCAGCGTTTCGAGGCCGAGGGCTTCATGCAGGCTGGAGGACGGGCGAGTGCGCGGATGAGCGAACAGCACATCAACGGCGATGCGCTGGCCGGTGTCGAGATCGACAGTGGCGATCTGGCCGTCCACATGGCTGATGGCGACGATCTTGCCTTCGATGAGCGGTACCTGGCGGCGGGCCAGCTCGGCGCGCGCGTCGGCGGAGATTTCGTGGCCATCGGCAAACAGGGTCAGCCGGTCGGTCCAATCATGGAATAGCGAGACGGCATGCAGCGAATGCTCGCCGGACCAGACGAGGCCCCAATGCTGGCTCGCCACTTCAAAGCCGTCGCAATAGGGACAGGGCACTACCGACTTGCCCCAGGATTCGGCAAAGCCGGGAATGGCGGGGAATTGGTCGGTGACGCCATAGCTGAGCAGCAGGCGACGGGCCTGATGGGTGGCTCCATCCTCGGTGGTGACGCTGAAATTGTCGATGGCGCCGCTGACGGCGTCGGCGCGGGCATTGACCAGTTTCACCGTCGGATAGCGCGCCAGTTGCTGGCGGGCGGCGCCAAGAATGTCGCCGGGCGCTTTGTGATCGTGGCCGAGCAGGCCATGCGAATGGGCGGCGAAGCGATTACGCGGCAGGCCGGTGTCGAGCACCGTGACCTGACGGCGGGCGCGGCCGAGCTGCAGCGCGCCGGCCAGGCCGGCAAAGCTGCCGCCAATGATGAGGACGTCATCCATGATGGTGGGCTCCGGGATGGAGGGGATGGGGGGTGGCCTGGGCGGCGATATCGGCCAGCGACACCGTGGCGAGGCGGGCGGCGAGCAGGGCTTCGGCATCGGCGATGACCTCGCCCATCACGGCATTGACGCTGCGGACAATGCCGCAGCCAACATCGCCGGGATCGCTCTCGGTGCGGATCAGCAGGTTTTCGCCCATGGCGGTATAGACGGCGTAGAGGCTGATTTCCCTGGCGGGCAGCAGCAGGCGCCAGCCGCCCTCATGTCCCTTGGTGGAGGCGACGAAGCCGGCCTCGCGCAATTGGCCCAGCACGCGACGCACGACGACCGGATTGGTCATCAGGCACTGGGCCAGGGTGGTGGAGGTCATGGCCTGGTCGGGCTGCTTGTGCAGATGGACCAGGGCATGCAAAGCGAGCGAGAGGCGGCTGGAACGTTTCATGTAACTTACATTGTTACATTGAGGAGTGGAGTCAAGCGCGTGGTGGATTTTTGTTGGTGGTTGGGCGGAGGGCGTTTGAGCGCCGCAACCTTGGGGTCGGCGCCCCTCCCCCTTGAGGGGAGGGTTGGGGAGGGGGTGGTTTGGTGGGTCACTGATGGACCCCCACCCCCGGCCCCTCCCCTCAAGGGGGAGGGGAGGGACGATGGCGAGTTCTGCTGTCAGATCCGCCCGTCTTTCAACGACGCCGCCAGTGGTGCTGGCCGTTCGACCGGGGTCTTGATCTCGATGGTGCGACCTTCGCGGGAGGCGGTGGCAAAGGCCTCCATAACTTCGAGGACGTGCAGGGCCAAATCCCCATTGGCGCGGTGGGGGCGGTTGTCGAGGATGCCCATGGCCATGTCGGCGACGCCGAGCGAGCGGTAATTGCCATTGGCATAGGGCTGGGTGACCGGAATTTTGGTCCAGACCGCATCCTTGCCGCGCTGGCGGATTTCGACATCGCCGCCAAAGAAATTGGGATCGGGAACGATCAGGCTGGCCTCGGTGCCATAGAGTTCGAGCGGCACATGCTTGTGTGCGGCGACGTCGAAGCTGAGGCCGACCTGCACGATGGCGCCATTGGCAAAGCCGAGCGAGGCGGTGACATGGGTGTCAACTTTGACATCAATGATCTGGCCCTGCTTGAGCTCGGACAGCACCGGACGTTGCGCCCGCAGGCGCGAGCCCATGGCAGAGACGCGGGCAACGGGGCCGAGCAGATTGACCAGATCGGTGATGTAATACGGCCCCATATCGAGCACCGGACCACCGCCGATATCGTAATAAAACGCTGGATCGGGGTGCCAGGCTTCGTGGCCGGGGCACTGGAAAAAGGCGGTGCCGCCGACCAGTTGACCGAGTGCGCCGCTATCGACCACGGCGCGGGCCTGCTGGTGCGACCCGCCGAGGAAAGTGTCGGGGGCCGAGCCAATGCGCAGGCCGGCCTTGTTGGCGGCGTCGAGCAAGGTTTTGCCCTCGGCGAAGCTGATGCCGAGCGGCTTTTCGGAATAGACATGCTTGCCAGCGGCCAGCACTTTGAGACCGACCTCGACATGGGCGCGCGGGATCGTGAGATTGACCACCAACTGGATCTCGGGGCTGGCCAGCATTTCGTCGATGCTCATCGCCGTGAGGCCGAATTCGGCGGCGCGGGCCTCGGAGGCTTCGGGGCGCATATCGGCCAGGCCCTTGATATCGAGCACCGGAAAACCGGCCATATTTTCGTGGCCGGTGATGGCCCGCAGATAGGCCGATGAAATATTGCCGGTGCCGATGAAGCCGACACCGAGGCGCTTGGTGGTCATTTGCGTGCATCCTCCCTGACGTACGTACGGCAGGCTATCGGGGAGACGCAGCCCACGCCAGACGGAGCATGAATTATTTGGCGCGCGCAGCCTGGGCTTCCAGCGCTGCCACGCGCCGTGCCAGTTCCTGCATCCCCGCAATCAGCGGGGCGATGAAAGCGTCGTAGCGCAGGCCCTGTTCGCTGGCGGGATCGGCGGGGTCAGCCAGGATGTGGCCGGCGAAGTCATGGGTGCCGAGCGCGGCCTGCACCTGCTGGGCGATGAGACCGTAATGGGTGCGCTGGCCATCGGCCCAGCGATATTTGACCGGGGTCAGCGCGCAGATGAAATCAAGGCCGAGATCGCTGGGCGCGATGTCGGTTTTCTGGCGGGCATCCGAGGTCTGGATGGTGCCGGTGGCCGACCAGATGGCGGACCAGCGCGCGCCGGCAGCACCCAGGGTAATGGCATTGTCGGTGGCCGGTTGCAGGCTGGCCGCGATAGTCGTGACGCCGGTGCCGGCATTGACGGTGAGCGCATTGATCCAACTGGCCCCATCGGGACTGACCTTGAGCCGCCAGTGATCGTCGCCGGCCAGCCCCATTTCGGCGCGGCCGGACCAGTTGCTCTGATAGAGCAGGCTGGCGGTATCGCCGGGCGCGGCCTTGTTGAGCTTGAGCTGGTGGCCATTGCCGACATGGGTGAACAGCGTCGCGGCGGCCGCCACGGCCAGCCGGTTGGTGGCGTCGGCGCTGGTATTGACCCCCAATTGCGGCAGGCCGGAGCCGAGCGAGGCCAGCGGCACCCAGGCACCGGCATCGAACACATATTGAGTGCGTTCGGCCTTCACATAAAGCTGCCAGCCGGACGCGGGATCGTGGAAGCTCCAGACGCCGGAGCGGAAGGCGGCGATTTCATCGGCATGGCCGGCCCAGACGCCAGTGGCGGCTTGCGGCACCAAATAGGTCTCGCCCTCAAGCGGCGTGGTGGGCGGCGCAAGGACGCTGCGGCTTTCGACGACGGGCTGCACCAGCGCGTCGAGCGCCTGGATGGCTTCGTTATGGGTGATGTGCTTTTGCGCCTGGCTGGGCATGATGAAGGGCAGTGACAGGCGGGGCGTGTGGTCCATGAGGGTCTCCTTGTGCGGGAGAGTCTAGGGCCAGGAACGGGGGTGGGGATAAAGCGGTCCGCCCGGTCGAATATCGACTGCAGGCATGCCAGCAAGCGGCTGGCACTAAATCTCTATCAAGATTTTGACGTTTCAGCGCAAAACCCCTAAATGACACGCATGAGCACGATCGAAGATCTCCTGGCGACCGACCCCAGCCTGCTGCTTGTCGATGACGACGCGGCGTTTTTGCAGCGCCTTGAACGCGCCATGGTGCGGCGGGGGTTCGATGTCCGCATTGCCGGATCGGTGGCCGAAGGGCTGGCGGCGGTCAATGACAAGCCGCCCGCCTATGCCGTGGTCGACCTGCGGCTCGAGGACGGTAACGGGCTCGAAGTGGTCTCGGCGCTGCATATCAAGCGCCCCGATGCGCGCGCTGTGGTGCTGACCGGCTATGGCAATATCGCCACCGCCGTCACCGCAGTGAAGCTGGGGGCGGTGGATTATCTTTCCAAGCCCGCCGATGCCGATGATGTGATCAACGCCCTGCTCGCCACTGGCGAGGACAAGCCCGAGCCGCCGGAAAATCCGATGTCGGCCGACCGGGTGCGCTGGGAGCATATCCAGCGGGTGTATGAATTGTGCGACCGCAACGTCTCCGAGACGGCGCGGCGGCTCAATATGCATCGGCGCACGCTGCAGCGAATCCTGGCCAAGCGCGCGCCGCGCTAGGGGCTAGCGCTGCCGATGCAGTCCAAAAACGCGGTGTCATCCCGGCCTTGAGCCGGAATCATCCTGAGATGGGTGATGCGGCGATATCTCAGGATGGGCCCCGGCTCAAGGCCGGGGTAACATCGGGGGTGGAGTGAGATGTATGGCTCACAATGCCCCTGAAAGTTGCTAGCTCACCGACATCAGCGTTTCAAACCCGCCATAAATCATGCGGGCACCGTCATAGGGCAGCACCATGGCGCCCATGGCGGGGTCCTCCATCATCTTTTTGCCCACCGCGTCGCGGGTGGCCTTGTCGGGATATTCGATCCAGGAAAACACGATCACCTCGCCTGGCTTGGCCTGCACGGCGCGCTGGAAATCGGTGAGTTTGCCGGCGGGGACGTCAGTGCCCCAGTTTTCCACCACGCGGGTGGCGCCCCATTGGCGGAACAGTGCGGCCGCCTCGCTGGCTTGCTTGATGTAAGCCTGCTTGTTGGCGGCCGGCACGGCGATGACGAAGCCATCAATATAGGTCATAGCGAGTCTCCTCAGGTTCAGTCGAACAACGCGCCGCTGACAGGCGGGGTTGCCACTGTTCGCTCGACAACGACGAATGGCTGGGGCTTACTTCGACAGCATCGGAAAAAACGGAGTTCGCCCTATGGCCGTCACCCTGCATTTCCACGGCGCGGCAGGCACCGTTACCGGCTCCTGCTATCGGGTGGTCCATCCCGGCGGCCAGTTCCTGGTCGATTGCGGCTTGTTCCAGGGCAATAAATCGGTCCGCGACCTCAATCTCAAGCCGACGCCCTTCGACCCCAAGGCCATCGCCTTCCTGCTGCTCACCCATGCCCATATCGACCATGCCGGGCTGCTGCCCAAACTCTATCGCGAGGGCTGGCGCGGGCCGATGTGGATGACCGAGCCGACGGCGGGACTCTTGGAGTATCTGCTGCCCGACAGCGCGGGCATTCAGGAAAGCGAAGCCGAGCGCGAAACCAAAAAGCATAATCGGCGCGGCGATGAACCGGCACAGCCGCTGTATATGATGGAAGACGCCGAGGAGGCGCTCAAACACCGCCAGACCTGCCGATATGGCGAATGGATCACCCCCGGGCCGGGGGTGCGGGCCCGCTATTGGAATGCCGGCCACATCATCGGTTCGGCCTCGATCGAGGTCGAGGTGCAGGACGGCGACAAGACCATCCGCCTGATGTTCTCCGGCGATATCGGGCCGGACGAGAAGGTGTTTTACAATGAGCCGGAGGGCCCGGCGGGCTTTGACTACATCCTCTGCGAAAGCACCTATGGCGGGCGCGAGCGGGTGGATTATACGCTGGCGCAGCGCCGCGAGGCGCTCAAGACCGAGATCAATACGGCGCTGGCGCCGGGCGGCAATCTGGTGATCCCTGCCTTTGCCGTCGAGCGCAGCCAGGAGTTGCTGCATGATATCGGCTATCTGATCAAAACCGGCGAAATCGACCCTCGACTGGTGTTTCTCGACAGCCCGCTCGCCAGCAAGGTCACCGGCGTCTATCGCAAATATGCCAAGATGTTCGATGACGTCGAACTGGGCGCCGACGAGCTGTTCAACGACCCCCGCTTCCGCATCATCGAGACGGTGGAGGAATCCAAGGCGATCAATACCATCCGGGGCGGCGCCATCATCATGTCGGCCTCGGGCATGTGCGATGCCGGGCGCATCAAGCACCATCTGCGCAACAATCTGATCCGCGCCAATGCCACGGTGCTGTTTGTCGGCTATCAGGCGCCGGGCACGCTGGGGCAGGTGATTTTGAGCGGCGCCAAGGAAGCGCGCATCCACGGCACGCTGGTGCCGATCCGCGCCACCATCCGCTCGATGGGCAATTATTCGGCCCATGCCGATCACTCCGAGCTGATGGCCTGGATCAAGGCGCGGCTGCCGGCGCATGGGGCGATCTTTCTTATCCATGGCGAGGATGAGGAACGCGCGGCGTTGCGCAGCGCCATTATGGCGACGGGCATTGCCGGCGATCAGGTGATCCTGCCGCTGCTTGACGATTATTTCGAGCTGACAGCGGCGGGCATCGCCGCACGGTCGCAGACGGCGACGCCGCGCATCGATCCGGTGCAGGTGCATTCGGACTGGCACAATGCGTTTTCCGATTTCACCATTCGCCTGAGCCAGCGGCTGCAGGCGGGGAGCGATGCGGAAAAGCTGGCGCTGATGCAGGCGCTGCAGCAGGAATTGTCGGAACTGGGCGTGGCCCCCTCACCGGCGCATCGGCCGACACCGATCACCCCGGTGGAGACGCAGAGCGTGGATGAATAGGGCGGGCGAACGTCGCTACGAAGGCGTCTTGGGCGCCAGCACCCCGGCCATGGCCCAGCCCAGGGCCAGCAAGGGGAGCAGCATGCCGAAGGCGAAGCGGATGCCGTAATTTTGCGCCACGGCCCCGATCAGCAGCGGCGCGCCCAGGCTGATGATCTGCACGACCAGCGTCATGGCAGCGACATTCTCCGCCGCCGGACGGTCGCCAATGCCGGCGGCGCCGGACAGCATCAGCGGATAGAGCACGCAGATGCCGAGGCCGACGAGGCCAAAGCCGAGCAGCGCCATGACCGCATTGGGGGAGAACACCACAGCGCAGAGCCCGACAAAGGCAATGGCCGACATGATGCGCGCCACGCGCACCGGCCCGAAGCGGTCAATCTGCCGGTCGGCCAGTAAGCGCCCGATGGCCATGGTGGCGAGCAGCGCCGGCAGGGCCAGCGATTCCACCCAGGCGGGCACGATGAAACTGTCGCGCAGGAAAATGATGGACCAGGAGCGCGCGGCGCCTTCGAGCAGTTCGCCGCCCAGCCCGAACCCCACCAGCGCCAGCGTCATCAGCGTGGGCCAGGCCAAGCGCGGCCGGGCGCTGCGCCTGCTATGGGCGCGTTCGGGGGCATCGCGCATCGGCAGCACGATCAGCAGCATGGCGCCCAGCACCAGCGGCGCGGCCAGCCCCAGATGCCATGCCGCCGACAAGCCTAGCCCGCGAATCGGCGAACCGAGCAGCGCGACCCCGAGAAAGCCAATGCTCCAGGCGCCATGGCAGGTATTCATCACCCGGCGACCACTGGCCGCCTCGATGCGGTCGGCCTCGACATTCATGGCGATATTGGTGACGGCGCTGCCGACGCCCATGACGAAAAACAGCCCGGCCATGGCCCAGAAATTCGGCGCGACGGCAATGGCGGCGGCGGCAAGGGTCTGGATCGGCAGGAAAATCAGCACGGTGCGGCGCGGCCCGAAGCGCTCGATGATCCAGCTGGAAAACAGAAATACCGACAAGGCGCCGGCAGGCAGACCCATGAGGGCCATGCCCAGCTGCGCATCATTGAGGCCGAGCGCCAGCTGCACATCGGGGATGCGGGTCTGGATGGCGCCCATGCCGAGCGCCTGCAGCACGAAGACGGCGATGATGCGCCAGCGATTGGGGTCTGAGTTCACTTGGGGCCGGGGTCCATCAACGCATGAATACGGTCAGCGCCGAGCCGGGCCAGTTTGAGCATCAGCGCCTTGCGCCGGGCCGGGGCCAGCGGGGTGTCGGGGCTGTCGCGCAAAATCGCCCCGTCATGGCCATCGGCGACGATCAGGCCCTCGCTCTCGGGGAAAATCCCGGCGTCAAGTTCGGGCGGTTTGGCGAAGAAGAATTTGTCGGAAAATTCGCGATATTCCGGCCATTTGCGGTCGACCTGAAAGTCGATCAGGCTGGATTTGATCTCGATGATCCAGATTTCGCCCTTGGGCCCCACGGCCAGCACATCGGCCCGCCGACCATTGGCCAAGCCCACTTCGGCGTAGCAGGCCATGTCGTGCCGCTCGCGCAGCATGCGCATCACCCCGCGCTGCACGCGCAGCGCGGTGGCCGATTGGCGGAGATCGACGATGGGCGGCAGCTCGGCCATGACTACTCCGCAGCGATGGGCGTCGGCGCTTTCTTGTCATCCAGCGCGTAATAGCTGGCCACCAGCCCGGCCAGCAGCAGTGGCAGGCAGATCAGATACGACATGCGGATGCCCAGATATTCGGCAACGAAACCCAGCAAAGGCGGCGCCAGGAAAAACACCACAAAGCTGACCTGCCCCAGCGCCGCGACATTGACCGCGGCGGGCCGGTCGGTGCGCTGCGCGGCGGCCGAGACGGCGATCGGATAGACCGCCGAACAGCCCAGCCCCATCAGGGCAAAGCCGATCAGAGCGGCGTTCTGCTCGGGGGCGACACCCACCAGCAGCGCGCCCATGCCGGCCAGCGCCAGCAGCACGATGGCAACATTGCGCGGGCCATAGCGGCTGACCAGCGGATCGGCGGTGAGCCGCATCGCCGCCATGAAGAAGGCGAACAGGGTCAGCCCCATGCCGCCGATCAGCGGGGTGCTGTCAAAGACGTTGCGCATATAGATGGCCGACCAATCGATGCCGGCGCCTTCCACGAGGAAGGCGGCAAAGCCGATCAGGCAGAGCGGCAACAGGCCCAGATTGGGAAAGGCGATGGCGTGGCCGCTAGTCTCGACAAAGCCGGCCGGCTTGGGCGCGGGCTGCATGTTCCACAGCATGACCACGGCAATCAACAGCACGGCCAGCGCCAGCAGGCCCAGATGCCAGGCCGGGGTCAGCCCCGACTGGCGGATCATGGCGCCGAACAAAGCGGTGACGAAAAAGCCGACGCTCCAGAAGCCATGGGCGCGGTTCATGTAGCGCTTGCCGGTATGGGTTTCGAGCCGGTCGAGCTGCACATTGAGGTTGATCTCGAAGGCGCCGCCGAGAAAGCCGGTGAAGAAAAGTGCCACGAACATGCCGATGGGCGAGCTCATCCAGGGGATCGAGGCCAGCAGCAGCGCCGGGCCGAGCACGGTGACAAAGGCAGTGGTGCGCGGGCCAATGCGTTCGACCACCGGCGCGCCCAGCGTCAGTGAAATCAGCGAGCCGATGGCCATGCCGATCATGGTCAGGCCGAGCTGGCTTTCGCTGAGGGCGAAATGGGTCTGCAAATCAGGCAGGCGCGCCATCACCCCGCCGGTCATGATGGCGTAGAGGAAGAAGCAGGCGTAGATGCGGTATTGCGGGGCGATTTTCATTCAGCAGCCATGGCCTTGGAGGCGCGATGCGCGCCCAGTCTATTGGTGAACAGCAATGCGATCAGCACCAGCGGAATGCCGATGCCGAAGGCCCAGCGGATGCCGAAATGCTCGGCGACATAGCCCAGCAGCGGCGGTCCCAAGAGGAACGACACAAAGGAAATCTGTGCCAGCGCCGCGACGTTGACCGCAGCCGGGCGGTCGGTGCGCTGTGCGGCGGCCGACATGGCCAGCGGAAACAGCGCGCTGCTGCCGACGCCCAGCATGGCCAGCCCGATATAGGCCAGCAACTGGGTCTGGGCGAAGAATACCAGCACGGCCCCGGCGCCCAGAATGGCCAGCAGCGCCCGCGCCACCACGGCAGGGCTCCAGCGCTCGACAAAACTATCGGCGAAAAACCGGGTGACGGCCTGCGCCCCGGCGCCCAGCGCCACGGCAAAGCCGGCCCAGAACGGGGTGGCGACGAATTCCTTGGTCATATAGATCGCCGACCAGTCGATGCCGGCGCCTTCGAGGATCATGGCGGGCATGCACATCATCACCAGCATCATGATCGCCAGAGTCGGCCGGGCAAAGCGCGGGGAATCCGCGGCGCTGCCGCCACTGCGATGCTCGGCGGGCTGGAAGCGACCCAGCACCACCACAGTGGCTATGGCGATCAGCGGGATCATCAGCGCCAGATGGATTTGCGGCGACAGCCCGGTGGCGGCGATAAACGCCCCCACCATGCCGGCGGCAAAGAAGCCGAAGCTCCAGAAAGCATGGGCGCGGTTCATGATGCGACGACCGATGGCGTGCTCCACCCGGTCGGCTTCGAGATTGATGATCAGCTCGATGCAGCCAATGGTGACGCCCACCGGCATCAGCAGCAGGAAGAAGGTCAGCGGCGACGGCGCCCAGACGGCGACGGCGTAAAACAGCGCGAGCAGCGGCAGCGCAGTCAGCAGCGTGCGGCGATAGCCGATACGCTCGATGATCGGGCCGGCAAAGGTCAGCGAGATCAGCGTTCCCAGCGCGGCACCAACCAGCGCCAGACCCAGCGCGCCTTCACCAACGCCCATGGCGCTCTGAATCGCGGGCAGGCGGGGATAGAGGCTGCCCATGCAAAAGGAATAAATGAAAAACGCCCCGAACACCTTGATCTGGGGCGGCAGGTCGATGCCGAACTTCATGGCTGAAACTACTCGCGAAATCAGTGGCCAGAAGCTAGGCGAAATCCGGCCGGGGGGAAAGCGCCAGTGGAAACGTTTTCGTCAGATTTTTGCAACGTTGCAAATATGTGGCAATAGCCTGGCGTCTGGGCTCAGCCGGCCTGCAGATAGGTCTCGTCGCGCACCACCTGGGTGCCACTCAGCGGGTGGCGCAGGATTTCGAGCCGGCGAAACTGGCCACCGGAGCGGGTTTCGGCGGCGCGCTGCGGGGCGGTGACGCGGTCGCGGCGGTCGGGGCCGAAATAGCCCGGCGTTTCGTAATAGATCAGGCTTTGCCCGACCTGCCGGTTGAGGCGCTCGGCGACGCTATCGCGGGTGAATGGCAGGGTGATGACATCATCAAAGCCCAGATTGATGCAGCGATTGATGCTCTCGACCGATGGACTGTCGGCAAAATACAGCAGCGGCGAAAAGCGGATGCGGCGGCTGGGGCAAAAGCGGATCGCTTCGGCGGCGGGGCGCAGCGCCTCGACATCGGGCACGGCGGCGAACAGGAAGAAACATAGCGGCGTCTGGCTGGCCTGTCGTTCGGCCTCGGCCACCCCGGCATAGGGCAGCACCGCCGCAAAACCGAGGCGGCGCGCCAGATCGATCAATGCGGCGCCCGGCCCATCCAGCGGCCCGACGACATAGGCGGCTGCCTGCATGCCCTGCCACTCCCAGTCCCGCCGCGCATGCTAGAGGCGGAATGCTAAGGGACGGCTAACGGCAGGGCATGGAGGCTGTCGGGGCTCAGTTCTGGCTGATGCAGACCGAAGTGGTGCCGCGATTGCGGAAGCCCAGCTTGGTGGCGGCAGCCTTGGACAGGTCAATGATGCGCTTGCCATGGAACGGGCCGCGATCATTGATGACGACGTCGATCTCGGCGCCGGTGCGCTGGTCGGTGACGCGGACCTTGGTACCGAAGGGAAGGGAACGATGCGCCGCGGTCATGGCGTTTTCGTTGAAGATTTCTCCTGAGGCGGACTGCTTCCCGTTGAAACCGGGACCGTACCAGGAGGCACCGCCGCATTGGGCATAGGCTGCAGTGGAGAAGGAGAGCAGAGCTGCAGCAATGACAGCGGCGGAAACAACTTTTCTAATCAAACTATCGGACTCACATCAGTTAAGGTGAGCGCTGATTAGGGGCGGCGGCCGGCCACAATAAGCCCATATTGACTGCATCTGGCCCGGTTACGGCAGGTGTTGCCCATATGTCGCAGAAATTTGGACAGCATTGCTGTGCTGTTGGCGGCGTTACTGGGTGAAGTGGAGAAAATGAATCCGCCAAGCCGCGCTCTCGCGGATTCAGTCACGGTCCAAATCCCGGACTCGCGGATTCAGCTTGCGCGCTGTGGCCATGATGTCACGGTTCCCGCTCAATTGCCCGAAATCGACCGGCCGAAACAGTTTTCCACCGCCCTTCCCGGCCCAATCGGCGCGGTTTGAGCCAATTATGGCAGGATTGTGCGGCGATTCCGGCTTCAACCGCCGGGGTCGATCCGCTACGCAAGAGCGGTCTTGGGAGAGAGAATCATGACCATCGCCGCCACGCTGATGCTGGTTGGACGCCTTGTCTTCGGCCTGTTCTTCATCATTGCCGCCTTCCGCAACACCATCCATTTCAAGGAGCGCATTCCCTCGCCCACCAATTATGGCTGGGCCATGCCGCCGGCGCTGGTGGCGGGCGGTTTCGCCATGCAGTGGATCGGCGGGCTATCGCTGCTGCTGGGGTTTTATCCGGTGTTCGGGGCGCTGGTGCTGATCGCCTTCCTGGTGCTGGCCACCGCCGGCTACCACAATCTGTTCATGTTCAAGGGCAAGGAACGTGACCCCCATCTCTATCTGGTGCTGGTCAACATCACCCTGGTGGGCGGGCTGCTGCTGGTGATTGCCGACAATTTGTAAGCGAATAAGTGTGGCATCTGTCGGCAATTGTGGCGGCGCGATAACACTTTTCCAAGAACTTCCGGGGCAGACTTGCCGCGCTTAGGACGCAGGCAATGTTGTTTCAATCGACGGATCGTTCCGCCATGCCGCCTGACAGGGGGGCGATGTCGGACGAACATAATGGAATCAAGCGCATAGGTCGGCTGGTGCTGCTGTGCGTCGGCGTCCTGGTCGTGTCCTCGATTCTGCTGACCGGCACCGCTTTGCAGGCCATGTACAGCATCGATCAGGCCAATCTGGACGCCGAACGACAGCGCGCCGCCAATGCCATCGACATCATCTCCGAGGAGATGGGGCCGTTGACCGCTGACAGCGTGGCGCTGCTGGGCCGGATCGCCGGGCTGCGCAATGCCCATCTATCCACCGAAGTCAGCACCGACCCATCGGAGCGGCAGATTCCGCTGATGGAAGGCGAAGGCGCTTCGGGAAACCTGCTCACCTGGACCCGCAGCGCCACCGGCAACACCCTGCTGCGTAAATTCGCGCCAATCCGCATCCCGATCATTGCCGGCATGGTGCTGCTGATGCTGGGGCTGCTGATCCGGCTACGCCATCTGGTGACCGATATCGAGCGCCAGCGTCGGCTGGCGCATCGCCAGTCGCGCAGCGATGTGGTGACCGGGCTGGCCAATCGGCTAGCCTTCGAGACGTCGCTGACCGAGTGTGCGGCCGGCGACGCGCCCTTTGCCGTGCTGCTGTTCGACCTCGACCGCTTCAAGGCCATCAATGACGCCTTCGGCCATGCCGCCGGCGACGATGTGCTGCGCATTGTCGGGGCGCGGCTGTCGGCCCTGCTGGGCCCGGGCGATCTGCTGGCCCGGCTCGGTGGCGATGAATTCGTGCTGCTCAGCGCCAGCCGTACCGAGCGCGCGGCGCTGGAGCAACTGGCGCGCGACTGCATTGCCGCCATCGAAGCGCCGGTGCAGCTGGTTGGCCGCGCCATCTGGGTCGGCATGAGTCTGGGCATCGTTGCGTCGACGGCGCCGCATCGGGGCGCGCTAGATCTGGTGGCGCAGGCCGACGCAGCGCTCTATCGCGCCAAAGCCAAGCGGGGCAGCGGCTTTTGCTTTGCCGGTGACCCGGTGGATATCGCCGCGCCCAAGCCTCTGCTGCGGCGGCCGGCCTAGCGGTTCATTTCACCGGCCGGGGCGTCAGCCCGTGCAGGAACAGATGCTCGAGATAGCGGGCAGCGTCATCAAAGCGCCCCTCGCCATTGCGATCCGGCCCCAGCACGGCGCGCACCTGCACGTCGAAATCGGCATAATGCTGGGTCGTCGCCCAGATTGAAAAGATCAGATGATAGGGGTCGGTGCGGGCAATACGGCCCTGCTCCATCCAGCCTTGCAGCACGGCGGCTTTTTCATCGACCAGGTCTTTCAGGTCGATCTCGATCATCTCGATGATGCGCGGCGCGCCCTGCAGCATTTCATTGGCAAACAGCCGGCTTTCGCGGGGAAAGTCGCGCGCCATCTCCAGCTTGCGGCGGATATAGGAGCGGATTTCGGGAAACGGATCGCCCTCGGCATCCATTTCGCGCAAGGGCGCCAGCCAGTTGACCAGCAGCTCGGAAATCAGCCGACGGTGAATCTCTTCCTTGCGCGGGAAATAATACAGCAGGTTCGGTTTGCTCATCCCCGCCACCTCGGCGATCTGGTCGATGGTGGCGCCGCGAAAGCCATGCACGGAAAACACCTCCAGCGCCGCCTCGAGGATCACGTCTTGCTTCTCGCGCTGGATGCGGGTCAGCGGCCGGGGCTTGGCATGGGGATGCGTTGCCGCCCTGGCGTCAGCTTTGTGCTGGCGCGGGGTGGTAATGGTCGGCTCGGCACTTTTCACTTTGTTCGGCGGCATTTTCGCCTTGCTAGAAAGTTTGGGAGTGCTAACATTTTTCCAACTGGTCAAAATTCTGGTCTTAACGGTCCGGCGTCAAGAGCCAAATGCACCAAGCAGTGCACAAACGATGGGAGTGAGGGTGACGTGTCCAATTCAAATGCCGTGGTGCCGAACGATCTGAGCGCTTTCTGGATGCCCTTCACGGCCAACCGGCAGTTCAAAAAAGCGCCACGGATGCTCGTGGCGGCCAAGGATATGCACTACACGACCAGCGATGGTCGGCAGGTGCTCGATGGTACGGCAGGTCTGTGGTGTGTCAATGCCGGCCACGCCCGCCCCAAAATTGTCGAGGCCATCGCCAAGCAGGCGGCCGAACTGGATTACGCCCCGGCGTTCCAGATGGGCCACCCCAAGGCGTTCGAACTGGCCAACCGCATCGTCGATATTGCGCCGGCGGGGCTCGACCATGTGCTGTTCACCAATTCGGGCTCCGAATCGGTCGACACCGCGCTCAAGGTGGCGCTGGCCTATCATCGGGTGAAGGGCGACGGCGCCCGCAGCCGGTTGATTGGCCGCGAACGCGGCTATCACGGCGTCAATTTCGGCGGCATTTCGGTGGGCGGCATTGTCGGCAACCGCAAGATGTTCGGCACGCTTCTTACGGGCGTCGACCACATGCCGCATACGCATAACCTCGCCAAGAACGCCTTCACCAAGGGCGTGCCCGAGCATGGCGGCGATCTGGCGGACGAGCTGGAACGCATCGTCACCCTGCATGATGCCTCCACCATCGCTGCCGTCATCGTCGAGCCGGTGGCCGGTTCGACCGGCGTGCTGCTGCCGCCCAAGGGCTATCTGCAGCGGCTGCGCGACATCACCAAAAAACACGGCATCCTGCTGATTTTCGACGAGGTCATCACCGGCTTCGGCCGACTGGGGACGCCGTTCGGCGCCGATTATTTTGGCGTTACCCCCGACATCATGGTCACCGCCAAGGGCCTGACCAATGGCGTGATCCCGATGGGCGCGGTGCTGGTCAGCTCGAAAATCCACGACGCCTTCATGAATGGCCCCGAGCATGTCATCGAGTTCATGCATGGCTACACCTATTCGGGGAACCCGATCGCTTCGGCGGCGGGCCTGGCCACGCTCGAAACCTACAAGGAAGAGGGCCTGCTGAGCCGCGGCGCTGCCCTGGCGCCGGTGTGGCAGGACGCGCTGCATTCGCTCAAGGGCGAGCCGCATGTCATCGACATCCGCAATATCGGTCTGGTCGGCGCCATCGAGCTCGAACCCATTGCCGGCGCCCCGACCAAGCGCGCCTTCTCGGCTTTCCTCAAATGCTTTGAGGATGGCTATTTGATCCGGACCACCGGCGACATCATCGCCCTGAGCCCGCCGCTGATCATCTCCGAAGCCCAGATCGGCGAGCTGATCGACGCTGTGCGCCATGTCCTGCGGAGTATCGAATAATGTCTGTCATTGAAAACGCCGTTGCCGGAAAACGCTATGTCTCGACCGGCCGCCGGGTGCCGGTGTTCAACCCGGCCACCGGCGAAGTCTCGGCCGAATTGCCGCTCTCGACCATGAGCGAACTCAACGACGCGGTGGCCTCGGCCAAGCAGGCGCAGGTGGCGTGGGGCAATACCCCGCCGATGAAGCGCGCCCGCGTCATGTTCAAGTTCAAGGCGCTGCTCGATCAGCATGCCGACGAGATGGCACGCGAGATTTCGCGCGAACATGGCAAGGTGCATGACGACGCGCTGGGCGAAGTGGCGCGCGGCATCGACTGCGTTGATTTCGCCTGCGGCATTCCCCAACTGCTCAAGGGCGAATTTTCGCGCAATGTCGGCCCGTCCATCGACACCTATTCGGACCGCCAGCCGCTTGGCGTCGTCGCCGGCATCACCCCGTTCAACTTCCCGGCGATGGTGCCGATGTGGATGTATCCGGCAGCCATCGCCTGCGGCAACGCCTTCATCCTCAAGCCCTCCGAGCGCGATCCGTCCGCCTCGATGCTGGCCTGGAACCTGTTCATGGAAGCGGGCCTGCCCGAGGGCATTCTCAACGTCATCCATGGCGACAAGGAAATGGTCGACGGCATTCTCGACCATCCCGACATCAAGGCGGTGAGCTTTGTCGGCTCGACCCCGATTGCCGAATATGTCTATCAGCGCGGCACCAAGGCCGGTAAGCGCGTCCAGGCTTTGGGCGGCGCCAAGAACCATATGGTGATCCTGCCCGACGCCGATCTCGATCAGGTTGCCGACGCGCTGATGGGCGCCGGCTACGGCTCGTCCGGCGAACGCTGCATGGCCATTTCGGTCGCTGTGCCAGTGGGCAAGGCAACCGCCGATGCGCTGGTGGCCAAGCTCAAGCCGCGCGTTGAAAGCCTCAAGATCGGCCCCGCCACCGACAAGGACGCCGAAATGGGTCCGGTGGTCACCGCGATGCATCGCGACAAGATCCTCGGCTACATCGATTCCGGCGTCGAACAGGGCGCAAGCCTGGTGGTCGATGGCCGTGGCTTCAAGCTGCAGGGCTATGAAAACGGCTATTATGTCGGCGGCACTTTGTTCGACAACGTCACGCCCGACATGACCATCTACAAGGAAGAAATCTTCGGGCCGGTGCTGTCGGTGGTGCGCGCCAACGACTATGACGAGGCGGTCAATCTGATCAACGGCCACGAATATGCCAACGGCACGGCCATCTTCACCCGCGACGGCGACGCCGCCCGAGAATTCGCCGACAAGATCGAAGTCGGCATGGTCGGCATCAACGTCCCGATCCCGGTGCCGGTGGCCTACCACTCCTTCGGCGGCTGGAAACGCTCGCTGTTCGGCGACCACTCCATCTACGGCCCCGAAGGCGTGCATTTCTACACCCGGCTCAAAACCGTCACCACCCGCTGGCCCGCCGGCATCAAGGGCGGCGCCGAATTCAGCTTCCCGAGTGTGAAGTAGAAGAGATGCACCAGATTCTATCCAGCATCTCACCTTTGGGCTTTCCCCTCATTCCTGAGGGGAAAGGGGGCATTGGTGGTGCTGGTGAAGGAATTGGTGGTGCCGCACAAACCACCTCTCCCCTGAGGGGAGAGGTCGCCGCGCAGCGGCGGGTGAGGGGTTCAGTCTCGCGGGCACGCTTATTGCGCCAAAATAGCACCGATGCCGAAATGAGGCTTTGGGCCATGCTTCGGGGGCGCCAGCTCAATGGCCACAAATTCGTCAGGCAATTGGTCACTGGCCCCTATATTGCCGACTTCGTCTGCCGCAAAGCCGCGCTGATCATCGAGCTTGATGGCGGCCAGCACGCTGAATCCGCGTCTGACGAACAGCGGACAGTGTTCCTCAACGCCGAGGGCTATTCGGTTCTCCGCTTCTGGAACAACGAGGTTATCGATAGCGCGGATGCTGTGTGGCGCGCGCTGCTGTCCACTCTTGCGCTGAACCCCTCACCCGACCTTCGCTTCGCTCCGGCCACCCTCTCCCCTCAGGGGCGAGGGAAGAGCGGCGCAAGCGCCGCATCGACACATAAACGCAGTTATCGGCTGAACGCCGATCCTATCAAAGAGTAAGCCCATGTCCGCTCCCGGTGAAAATCTGCGTATCAATGGTGATCGGCTCTGGGACAGCCTGATGGAAATGGCCCAGATCGGCCCCGGCATTGCCGGCGGCAATAACCGCCAGACGCTGACCGATGCGGATGGCGAAGGCCGGCATTTGTTCAAGCGCTGGTGCGATGACGCCGGGCTATCCATGGGCGTCGATCAGATGGGCACCATGTTCATGACCCGCCCAGGCACCGATCCCGATGCGCTGCCGGTCTATGTCGGCAGCCATCTCGATACCCAGCCGACCGGCGGCAAATATGATGGCGTGCTGGGCGTATTGGCGGCGCTCGAAGTGGTGCGCTCGCTCAATGACCTCAATATCAAGACCAAGCACCCCATCGTCGTCACCAACTGGGCCAATGAAGAGGGCGCACGCTTCGCCCCGGCCATGCTGGCCTCGGGGGTGTTTGCCGGGGTTCACACACAGGATTACGCCTATGCCCGCCTGGATCAGGACGGGAAAACCTATGGCGGGGAGTTGGCCCGCATCGGCTGGCGCGGCGAGGAAGACGTCGGCGCGCGGAAAATGCACGCCTATATCGAATACCACATCGAACAGGGGCCAATCCTCGAAGCCGAAAACAAGCAGATCGGCGTCGTCACCCATGGCCAGGGCCTGTGGTGGCTCGAATTTACCCTGACCGGCAAGGAAGCCCATACCGGCTCGACGCCGATGAACATGCGGGTCAATGCCGGGCTGGCGATGGCGCGGATATTGGAGATGGTGCAGGCCGTGGCGATGGCGCATCAGCCCGGTGCCGTCGGCGGCGTCGGCCAGATGAAATTTGCACCAAACTCGCGCAATGTGCTGCCGGGCACGGTGGTGTTCACGGTGGACATTCGTTCGCCCGAACTGGCCAAGCTCAATTCCATGCGCAGCCAGATCGAGGCCAAGGCCCAGGCGATCTGCGCCGAGCTCGGTGTCGGCTACGCCATGGAGGCGGTCGGGCATTTTGATCCGGTGAGTTTTGATCCGGCGCTGGTGGCCCGCGTGCGCGCTGCGGCGGAAAGGCTCGGCTACAGCCATATGGATATTATTTCGGGCGCTGGTCACGATGCCTGCTGGGCAGCGAAAGTGGCGCCAGCCACCATGATCATGTGCCCCTGCGTTGGGGGTCTCAGCCACAACGAGGCGGAAGATATTTCGCGCGAATGGGCCTCGGCGGGCGCCGATGTGCTGTTCCATACCGTGCTGGAAACGGCGGAGATCGTGCAATGACCCGGCTCTGACCGGGCACCCCGGTGATGGCGCGCCCAAGGAGGGGCGGCCATCGCGCGGCAGGGCAGGATAACTGGCATCGAACTTGCAACGCATAAGCAAGCCGCCAGCCCCAAGCCCCCGCAAACCGGGCCTACAGATATTTTAAGAATAAGGGAGTGAGCAAAAAATGGGCAGCACCGTCATCAAGAACGGCACCGTGGTCACCGCCGACCTGAGCTATCAGGCCGATGTGAAGATCGACGGCGAGGTGATTGTCGAAATCGGGCCAAATCTGAGCGGCGACAATGTGCTCGACGCCACCGGCTGCTACATCATGCCCGGGGGTATTGACCCACACACGCATCTGGAGATGCCCTTCATGGGCACTTATTCCGCCGACAATTTCGAAAGCGGCACCCGCGCGGCTTTGGCCGGCGGCACCACCATGGTGGTGGATTTCTGCCTGCCCAATCCCAATCAGAGCCTGCTCGAAGCGCTGCAGATGTGGGACAACAAAACCTCGCTGGCCTCGACCGATTATTCCTTCCACATGGCGATCACCTGGTGGGACGAGCAGGTGTGGCGCGAAATGGCCGAAGTGGTTGACCGCGGCATCACCAGCTTCAAGCATTTCATGGCCTATAAGGGCAGCCTGATGGTCAATGACGACGAGATGTTCTCATCGTTCCAGCGCTGCGCCGAGCTGGGCGCGCTGCCGCTGGTGCATGCCGAAAATGGCGACGTGGTCGCGGCGATGACGGCCAAACTGCTGGCCGAAGGCAATAACGGTCCCGAGGGCCACGCCTATTCGCGCCCGCCGGAAGTCGAGGGCGAAGCCACCAACCGCGCCATCATGCTGGCCGATATGGCCGGGGTGCCGCTTTATGTGGTGCATGTGTCCTGCGAACAGAGCCACGAAGCCATTCGCCGGGCCCGCCAGAAGGGCATGCGGGTTTATGGCGAGCCGCTGATCCAGCATCTGACGCTGGATGAAAGCGAATATTTCAACCCCGATTGGGACCACGCCGCCCGCCGCGTGATGTCGCCGCCATTCCGCAACAAGGCGCATCAGGATTCGCTATGGGCCGGCTTGCAGTCGGGCTCGCTCTCCTGCGTCGCCACCGATCACTGCGCCTTCACCACCGAGCAGAAACGCACTGGTCTCGGCAATTTCTCCAAGATCCCCAATGGCACGGGCGGGCTCGAAGACCGCCTGCCGGTGCTGTGGACGGCCGGGGTCAATACCGGCCGGCTGACGATGAATGAATTCGTCGCCGTCACCTCGACCAACATCGCCAAGATCCTCAACTGCTACCCGAAAAAGGGTGCGGTGATGGTGGGCGCCGATGCGGATCTCGTGGTGTGGGACCCCAAGCGCAAGAAGACCATTTCGGCCCAGGGGCAGCAGTCGGTCATCGACTATAATGTGTTCGAGGGTTTCGAGGTTACCGGCCTGCCGCGCTATGTGCTCAGCCGCGGCAAGGTGTCCATTGTCGAAAACGAGGTCAAGACCGAGCCCGGCCACGGCAAATTCGTGGCGCGGCAAGCAAAGAATCCCGTGAACCGCGCCCTCAGCCAGTGGAAAGACATCGTTTCCCCCCGCAAGGTGGAACGGTCGGGCATTCCGGCTTCGGGGGTATGATGGGCTTGGTCGTTTCTAGCGTATGGATTTTCACATGACGGCTGTCGTTTCCGCCGCCAATCTTGGCCTCACCTTCAAGACCAATGATGGCGACGTCGTTGCGCTCAGCGACGTCAATCTCACCATCGAAAAGGGTGAGTTCGTTTCCTTCATCGGGCCGTCGGGCTGTGGCAAGACCACGTTTCTGCGCACCATTGCCGATCTGGAACAGCCCACTTCGGGCCGCCTGACCATTAATGGTCTGTCGCCCGAACAGGCGCGGCAGAGCCGAGCCTATGGCTATGTGTTCCAGGCGCCGGCGCTGTATCCATGGCGCACCATCGAAAAAAACGTGGCGCTGCCGCTCGAAATCATGGGCTATTCGGCGGCCGATCAGGCCGCGCGCATCCAGCGCACCATGGAGCTGGTCAATCTCAGCGGCTTTGAGAAGAAATACCCCTGGCAGCTGTCCGGCGGCATGCAGCAGCGCGCTTCCATCGCCCGTGCCTTGGCGTTTGACGCCGATCTGCTGCTGATGGACGAGCCGTTCGGCGCGCTCGACGAAATCGTGCGCGACCACCTCAACTCCGAACTGCTCAAGCTGTGGGCCGCGACGCAGAAAACCATCTGCTTTGTCACCCACTCGATTCCCGAGGCGGTGTATCTGTCGACCAAGATCGTGGTGATGTCGCCCCGCCCGGGTCGGGTCACCGACATCATCGACAGCGACCTGCCGCGCGAGCGGCCGCTCGATATCCGCGAAAGCCCGGAGTTTCTGGCGATTGCCGCCCGGGTGCGCGATGGGCTGCGGGCCGGGCACTCTTATGATGGGGATCATGTGTGATGATGACATCGCATCACCCCCTCCTAGCCTCCCCCATCAAGGGGGAGGTACCCCGCAGTGGTTGTGGCGCCATTGTGCCTCACCCACCCGCCAGACACCTCCCCCTTGATGGGGGAGGCCGGGAGGGGGTGACGGCTGGGCACGGTGAACCATCATGACCCGCACCCTCCCCATCCTTCTCGTCCTGCTCGCCATCGTCGCGGTGTGGTATGCCGCTGCTATCGGCATGAATGCGCAGTGGCAGAATGACGTCTATCGCCGCGCCAAGGTCGAGAATGTCACGACCACCCAGTTCATCGTCGACACCTGGAACCAGGACAAGCCGGTGCTGCCGACCGCCCATCAGGTGTTTGGCGAATTGTGGAATGCCACGGCTCTGGTCGCGCCCAACAAGCCGCGCAGCCTGATCTTTCACGCCTGGGTGACCTTCTCGGCCACCGGGCTCGGTTTCGTGCTCGGCTCGCTATTGGGCATCGGGCTGGCCGTGCTCATCGTCCACAACGAGGCGATGAACCGCTCGCTGATGCCGTGGATCGTCGCCAGCCAGACCATTCCGATCCTGGCGCTGGCGCCACTGATCGTGGTCATCGGCTTCAATATTTTCACCGGCACGCTGGGCATCCCCACCGATCCGGCGCGATTGATGAGCAAGGCCATCATTTCGGCCTATCTCAGCTTCTTCCCGGTCGCCGTCGGCATGGTCAAGGGGCTGCGCGGCCCCGAGGCGATCCAGCTCGATCTGATGCATACCTATAGCGCCTCGGCCAACCAGACCTTCTGGAAACTGCGCTGGCCCGCCGCCATGCCGTATCTGTTTGCGTCGCTCAAGGTCGGCGTCGCGGCGAGCCTCGTCGGCGCCATTGTCGGCGAATTGCCCACCGGCGCCGTCGCCGGGCTCGGCGCCAAGCTGCTGGCCGGCTCCTATTACAGCCAGACTATCCAGATCTGGGCCGCTTTGTTTGCCGCCTCCATCCTCGCTGCGCTGCTGGTCATCGCCGTGGGCGTGGTGGAAAAACTGGTCAATCGTCGCATGGGGGGGCGCCCGGCATGAGCCAGCTCCAGCATTATCTCGCCATCGTCGCCGGTGGCCTCAGCGCTGCGGCGCTCGTCTTCAGCCTGATCACCCCGTTGGAACAGGGCCTGCTGCTCAAGGCATTTCTGGCGCTCGGTACTTTGTCGCTGATCCGCTTCGTCGTGCCACTGGGCCTCTGGGCCGATGGGGCCTTTACCGTGCTCGGCGCGGTGGCGGTGCTGACCGCCATTGGCGTCTTCATCCCGGCGCCGCCCTTCTTCTGGATGGCGCTGATCGTCGCCTGGCTGTTTGCCTGGCTGTTTGTCGAGCGGCTAAGCCGGGTGCTGGCCCCGGGGCTGGCCGACAATGCCGGGCTGGGCCTGCTCATCCCCATCACCTTTGGCCTGTCCATATTGGTGATCTGGGAAGTCGCCACCCGCGCCGGCAATGTGCCG
The DNA here is from genome assembly GCF_054489345.1 of Devosia sp. A369. Classification (NCBI taxonomy): domain Bacteria; kingdom Pseudomonadati; phylum Pseudomonadota; class Alphaproteobacteria; order Hyphomicrobiales; family Devosiaceae; genus Devosia; species Devosia sp. A369. The sequence goes on along the minus strand of NZ_JBTMWV010000005.1, from coordinate 136,170 downwards.
CAAGTGATCCTGCCGCCGCCCTCGATGATTGGGGCGCGCATCGCGGCGTCCATTCCCACGCTGTGGGCCGATTTCCAGCAGACCTTTTTGAAGGCGGTGCTGATCGGTTATGTGCTGGGTTGCGGGCTGGGCTTTGTGGTGGCGGTGCTGATCGACCGCTCGCCCTTCCTCAAATCGGGCCTCCTCCCGCTGGGCAATTTCGTCTCGGCGCTGCCCATTGTCGGCGTCGCGCCGATCATGGTGATGTGGTTCGGTTTCGACTGGCCCTCCAAGGCCGCGGTGGTCATCATCATGACCTTCTTCCCCATGCTGGTGAACACCGTGGCGGGCCTCAACGCATCCTCCGCCATCGAGCGCGACCTGATGCGCACCTATGCTGCCGGTTACTGGCAAACCCTTATGAAGTTGCGCCTTCCCGCTGCGGGCCCCTTCATATTCAACGCCCTCAAGATCAACTCGACTTTGGCCTTGATCGGCGCAATCGTAGCGGAATTCTTCGGGACGCCCATTGTCGGGATGGGCTTCCGCATCTCTACCGAAGTCGGCCGGATGAACGTCGACATGGTATGGGCCGAAATCGCGGTGGCGGCCGTCGCGGGTTCGGTCTTTTACGGGGTGATCGTTCTGATCGAACGGGGCGTCACCTTCTGGCATCCGTCTGTGCGTGGTGCATAGGCAATGCCAAACTCAGGGAAAACGGCAATGAAGAAACTTCTGATCGGCGCCCTCGCAGGCGCAATGACGATGGCAGCTGTGGGGGGAGTCTGGGCTCAGGACAGCGTGACGCTGCAGCTCAAATGGGTGACGCAGGGCCAGTTCGCCGGCTATTTCGTCGCCGCAGCCAAGGGCTTTTATACCGATGAAGGCCTCGAGGTCGAAATCAAGCCGGGCGGCCCCGACATTGCCCCCGAACAGGTGATCGCCGGCGGCGGCGCCGACGTCATCACCACCTGGATGGCCCCGGCCCTGGCCGCCCGCGAACGCGGCGTGCCGCTGGTCAATATCGCCCAGCCGTTCAAGTCCTCGGGCCTGCTGCTTACCTGCCTCAAGGAAATGGGCGTCGAAACCACCGCCGATTTCAAGGGCAAGACGCTGGGCGTCTGGTTCTTCGGTAATGAATATCCGTTCTACGCCTGGATGGCCAAGCTCGGCCTGCCCACCGATGGCGGCGCCGATGGCGTCGAAGTGCTGAAGCAGGCGTTCAACGTCGATCCGCTGATCCAGAAGCAGGCTGCCTGTATCTCCACCATGACCTACAACGAATATGGTCAGGTGCTGTCGGCCGGCATCACCCCGGAAGAGCTGACGGTGTTCAACTACCGTGACGAAGGCGTCGGCATGCTCGAAGACGGCCTCTATGTCATGGAAGACAAGCTGGCCGACCCGGCCTTTGTCGCCAAGATGACCAAGTTCGTCCGCGCCTCGATGAAGGGCTGGGAATATGCCCGCGCCAACCCCGAGGAAGCCGCGCAGATCGTGGTCGATAACGACATGACCGGCTCGATGACCGTCGAAGACCAGCTCTACCAGGTCAACGAGATCAACAAGCTGACCGACGGTTCCACCGGCGCGCTCAACGAAGACGACTACAACCAGACCGTAGCCACGCTGCTCTCCGCCGTGTCGCCGGAAAACCCGGCCATCACCAAGGAGCCGGTTGGCGCCTTCAGCCATGTCGTCACCGACGGGCTGTAAGCGATCCACAGCGATATTGCGAAAGGCGGGGAGCAATCCCCGCCTTTTTTGTTGGCCACCCTTTGGCCTAAATCTGGCCGGTAGAGGGAACGATTTTGAGCGCGCTTGGTTGATTGGACACTGCGTCTCACCAACAGGGCACTTCCCCATGAACTCCATCATCTACCTCGTCGGCCTCGTGGTCATCGTCATGGCTATCCTGTCGTTCATCGGGCTGAACTAGCCGGCTCCCGGAGCGAAACCTTCACGCAACAGCAGGAGCTGCCGTCATGACCATTGAAGCGCCTACCAGCGTCACCGTCGTTGAAGCCGCCGCCGCCCGCCGCGATCAGTCGTCCTATGTCGACTGGCCGGCGATCATCGCCGGCATTGTTCTGGCCTCCGCCATCAGCGTCGTGCTGATCAGTTTCGGTTCGGCCATCGGTCTAAGTTTTCTCGATTTCGGCTTCCGCGACGGCCCCAACCCGATCTTTGTCGGCATTGCCGCTGCCACCTGGTTCCTCTGGGTACAGGTCTCCAGCTTCATGGCGGGCGGTTATCTAACGGGTCGCCTGCGTCGGCGCCATTTCGATGCCGATGCCGACGAAAGCGACCTGCGCGATGGCGCCCATGGCCTGCTGGTCTGGGCCGGTGCCGTAGTGCTGGGTGCGGTGATTGCCGTGGGCGGCATCGGTGCCGCCGCCAATGCAGTGGGCTCGACCGCGGCCACGCTCACCAATGCGACGTCCAATGTCGCCGGCGATGCACTCGATCCCAGCAGTTATTTTGTCGACACCATGTTCCGCAGCACGCGACAGGGCGATTCTACTCTGGCCCGGGCTGATGCCGTCGGCATCTTCGCCCAGGCTGCTTTGGGGGATGGCACGGTGTCGCCCGAGGATCGCAGCTATCTTGCCGAAAGCGTTGCGGCCAATACCGGGCTGACCGCCGAGGAAGCCCAGGTTCGCGTCGATCAGGCGATCGCTGATGTCGCTACGGCGCGCCAGCAGGCTGTGGCGACTGCGCGCACTGCCCGCAATACGGGCATTATCGGCGCCTTCCTGCTCGCGGCGTCGCTGCTGGTCTCGGCCATCGGCGCCTTCTGGGCCGCCCAGAAGGGTGGCGATCACCGCGACAATAGCCGCGTCTTCACCGGCGTGTTCCGCCGCTTCTAACGCCCCGAAAGGAAACTCACATGCTGCGTGGAATCGGACTTTGGCTGCTCGGCGTGCCGATCTGGCTGATCATCATCATCATTTTCTTCCTGCGCTAGGAAGAGCAAGGCGGGGACGGGTTCCCCGCCTTTTGTTTGGGGGCGGCCTAGTTAAACACCCGCCGGCATTTGAACTGGCCGAATTCGACCCAGCCGGTGGCCAGCACCTCGCCGCGAAAGCTCACCCAGCATTCATCCAGCGAAATCGGCGCGCCGGCGCCGGTCAGCAGCACGGCATTGCCATGGCGCACCGCGGTCGCCTGTTGCGCGTCGAGGCGGATTTCCGGCAGGTAGGTAAAGCCGGCCCAGACCGGCTTCAGCAAGGCATCGCGCTCATCCAGCGTCAGGGCTTCGAGCTGCTCGATGGTCACCGCATCGTCGTCGGTGAACGGCCCGACTGCGGCACGATGCAGCATGCTGACATGGCCTCGCGTGCCCAGCGCCTCGGCAATGTCGCGCGCCAGCGAGCGCACATAGGTGCCCTTGCCGCAGCGCGCTTCCAGCACCGAGCGCTCGCCATCATGCTCGAGCACGGTGAGGGCGTCGACATCGATCTCGCGCGGCGCCAGTTCCACCACCTCGCCGGCCCGCGCCAGATCATAGGCGCGCTCGCCATCGATCTTGAGCGCCGAGAAAATCGGCGGTCGCTGCAGAATAGTGCCGATGAAATTGGGCAAGACCGCTTCCAGCGCCGCCCGGTCGGGCCGCACATCCGAGGTGGCGATCACTTCGCCCTCGGTATCATCGGTGGTGGTGGCGCTGCCCCATTGAATGGCGAAGCGGTAAATTTTGGTGCCATCCTGCACCTGCGGCACCGCCTTGGTGGCCTCACCCAGCGCAATCGGCAATATGCCGGTGGCCAGCGGGTCGAGCGTACCGGCATGGCCGGCCTTGGCCGCGCCGAACAACCAGCGCAGCTTGCCCACCGCCTGGGTCGAGGTCATGTCATAGGGCTTGTTGAGCACCACCCAGCCGGAGATGGCGCGCTTGGCGCGTTTGACTTGGTTCACTCGGTCTCGCCGTCTTCGTCGTCGAGGTCACGCTGCACCTTGTCCGAGCGCAGCAGCGCGTCGATGCGGCCGGCTTCTTCGAAGGTCTCATCAACATGAAACCGCACTTCGGGCGCGAATTTCAGGGTCAGCTGCGGCGCCACGCGGCCGCGCACGAATTTGCGGTGCCGGTTCAGCGCCACCACGATTTCGTCGGCATGCTGGCCGCCTAGCGGCATGATATAGGCGTTGGCGATCTTGAGATCGGGCGACATCCGCACTTCGGGTACGGTGATCACCGCGCCGCGCAGCGCGTCGTCGTCGATTTCGCCGCGGGCGAACATCGCGGCCAGTGCGTGGCGCACCAGTTCGCCGACGCGCAGCGAGCGCTGGCTGGGGCCGGTTTGCTTGTTATCTTTGCTCATGGGGACGAATTAGGGCCTCCCCGCCCCGCCGTCAATCGGCCAGACGCAGGGTGGCCATGCTCTGCAGCTGCTCGGCCCGGGCCTGCAGCACCTCGGTGCTCACCGGCCAGGTCCGTGGCTGGGACGGATCGAACAGCGTGCCGCGCCATTCCTGATAGACAATGGCCACGCCCTTTTCGGTTTTGGCAAAGGCCATCACCATCACTTCGCCCTGCCCTGCATAGCCTTCCAGCCGGTCAAGATAGGCGCCGCAGACATAGCCCAGCGGCGCCAGCTTTTCGCCGTCATCCTCGCCGAACTGGAAAAAGCCGCTCAGCTTGGGATGGCAGGTCTGGCTGTAGCCATACATCACCGCACTGCGATAATCCTCGAGCGGCCGCCCGGCTTCGAGCGTGATGCGCGCGCCATAAAGCGTGCTCCAGCCTTCGGCGCTTTCGCCCTTGGGGTAGATTTCGAGCAGCGCCTGCTTGGCATCGGCGCGAAAGCTGACCTCGACCAGCGGCTGCACATTGCCCGACAGCCGTTCCGCCGGGCTCAGCCAATCGGGCAGTGGCAGGGTGAATTCATGACCATTGCTGGCCAGCACCAGCCCATTGCCGGCTTCGGTCAGCGGCGGTTCGGTCAGCACCTGCGCCAGTGCAGGCAGCGTTGTCATCAGGCCAAGCGCCAGGCCGGCCAGCAGCATGCGGAAAAATACCATCGATCCGGGTCTCCTCACCCGGCCTTAGGCTTAAAAGGGAAACCGGCCGTCCGGCAAGTCAATTATATCGATTGCGGTAAACGCGCGCTGCCGCGTCTAGGCCAGCTTGGCCCCATGCAACCCGTCGGGCAACACGCGATGCGGCGGCTGATGCCCATCCATGAAGGCGCGGATATTGACGATCACCGTCTCGCCCATCTCGATGCGGGCTTCCAGCGTCGCCGAGGCCATATGCGCGGTCAGCACGATCCTGTTGGCTTCGGCCAGCGCCAGCAGCCGGGGATTGATGCCGCGCTTGTTCTCGAACACGTCGAGCGCCGCGCCGCTGAGATGGCCCGACTCGATGGCGTCGAGCAGCGCCACTTCATCGACCAGCTCGGGCCGGCTGACATTGACCACGAAACTGCCCTGCTGCATCCGCGCCAGCCGCTCGGCCGAGAGGATATGATAGGTCTCGCGGGTATGCGGGGTGTGCAGCGACACGATATCCACCGCCTCGATCATGGCGTCAAGATCGGGCCAATATTGCGCTTCCAGCGGATCTTCCACCCCTGGCGGGCGGCGATTGCGGGTAAAATAATGGATCGACAGCCCGAAGGCCTTGGCGCGCTGCGCCACCGCCGTGCCGATGCGGCCCATGCCGACAATGCCCAGCGCCTTGCCACGCAGCCGGTGTCCCAGCATCGAGGTCGGCGACCAGCCGGCCCAGACCCGGTCGCGCACCAGCATCTGGGTGCCCTCGACCAGCCGTCGCGGCAGCGCCAGCATCATCGCCATCGCCATGTCGGCGGTGTCTTCGGTCAGCACGCTCGGCGTATTGGTCACCGTCAGCCCGGCGGCGCGGGCGGCTTCGATGTCGATATTGTCGACGCCATTGCCGAACTGGGCGATCAGCCGCACGCTTTTGGGCAGCCGCGCGATCAGCCTGGCATCGATCCGGTCGGTGATGGTGGAGACCAGCACATCCTTGCCTTCGAGCCCGGCAATGATGTCATCACCGGTCAGCGAGACGTCGCCCTCATTGACATGGGTCTCGAACAACGTCGCCATGCGTGCCTCGATGGTTTCGGGCAGGCGCCGGGTCACAAGGACATTGGGTTTCTGGCTGGCCATCAGTTCCGGGGGTCAGGGGCGTGCTGTGGAAAACCACCCCCTTTAGCGCCCATTAAGGATCATTGGCTAGTGTTAAGACAATTCCAATTATTCTGCGAAGTCATGTCCGACGAGTTTCCTCGCCACATTTTTGGCCGTCACCCCACCGCTATGCTGCGCGCCCTGTCGGCACTGTTGGCGGTGTTGCTGCTGGTTGCGCCTGCCATAGCCCAGACTTTGGGCAGTAGCGGCCTGCCGCTGCCGCGCTTTGCCAGCACCCGCTCCGAACCGATCAATGTGCGCGTCGGCCCCGGCCAGAAATACGATATCGCCTGGACCTATCTTAAATCCGGCCTGCCGGTCGAAATCATCCAGGAATTCGATACCTGGCGCAAAATCCGTGACGTCGACGGCGCCGAAGGCTGGATTCACCAGAACCTGCTGACCGGCACCCGCGCCGGCTATGTCACCCCGCTGCTGGCCAATGGCGAAATTCCGCTGCGTTCCGGCCAGTCCGACGAAGCCGGCATCCGCGCCCGGCTCGGGCCAGGGCTCAAGGTCACCATCAAGGAATGCGACGGCATCTGGTGCGAAGTCAGCGCCACCGCGCCGGACGGCCAGCGCGCCGCCACCTATTCGGGCTATCTGCACCAGGAAGAACTCTGGGGCGTCTATCCCGACGAAGCATTCGACTAGCGGGGCGGGCGGCGGGCGCGGCCCGCGGCGGTCTTTTTATTCCAGTTCCGCTACTGCATTGGCGACTTGGCGGGCGATGCGCAAATCATTGTCCTGTTTGGGGCAGGTGGCGCAAAGCCGGTCGGGGGTGATCAGATAATCGAGACAGCACCCCTTGCGCTTGACGATCAGCAGGCTGTGCCCGCTGGCTTCCACCCGCTCCAGACTGCCCTGGCCACTCAGCCCCAACACCTCCAGCCATTGCGCCGTATAGGCTTCGATGGTCTCGTTCGGCAGTTCCGGCCGGCGCTGTTTCAGCCACACCATCAGGCTCAGCATGCGATCGGCCAGCAAGCGCCGCGCCGGTAGCGGCTTGAGCCTGGCCTGCGCATTGACCTCGTCCAGCATGGTCGCCGTCATTGCCTTGAGCTGGGTCCCAGCATTGGCGATCAGCGCCTCGGGCGTGCCGCTGCTCTGCGCACCCGGCAACAAGCGAAAACCATCGACATAAATCCCCCGCCTCTGCTGGCTCAAGCCTTCCAGCGCCGGCACCGCGCCGTGAATATGGGCGGCGATTACTGCCAGATAGGCCGGCTGCCAGATCAGATTGGTCCATAGCCGCACCGCGTAAAACGCCGGTCCGGCCTTGGGATGGGTGGCGCGGAGCGCTTCATGCAGTTGGGCCAGCATGGCACTATTATCGGCGCCGGGCTGATACCAACCCGCACGGGCCGGGCCGGGCTCGCCCTTCATGAAACCGGTGACCTGCGCCGCCGTGGCCAGCAGCCGCGTCGTCGCCGCGTCGCCAGTGTCTTGCGCAAACAGGAAGGAGCGGGCCATGCCTCGCTTCTAGCGCCCCAGCACCGGCAAGAAAAGGCCGCCGGATCGCTCCGGCGGCCAAACTAGCTCTGCGGCGTTCGCTTAGACCTTGAGCAGCTTCAGGCGGAACAGCAGCGCGCCCAGTGCCCCGCCGACCAGCGGCGCGACGATGAACAGCCAGAGCTGGGACAGCGCCTGGCCGGCCACCAGAATCGCCGGGCCAAAACTACGTGCCGGGTTGACCGAAACGCCGGTCACCTGAATGCCGACCAGATGGATGGCGGTCAGCGACAACCCGATGGCAAGGCCCGCAATATGGGGCGCAGCGCGTTCGCCGGTCGAACCGAGCACGACGACGACGAAGATGGCGGTGAAGACGATCTCGAAGATCAGCGCGGCCAGCATCGAGTATTCGCCGAGATAGCCGGGGCCCCAGCCATTCTGGCCCAGCCCGGTATTGCTGCCGACGATGGCCCACAGGATCAGTGCGCCGACCAGTGCGCCGGCAAACTGGGCGATCCAGTGCTGAAACATGCTCAGCAGATCCATCCGCCCATCGAGATAGAAGCCCAGGCTGATCGCCGGGTTGATATGGCAGCCCGAAATCGGCCCGATGGCATAGGCCATGGCCACCACAGCCAGACCGAAGGCCAGGGCAATGCCGACCTGTCCGATGGCGTCGCCGCCCAGCACGGCCGCCCCGCAGCCGATCAACACCAGCACCGCCGTGCCGATGAATTCCGCAATCAGTTTGTTCATGACGCTTGGTATCCCCAATCCATTTTTCCCATGCCGGCCGCGAATCAGCCCCGGTCGACAAGACTTCCTGTGACAACCCGCCACAGGCAAGGGGCTAAATGCCGGGCAGCACCGGATTTTCTCAGGCGGCTTGCCGCGCCGCAGCGATGGTGGCGCGCACCGCATCGACATCAGTCAGGGTGATTTCATACTCCCGCTCGATGGCGGTGCCGCCCATGCCGACATGCGGATTGCGGAATTCCATGCCGCTTTTGATGGTGACCGGCGAGGCAAAATGCATCTCGTCAACCCCGGTCGCCTGCCGCACCTGGGCGATATTGCCGGCGTCGAGTTCGCCGCAAGCCATGATGGCGATGCGGCCATTGGCGATGGCGACGCAGTCCTTGAGAATATCGCTGCCTTCGATGGCGGTGTCGCGCTGGCCGCTGGTCAGCACCCGTTGCACCCCGCAGCGCACCAGCGCCTCGATGGCCTCGCGGTAATCCGCCGTCATGTCGAAGGCGCGGTGATAATTGACGCTCATCGGCCCGGCCGCCTCGACCAGCGCCTTGGTGCGGACCTCGTCAATGCGGCCATCCGGCGTCAGGCAACCAATGACCACACCGGCCACGCCGAGCTCGCGCATCGCCTTCACGTCATCCAGCATGGTGGCGAATTCGCGTTCCGAATAGAGGAAGTCGCCACCGCGCGGGCGGATGATGACGTGGAAGGCAATGCTGGCCTGCCGCAGCGATTCGCGCACCACGCCCAGGCTCGGCGTCAGCCCGCCTTCCACCAGTCCGGCGCATAGCTCCACCCGGTCGGCACCCGCATCCTGCGCCGCCATCAAACCATCGATGCCCTCGACGCAGATTTCAATTTTGAACGGGTATTTGCTCATGAGTGGTCTCCAATTGGTACTCTATTGGTAGTGATCTTGTGCAGAGGTGCAAGGCCAATCTTCCCGGCCTGCCCATCGGCATTTCTACCAAGCGGAATAGGCACTGGCCCCTAGCGCCGCGCTCACCGCCGGACAGGCTTGCCGGGCCAAGATGGGGGCTGGAGGATATGCCATGCGCCCGATTGCTGGCTGGGTCCGCGATAGCAGCGGCACTTCGGCTGTCGAATTTGCCATTCTGACCCCGGTCTTCCTGCTGCTGCTGACCGGCATGCTGGCCTATGGCATTTATTTCGGCGCTGCCCATGCGCTGCAGCAGCTGGCGGCCGACGCCGCCCGCACCGCCATTGCCGGGCTCGACGAGCCCGAACGCAACAGGCTGGTCAAAGAATTTCTCGATGCCAATGCCGATAGCTATGCGCTGATCGATCGGCGGCGGCTGACGGTGCGCATCGGCGACAAGCCGGGCGACCCCGAACATTACCGAGTGACGCTGACCTATGACGCCTCCGAACTGCCGATCTGGAACCTCTATCTGCCGCTGCCGCTGCCCAGCCAGCAGATCGCCTATAGCTCGACCATTCGCCGGGGCGGCATATGAATTTGTGGGCCCGCTTTTGCGCCGATAGCCGCGCCAATATGGCGGTGCTGTTCGCCATGGGCTTTGCCGTGTCGGCCATGGTCTCGGCCGTCGCCGTCGATGGCGCCGCCCTCTATCACGAGCGCCGCATGATCCAGAATGGCGTCGATCTGGCGGCATTGTCGGCCGCCGGCGATCCGGGCCGGGCGGCCAGCCTGGCCCAGACCTCGCTGGTGGAGGCCGGGCTGCTCCCCGCCGGCTCGACCAGCGGCCTGACGGTGATCACCGGCCACTACAATCCCGACCCTGCTATGCCCGCCGCCGCCCGCTTCGTCGCCGGGAAAAGCCCACTCAATGCGGTGTCGGTACAGTTCCAGCGCCCCGGCCAATTGCATTTCGCCAAGAGCTGGGCCGATGCGCCGATATTGGGGGCCGGCGCCATCGCCTCGGTCACCCCGCAAGTCTCCTTCTCCATCGGTTCGCGCCTCGCCAGCCTCAATGACGGCATCGCCAATGCGGTGCTCAAGCCCCTGCTCGGCGTCGATGTCAGCCTCTCCGCCCTCGACTACCAGGCCCTGCTCAGCGCTCGCGTCGATACATTCGGCCTGCTCGACGCGCTGGCCGGCAAGCTCAATCTCACCGCCGGCAGCTATGACGACCTGCTGGCCATGTCGGTCGATCACGCCACCTTGGCCGGGGCGCTGGCCAGCCTGCTGACCGGCGCCGAACGCAGCGCCATGGCCAAGCTGGCCGGCTCGACCAGCCACAATGGCAAGGTCAGGCTCGGACAATTGCTCGATCTCGGCCCGCTGGGTCGCTTGGCCATCGGCTCGGGCACGGGACAAGGCCTGTTCACCAAGATTTCGGCGCTCGAGCTGCTGACCGCCAGCGCCGGCCTCAGCGATGGCCAGCATCAGGTCTCGCTGGGCCTCACCGCCGGCGTGCCGGGGCTGACCCGCATCAGCATCGATCTGGCGGTGGGCGAGCCGCCGCAGGGCGGTGGCTGGTATGGCATTGGCAGCACCGGCACGGTGATCCGCACCGCGCAGGTGCGGATGCGGCTGCTGTCCGAACTCGGCCTGAAACTGCCGCTACTGCCCCTGCTGCCGTTGCTCGATGTGCGCCTGCCGCTCTATCTCGAAGTCGCCCACGCCGAGGCGGTGGTGGCATCGGCATCCTGCCCCTCCGGCAGCAATAAATCCGGCAGCGCCACCATCCTGACGCGCCCCGGCATTGCCCGGCTCATTCTGGGCGAAGTGACGCCGCAAAGCTTCGGCGCCTTCAACACCCCGCCCAATATCACCGAGGCGGTGCTGATCAACCTCATCGGCCTCAAGGTCACCGGCGCGGCCGAGGCCAATATCGCCCAGACCCAGCCGGTGGCGCTGAGCTTTTCACCGGCCGAGATCGCCGCCGGCACGGTCAAGACCGCCAAAACCAGCACCCCGGTCGGCTCACTGGTCGGCTCGCTGCTGGGCCGGCTCACCCTCAACGCCATCGGCATCCCGCTCGGCATCATCGCCCCGGCGCTGAACAATCTGCTCGCCCCGCTGGCGCCCACCCTCGACCTCACCATCACAAGAATTCTGACCCTGGTCGGCCTGTCGCTCGGCGAAGCCGATGTTCAAGTCTATGACGTCCGCTGCGGCCACCCCGTTCTGGTCGGCTAACAGGCTTCGCCTGCGCCACAAACCACTGCCCCCCTCTCCCTCGAGGGAGAGGGACAGATTTCTGCGTTCAGCAGAAATCCAGGGTGAGGGGTGCTGCGTTCACCCATGCTTCGACGCGAACGAAAGTGACCCCTCATCCGCCCTTCGGGCACCTTCTCCCGCAAGGGGAGAAGGGGAGAGCGGAAACATCTTGACTCACCCCCTCAGTGTGCTAGATAACCAGCACACTACACAGGCATCACACATGGATGATTTTCACACCAGCCAGCCGATCTTCGTGCAGATACGGCAACGGCTTGCCGAGATGATCCTGCGCGGAACGGTGGGTGAGGGCGAGGCGTTGCCCTCGGTCCGTCAGATCGCCGCCGACCTGTCGGTCAATCCGCTGACGGTCACCAAGGCATTCGAAGCGCTGGTCGATATTGGCGTGGTCGAAAAACGCAGAGGGCTGGGCATGTTCGTCAAAACCGGAGCGCGGGCCGAGCTGCTCGCCCATGAACGCGACAAATTCCTCAAGGACGACTGGCCCCGCATCCTCGCCCAGGTCAAGGCGCTCGATCTTGATCTCAAAACCCTGCTTTCCAGTTCTCCTGCCACAGGTGCAGAAAATGACTGAGCTTTCCCCCTCCACCAGCCTCGAACCCATTGTTTCCGCCCGCGGCCTGCGCAAAAGCTTTGGCCGCAAGGAAATCCTGCATGGGCTGGATTTCAATATTCCCGCCGGCCGCATCTATGGGCTGATCGGCCATAATGGTGCCGGCAAGACCACCACGCTCAACGCCATGCTCGGCCTGACCAATTGTGAAGGCACGATCCGCGTCTTGGGCGAGGACCCGTTCGCCCAGCGCGCCAAGCTGATGGAGAACGTCGCCTTCATTTCCGACGTGGCCAGCCTGCCCCGCTTCCTGCGGGTGCGCGAGCTGTTCGCTTTGCTCAGCAACATCCACCCCAAATTTTCGCAGGACAAGGCGCGCGCCTTTCTCGAAGGCACCGACATTCGCCCCGAGATGAAGGTCAAGCATCTCTCCAAGGGCATGGTCGCGCAGCTGCATCTGGCGGTGGTGATGGCGATCGACGCCAAGCTGCTGGTGCTCGACGAGCCGACGCTCGGCCTCGATATCACCTATCGCAAGCGCTTCTACCGCCGCCTGCTCGAAGACTACATGACCGAGGAGCGGACCCTGCTGATCACCACCCATCAGGTGGACGAGATCGAGTTCATGCTCTCCGACATCATGTTCATCCGCGATGGCGATCTGATCCTGCATATGCAGATGGAAACGGTGAACGACAAATTCACCCAGCTGGTGATCAGCGATCCGGCGGCGCAGGCTGCCGCCCGCGCCTATCATCCGGTCTATGAGGAAACCCGCTTCGGCCAGACGGTGATGATCTTTGATGGCGTCGACCGCAATCTGCTGGAGCCCTTCGGCAAGCTCTCTACCCCCACCCTCAGCGATTTGTTCGTCGCGCTGATGCAGCGTCCCACTGCCAATCCGGAGACCGCCCGATGAAGGCTTTTATCGCGCTCATCCACCGCGAGCTGATCGAGCATAAGGGGGCCTTCCTGATCGGCCCGTTGCTGCTGGTGGCCGTTTTGTTCGGCGCCACCGTGCTGGCCTTTACCGTGGGCCGCGTCGATGCCCGCTTTTCCGGCGCCATCTTCACCGTCGCCCCGCTGCGGGTGTTCGAAGTCGGCTTTCTCGGCTTCGGGCTGGGCTGGTCGCTTTATCTGATCTCCGTGCTGTTCTTCTACTGCGCCGATGGCTTTGCCGCCGACAAACGCAACAATGCCATGCTGTTCTGGAAGTCGATGCCGGTCAGCGATTTCAAGATGCTGCTGGCCAAGCTGACGGCGGCGCTGACCATCCTGCCCGGCACGGTCTATGCCGTGGCCCTGCTCAGCGGTGTGCTGTTGTTCGGAGTGGCCTATGCCACCATGCTGATCAACGGCACCGGCACCGGCGCGACCCTGGCCAGCATTGTCGGCATCTATGGCCAGGTGGCATTGGCCATCCTGTCGGTGCTGGTCTGCGGCTTGCTGTGGTATCTGCCGGCCATGGCGCTGGTCGGGGCCATGGCCACCGCCGTCGGCCGCTGGGCCATCCCCATCTCGCTGCTGCTGCCGGCGCTGCTGTCGACGCTGGAATGGGTGACTTTGGGGGGCCTCCATCCCTTCGCCACCCATATCTGGCGCTTCATGGAATACCGCTCCGCGCTGCCAGATACGCCCTATCTGGAACACTGGATCACCTCCGACCAGAGCTTTAGCGGCGTGGCTTTCGCCAGTGACCTGATTGCCAATATGGATTGGTTGCAGGTCGGCATCGGCGCGGTGTTTGCCGTGGTGGCGCTGTATTTCGCCAGCGAATATCGCCGCCGCAGCAACGACAACTGAGCCGCATCCGGCCCTCGTGGTGAACCACGGGGGCCATGCCGACAATTTGCATCAAACTGCGCCGATGCCGGTAACGGCCCGGCGAGGGCCGGCGACCAGAATCCTCGGCTGGGGGCGTTAGTGGGACGCACCATGAGTCTGTTTCCCGACCTGCGCTATGAAACTGCCCGTGACCACCTGCAGCAGGCGCTTGCCATTCTGCCTGCCGAAGGCAGCGAGCTGATCCGCCTGCTGGTAGAAGAAGCCGCCCGCCTCTGCCAGGCCAAGGCCTATGACGCTGTCGCCGACCTCATCCCGCTCCTGCCCGATCCGGATGACGAGATCCACTAACTCCACACCTGCCGCAGCATGCGCCGTCTCGCGACGGCGGTTGCCGCTGTCACGCGCGCGATGGGGGTTGCGATGCCGCATCCCCCATTCACGCCCCGCCCAATCCGCTATTGCGAATGATTTGCAATTGCACTACCTATGAGGGACTGATTTTGGAGTGATCGATGCATCGTCGCGTGTTTGCTGCCCTCGTTCTGTCTGCGGCGCTCGCCGCGACACTGCCCGCCACCGCTCAGGATCGCCTCAAGGCCGTCACCACTTTCACCATCATTGCCGACATGGCCCGCAACGTCGCCGGCGATGCCGCCGATGTGGTGTCGATCACCAAGCCCGGTGCGGAAATCCATAATTACCAGCCCACCCCCGGCGATCTTATCGCGACGCAGGGGGCCGATCTGATCCTGTGGAACGGGCTTAATCTGGAACAATGGTTCGAGCAGTTCCTGGCCAATCTGGGCGCGGTGCCCTCGGTGGTGGTCACCACCGGCATTGAGCCGATGGGCATTGGCGAGGGCCCCTATTCCGGCAAGCCCAACCCGCATGCCTGGATGTCGCCCACCGACGCGCTGGTCTATGTCGACAATATCCGCGCCGCCTTCGTTGCCGCCGATCCGGCCAATGCCGCGATCTACGACGCCAATGCCGCCGCCTATTCGGCCGAGATCACCGCCACCGTGGCCCCGATCCGCGCCGCCATCGCCGCCATTCCCGAGGACCGGCGCTGGCTCGCCAGTTCGGAAGGCGCCTTCTCCTATCTGACGCGCGATTTCGGCCTCAAGGAACTCTATCTCTGGCCGATCAATGCCGATCAGCAGGGCACGCCGCAGCAGGTGCGCCATGTCATCGACCAGGTGCGCGAGCATGATGTGCCGGCGATCTTTTCGGAATCCACCATTTCGCCCAAGCCGGCCCAGCAGGTCGCCCGCGAAACCGACATCAAATATGGCGGCGTGCTCTATGTGGATTCGCTGAGCGAGCCCGATGGCCCGGTGCCGACCTATCTCGACCTGCTCAAGGTCACCACCACCACGATTGTCGAAGGGCTGACGCCATGAACGACATGACGCACGATATCGCCGCGCCGGGCCTTGTGGTCAGCGACATCACCGTCGCCTATCGCAATGGCACCACCGCCATCAAGCATGCCAGCTTCACCATTCCGCGCGGTTCCATTACCGCGCTGGTGGGGGTCAATGGCTCGGGCAAATCCACCCTGTTCAAGGCCATTATGGGCTTTGTGCCGCTGGCTGGCGGCACCGTGGAAATCCTCGGCGTGCAGGGGAGGCAGGCGCTCAAGCGCAACCTCGTCGCCTATGTGCCGCAGTCGGAAGATGTCGACTGGAATTTCCCGGTGCTGGTCGAGGACGTGGTGATGATGGGCCGCTATGGCCATATGGGCCTGCTGCGCCGCCCCAAGCCGCTGGATCACCAGATGGTCACCCGGGCGCTGGAACGCGTCAACATGGTGGAGTTCCGCCATCGCCAGATCGGCGAACTCTCCGGTGGGCAGAAAAAGCGCGTCTTCCTCGCTCGCGCGCTGGCGCAGGAAGGCCAGGTCATCCTGCTCGACGAGCCGTTTACCGGCGTCGACGTCAAGACCGAGGATGCCATTGTCGCCCTGCTGCGCGACCTGCGCGACGAGGGCAAGGTGATGCTGGTGTCGACGCATAATCTGGGCTCGGTCCCCGAATTCTGCGACCGCACCGTCTTGGTCAAGGGCACCGTACTCGCCTCCGGCCCCACCGCCGAAGTGTTCACCCGCGAATGGCTCGAAATCACCTTTGGCGGGGCGTTGCGCCACTTCGTGCTGGCCGGCGCCGCCCTGCATGACGACGACGATCCGCGCCACATCACCGTGCTGACCGACGATGAACGCCCGCTGGTGATGTATGGCGAGACCGGCAAGATGACGACAAAACAGTCCGACAAGGTCGACGAATGATCGAAACCCTGCTGCTGCCCTTCAACTATCATTACATGATCAACGCCATCTGGGTTTCGGCGCTGGTCGGCGGCGTCTGCGCCTTCCTCTCGGCCTATCTGATGCTCAAGGGCTGGTCGCTGATCGGCGACGCGCTGAGCCACTCCATCGTGCCCGGCGTGGCCGGCGCCTATATGCTGGGCCTGCCGTTTTCCATCGGCGCCTTCTTTTCCGGCGGCCTCGCCGCTGCCGCCATGCTGTTTCTCACCCAGCGCACCAAGCTCAAGGAAGATGCGGTGATCGGGCTGATCTTCACCGGGTTTTTCGGCCTCGGCCTGTTCATGATTTCGCTGTCGCCGACCTCGGTCAATATCCAGACGATCGTCATGGGCAATATCCTGGCCGTTACCCCCGAAGACACGCTGCAACTGGTGCTGATTGCCGTGGTGACGCTGGCGGTGATGCTGGTGATCTGGAAAGATCTGATGGTGGTGTTTTTCGATGAAAGCCACGCCCGCTCCATCGGCCTCAACCCGCCCTTGCTGCGCGGCATCTTCTTCACCCTGCTCGCCGCCTGCACCGTCGCCGCCATGCAGACCGTCGGCGCCTTCCTGGTCATCGCCATGGTCGTCACCCCCGGCGCCACGGCGTATCTGCTGACCGACCGCTTCCCCCGGCTGATCCTGATCGCCATCGCGGTGGGCACGCTGTCCTCGCTGGTCGGGGCCTATATTTCCTTCTTCCTCGATGGCGCCACCGGCGGCGTCATCGTCGTGCTGCAGACCGTTGTCTTCCTGCTCGCCTTCGTCTTTGCCCCCAAGCATGGCCTGCTCGCCGCCAGACGCCGCGCCGCTAGGGAGATCGCGTCATGAACGAGTTCCTCATTTACGCGCTGTGGCCGTTCCACTTCCCCTTCATGACCAACGCCATGATCATCGCCCTCATGGTCGCCATTCCCACCGCCCTGCTCAGTTGCTTCCTGGTGCTCAAGGGCTGGTCGCTGATGGGCGACGCCATCTCCCATGCCGTGCTGCCCGGCGTGGTGCTGGCCTATATTGTCGGCATCCCGCTCGGCATCGGCGCCTTTGGCGCCGGCATGGGCTGCGCCCTGGCGGTCGGCTATCTCAAGGAAAATTCCCGCATCAAGGAAGACACGGTGATGGGGGTGGTGTTTGCCGGCCTCTTCGGTCTCGGCATTGTGCTCTACACCTCGATCCAGACCGATGTGCATCTCGACCATATCCTGTTCGGCGACATCCTCGGCATCGGCCCGGCCGATCTGATCCAGACCGGTCTGATCGCGCTGGTGGTCACCGCCATCGTGCTCGCCAAATGGCGCGATCTGCTGCTGTTCACCTTCGATCCGCAACAGGCGGGCGCCATCGGCCTGCCGGTGCGGGTGCTGCATTATGGGCTGCTGGCCATGTTGTCGCTGACCATCGTCGCCGCGCTGACCGCCGTCGGCATCGTGCTGGCCATCGCCCTGCTGGTGGCCCCCGGCGCCATCGCCTATCTGCTCTCCAAGCGTTTCGCCCCGATGCTGGGTATCGCAGTGGCCGTCTCGGTCAGTTGCTCGCTGCTCGGCATCTATGCCAGCTTCTTCATCGACAGCGCCCCGGCCCCGACCATCGTGCTGCTGATGAGCGCCACCTTTATCGTGACCTTCATCATCACCACCCGCCGGCCTGCCGTGCTTGCTGCCTGAGCCCCCGCTCAGGCAGTCCCTTCCACCGCACTGCGCGGCCAGACGATGCGCACCCTTGCATGGCCATTGGCGGCGATATTTTCGAAGGCCAGCCGCCCCCCGGTGCGCTCCAGCAGCGTCTTGGCGATGAACACGCCCAGCCCCAGCCCGCCGGGCTTGTTGGCGTCAGGCCCCTGCGGATCGCGCGGGCGGCTGGTGAGATAGGGCTCGCCCAGCCGCGCGATCAGCTCCGGCGCAAAGCCCGGCCCGTCATCGGTGATCGACACCGATACCGCCTCACCATCCCACGCCGCCTCGACCCGCACCGTCGAGCGGGCGAAATCACTGGCATTCTCGATCAGATTGCCCAGCCCATACAGCAGTCCCACGCTGCGCTGGAACACCGGCGCCGGGCCGGCTGCCTTCTCGTAATAAAACAGGATCGCCTTGCCGCGCCCTTCATGCGGCCGCGCCACTTCGGCCAGCAGATCGGTCAGCGGCACCGCCGCAAACGGGTCGCCGCTTTCATTGCCCAGATTGCGCAGCTTGGCCAGGATCGCCCGGCAGCGCGCCGCCTGAGCGATGATCAGTTCCACATCCTCGGCCAGATCGCTGCCCGGCTCGGCCTCGCTGCGCATCTCCTTGGCCGCCAGCGCAATGGTAGAGAGCGGCGTGCCCAGCTCATGCGCGGCGGCAGCGGCCAGCCCGTCCAGCGCCGATAATTGCTCCTTGCGCGACAGCGCCAGCTCGGTGGCCGCCAAGGCGTCGGCGATCTGGCGCGCATCATGGGCGACGCGACTGACATAGGCGGAAATGAACACCACGCCGCAGACGATCGAAACCCAGATGCCGATGACATAGATGCGGTTGAAGACGATGCGCTCGAGCGGATTCCACGGCAGCGGCAAATGCCACACCGACAGGATCGAGGCGATCACCACCGCCAGCAGGGCCACCAGAAAGGTGGCCCGCTGCGGCAGCGTCGTCGCCGACACCGAAACCGGCGCCAGCAGCAGCAGCGAAAACGGATTCTGCAGCCCGCCGGTCAGCGCCAGCAGCCCGCCCAATTGCAACAGGTCGAACGCCACCTGGCCGGCGGCCGAGCGCACCGACGGCCGGTAGGAAGTCCCCAGCTTCAGCACCAGCCACAGATTGACCAGCGCCGACAGGGCGATCAGCACAAAACATTCAAACAGCGGCAGCGGAAAGCCCAGCCCGAAGGCGACAAACAGCACGCCGATGGTCTGGCCACCCACCGCCAGCCAGCGCAGCAGCACCAGCGTCTGCAGCCGCAGCGGCCGCCAGGTCGAGGGCAAAGGCAGGCCATCGGCCTGGATCATACTCATTTCAAAGCCCTTCCGAGGCAAAAATCCGTCGCGCCATAGGGAGACAAAAATCCAGTTTCAAGACCAAAAAATCCATGGGCACAGCATTGATCCTGTCTCGGCACGGGCCATGTAAAGCTCATCGTGACTGGGAGACTGAAACCGAAATGACCACAGCAATCATCAAACCACAATGGTCGCCGCTGACCATCGCCCTCATGGTTATGGGCTTTATCATCTTTTGGCCGCTCGGCCTGGCGGTGCTGGGCTACATCCTCTGGGGCGAAAAATTCGGCGGCTCGCCGGAAAAGGCCCAAGCCTATTTCAACAAGGGCAAAGCCTGGTGCTCGTCCAACAAGGGCCACCAGAGCTGGAACAAGCGGAGTTACGGCATGAGCTCGAGCGGCAATGCAGCCTTTGACGACTATCGCGCCGAACAGCTCAAGCGCCTCGAAGAAGAACGCGCCCGCCTCGACGCCGAAATCGACGCCTTCCACGAATATATGGCCAACCTCAACAAGGCCAAGGATCGCGAAGAATTCGATCGCTTCATGAACGAACGCCGTGGCTCGCGCCAGGGCTTTGACCAGCCCAAGCCCGACAATGGCGACAGCTGGACCAACAATAACGGCTAATCCCTTCCTCCCCTGAAGTCGGTCCCCGGACCAAACTAGCGCCCCCAAAAGGGGCGCTTTTTTCTTGGGCGCTGGCGGCTTGCCCTCATCTCCCCCATCCACTGCGCTGTACCTCCCCCTTGACGGGGGAGGCTAGGAGGGGGTGCGAGAGCCCCAATATAGTGGCCAATCCACCCCCACCCTTGATCCCTCCCCACAAGGGGGAGGGAGACGATGAACACCGCCATCGCAACTTGCGCCTCCCTCCCCTTGATGGGGAGGGATTGAGGGTGGGGTGGAGCCCAACACGCCGATGCACGGAAAAAGGGACTGACCGTGCGTGTGACGCCATCCCGCGCTACACTCCCCCAACGATTCCCCACGGCCCCCATGAACCTGTTCTTCCGCGCCAAGTCCAAAATTCCGGCCAGCACCCTCATCGACATCGATGGGGCGCCGGTGACCGTCACGGTGCGCGTCAATGCGCGGACGCGCAGCTATCGGCTGTCGATTCCCCATAGCGGCGGCCCGGTGCTCACCCTGCCGCCGCATGGCAAATGGACCGAAGCCGAGGCCTTCCTCATCCGCCACCGCAACTGGCTGGCCGCCCGCATCCAGCGCGCGCCCACCGCCACCAGTTTCGCCGATGGCGGCGTCGTCCCCCTGCGCGGGGTGGACCACCGCATCATCGGCACCGGCAAGCTGCGCGGCCGGGTCGAAATCGCTGACGACGATGGCGCGCCAGTGCTGCTGGTGCCCGGCGATGCGGCCCATCAAGCCCGAAGGCTGACCGACTGGTTCAAGCAACAGGCGCAGGCCGATCTCGAACTGCGCACCGCCATCCATGCCGAGCGGCTCAATGTCACCGTCAAATCGGTCAAGATGCGCAGTCAGGCCAGCCGCTGGGGCTCCTGCTCATCCTCGGGCAATATCAATTACAACTGGCGCCTGGTGCTGGCCCCGCCCTTCGTGCTCGACTATGTCGCCGCCCACGAAGTCGCCCATCTGGTGGAAATGAACCACTCCCCCGCCTTCTGGGCCACGGTCAAACGCACCCTCCCCGACATGGACCGCGGCCGCGCCTGGCTGAAAACCCATGGTCGGCAATTGATGGTACACGGCGCCTAAGGCGGCTTATCCCCGAAGGCTCCCCACCCCCGATGTCACCCCACCCCCGATGTCACCCCAGCCTTGAGCCGGGGCCCAGCTCGAGATCAACCCGTCGCCGCAAGGTGATCGGGTGAGCCATCACACCCATCTCAGGATGGGTCCCGGCTCAAGGCCGGGACGACACCGAGTTTGGTGATGCGCTCCAGTAAAAGGGGCGAAGCCCCTAGTTCTGCTGATCGCCGAAAATCAGATCCATCAGCGTGCGTTGGCTGCGTTCGTTTTCGATCGGCACCGGCTGGCCCAAGGGGGCCGGCGGCTGCATCTGGGCCGGGGCGCTGGGCACCCAGACCTGCTGGCCGGTGGCCGGATCGACCACCAGGACCATCGGCAGGCCGGTGCTCGGGTCAATCGGCGCCTGGGTGAGGCCGGGATTCTGCGGCTGCAGCGGATAGCCGGTGACCGGATCGATGGCCTGATCCTGCACGATCTGGCCCACCGGCATGCCGGTGGTCGGATCGATCTGCACCCCATTGGCGTCGACCAGCATGCCGCCGCCATTGCCGATCGGCATGCCTGTCGCCGGATCGACCATCTGGCCACCCTGCATTGGCTGGCTGGCCGGCACCGCCGTGGTCGCCGGCAGATATTGGCCAGTGGCCGGATCGAGCTGCAGCAGCTGGCCGGTGGCCGGATCGGTCATGGTCTGTACCGGCTGGCCGGTATTGGCATCGACATATTGCGTCATCGGCTGGCCGGTGGTCGGGTCGATCACCTGCTGGGCGACCAGCTGGCCGTTATAGTTGCCGCCCGGAATCGGGGCCATGGACTTGCCGGCATGCGCCTTGGTCATGAATTGCGACCAGATCGCCGCCGGCACGTTGCCGCCCGACAATGTGGTCTTGGTGTCATTGTCATTGCCGAGCCAGACGCCGGTGACCATGGCCGAGGTGTAGCCGACAAACAGCGCGTCGCGGGCGTTCTGGCTGGTGCCGGTCTTGCCGGCAAATTCCCAGCCGCCGACATTGGCGCTGCGGCCCGTACCGACTTCGACCGCTTCCTTGAGCATGTCGTTCATCTCGGCCAGCACCTTGGGATCGACGACGCGGCCGGGGCCGGCATCGGAGGCCTGATACAGCAGATCGCCATCCTTGGATTGGATCGAGGTGATGACATTGGGAATGACGCCCATACCGCCATTGGCGAAGGGGGCGTAGGCGCTGGTCAGCTCGAGCAGGTTCACTTCCTGGGTGCCCAGCCCGATGGCGGGCACGGGCGTCAGGTGGGAGGAAATGCCCATGCGGGTGGCCACGTCGATCACCGCCTGCGGGGTGACGTCGATGGCCAGGCGCGCCGTGATGGTGTTGAGCGAATAGGCCAGGCCCTGGCGCAGGGTCACGGTGCCGGCATATTTGCCGGAGGCATTGCGCGGGCTCCAGCCATTGTAGTCAAACTGGGCGTCTTCGGCCAAGGTATCGGGCGTGTAGCCCTTTTCCATGGCGGCCATGTAAACGAAGGGCTTGAAGGTCGAGCCGGGCTGACGCTTGGCGGTGACGGCGCGATTATACTGGCTGGCCTGATAATCGACGCCACCCACCATGGCGCGCACCTTGCCATCGACATCCATGGCGACCAGCGCGCCCTGGCTAAAGCCGCGCTTGGGGCCTTCGGAGGCGACCAGTTCCTTGACGATGAACTCGGCATCCTTCTGCATCTTGAAGTCGATGGTGGTCTGCACCACCACGTCGCTTTCGATGTCGCCAATATAGGCGGTCATCAGGCTTTCGACCCAGTCGGCCACATAGTCTTCCGAACCGGCGACGCGGGTGCGCACGCTCTGGTTGGGGTCGATCTGGGCCGCTGCGGCTTCCTCGGGCGTGATGAAGCCGTCGCGCGCCATGGCGTTGAGCGACAGGCGCTGCCGCTCGATGGCCCGCTCGGGATTGGACTTGGGATTATAGGCCGAGGGCGCGGGCAGGATGCCGGCCAGCATGGCCGCCTGGCCCAGCGACAGATTGCGCGCCGAGACGCCGAAATAGGTCTGCGCCGCCGCCTCTATACCCGTTGCCCCGGCGCCGAAATAGACGCGGTTCATATAGAGTTCGAGAATGTCTTCCTTGGAGTAATTCTGCTCCAGCCACACGGCCAGAATGGCTTCCTGCACCTTGCGGCCCAGGGTCTGGTCGGGGGTGAGGAACAGGTTCTTGGCCACCTGCTGGGTGATGGTCGAGGCGCCGCGGGTCACGCCGCGCGCCTGCACCGATTCAATGGCCACCGAAATCAGGCCGATCGGATCGACGCCGAAATGGCTCATATAGCGGCGGTCTTCGCTGGCGATGATGGCGGCCGGCACATAATAGGGCAGCTCGCGATAGGTCACCGCCTCGCCGCCGGTGGCGCCGCGATTGGAAATCAGGCTGCCATCGGCCGCCAGAATGCGG
The DNA here is from genome assembly GCF_054489345.1 of Devosia sp. A369. Taxonomy (NCBI): domain Bacteria; kingdom Pseudomonadati; phylum Pseudomonadota; class Alphaproteobacteria; order Hyphomicrobiales; family Devosiaceae; genus Devosia; species Devosia sp. A369. The sequence goes on along the minus strand of NZ_JBTMWV010000005.1, from coordinate 112,877 downwards.
ATATTGGGCGGCCGGTCGGGAATGGCCCAGGTGTTGGATGAGGGCAGCTGCGCCCCGTAATAGACGATGACGCCAATGACGGCGATGCCGCCCCACAGGCACGCAACAAAGCTCCACCACAGCAGGCCCATCAGGAACCCGCCGCTACGCGAACGCTTCTTGCGCGCCCTGGCCGGCTGGGCCTTGCCGCGCTTGGGGGCCTTGGGCGGCTTGCCGCCACCACCGCCGCCACCGCTGCGTTCATCAGCGACGGAAAAGCTCATCGATTGACCAATGGAGGGCTCGACCCGCTCTCCGGCCTTACCCCGCGCCGCAGCCTTGGGCTTATTGCCCTTGGCCGGCTGGTTGCCCACGCGGTCATCGGCGGAAATGCGAAAATCCATCAAGCAGACCTTAGAAAAACTGGTGCCTTTTGCCCGCTTCTATCCTGTTCCGCAGCGTCGGGGAACCACAGGTTGCCGAAGGGTTAAGGCAAATACTGACCTCGACGCGGGCGCGGCATTGCTGCCGGGGCGCTTGCCGCGTGATCAGCCCATTCTTCTCCGGGGCAAATGTGGCCGGTTTATGTGGGGTTTTGCCGGTTTGCCGGCAGGTGTTGCCAGCGCGTCACAGACTTGCCGGTCCCCGGTCGGACCGGCTAGAGGCATGCGACATGAATTTCCGGCCGTTGATCGCCATCCTGATCGCGCTGCTGACCACCCCGGTCATGGCCGCGTCGCCAAGCCAAATGCGCGACGCGGCGCTCGAGGCCGCCATCGCAAGCTTTTCGCAAGCAAAGCGTCAGCTTGCTGGCAGCGCGTTCTTGCTCGATATCGCCGCCTACGAGCAGGCGTTGACGCGGCAGCGCTTCCAATCCGACCATTGGGGCGCAGATATCACAGTCAAATTTGTCACCCGTGACAAAGCCAGCGGCTCCTGCGACCGCTTTGCCGCCTTTGTCCGCCTGCCGCCAGAAGAAGGGGTGATTTCTTTGGTGTTCTGCCCCCAATTCTTCAATTCGGGCACCGACAATCTGCGCCGCCTGACCATATTGCACGAGCTGGTCCACGTCGTCGCCGGCCCCGACGAATGCCGCGCCATGGCCTTCGCCGCCAGCGTCGAACAGGCCGCGCATGGCCATTTCACCCCGGTGGATTCCTACTGGAAAGCCAGCAATTGCGCAGGTTCGGACTACCGCCTGCCCTAGATCTCAGCGCCAGCCCAGCGCCGGCGCAACATGGGTCAGAATGCTCTCGATGACATGCGCATTATAGTCGACGCCGAGCTGATTGGGCACGGTGAGCAGCAGCGTATCGGCCTCGGCAATGGCCTCGTCCATCGCCAATTCCTTAATTAAAACATCGGGTTCTGCAGTATAGCCGCGACCGAACACGGCGCGCTTTTCCGGCTCGATATAGCCGAACTGATCCTCTTCCGAACGGCCATTGCCGAAATAGGCGCGGTCCAGATCATTGACCAAAGCGAAGATCGACCGGCTGACCGACACCCGTGGCTCACGGGCATGACCGGCCTCTTTCCAGGCGGCGCGATAGGCCCGAATCTGCTCGGCCTGCTGGACATGGAACGGCTTGCCGCTCTCGTCGAATTTGAGCGTCGAGCTCTGCAAATTCATCCCCAATTGCGCCGCCCAGACCGCCGTCGCATCGGTCGCCGCCCCCCACCAGATGCGATCGCGCAGCCCCTCGGAATGCGGTTCAAGCCGCAGCAAACCTGGCGGATTGGGGAACATCGGGCGCGGGTTGGGCTGGGCAAAGCCCAGTCCTTTCAATTGGTTAAGAAAGATCTCGGCATGGCCGCGCGCCATGTCGGCCTCGGTCTGGCCTTCATGCGGGCCATAGCCAAAATAGCGCCAGCCATCGATCACCTGCTCGGGCGAGCCCCGGCTGATCCCCAGCTGCAACCGCCCGCCGGAAATGAGGTCAGCCGCGCTGGCATCCTCCACCATATAGAGCGGATTTTCGTAGCGCATATCGATGACGGCCGTGCCGATCTCGATCTTTTTAGTCCTGGCCCCAATCGCCGCCAGCAGCGGAAATGGCGACGCCAGCTGGCGGGCAAAATGATGCACCCGGAAATAGGCGCCATCGGCCCCCAATTCCTCGGCCGCCACGGCCAGATCGATCGATTGCAGCAGCGCATCCCCAGCCGACCGCGTCTGCGACTGCACCGAGGGCGACCAGTGACCAAAGGAGAGAAAGCCGATGTTTTTCATGGGGTTTTGCCTATTCAGCGGCTTGGTAATACTCAGCCGATGGCCGGATGACAGCAACCACCGCCTCGGTTACCGCTGCCTGAAAATCACTATCGAGCCGCAGCGCTTCAAGGGTCCGCGGCACCGGTCGCTCGCCCGGCCAATCCTCAAAGGCAAAGGCCAAGACCGCGGCGGCTTCGGCGATGGCGTCATCCAGCGTATCGGCGACTGCGATCACACCGGGAACATCGGGAAACGATACGCCGTAACCGGAATCGGCGTCCTTGTGGATGAGCGCAATGTAGTGGAGTTCACGCATCGCTGTCTGGGTCCCAACCTGCCTGTCGATAGATCGAGCGGACCGTACCAACAGGAATGTCCTTGCGCGGATGCGGCAGTATCACCGTCCACCCACTCGACAGATGCCGATATTTATGGTGCGAACCGCGTGTCGATACAAGGATGAACCCGTCGGCCAGCAGGCGACGGATGATCTGTCGGCTATCGCGCTGCACGGGCGCCATGATAAACCGCCCCCAAAATGGTTGGGCACATCATGCGCCGCCAGCGAGAAGCAGAGCATCGGGCGCCGCCCGATGCAAGTGTTGCTAGACGTCCAGGTTGCTGACGCTGAGGGCATTGTCCTGAATGAAGTCGCGGCGGGGTTCGACCAGGTCGCCCATCAGGGCGGTGAAAATCTCGTCCGCTTCGGTGGTGTTGTCGATCTCGACCTTGAGCAGGGTGCGGGCATTGGGGTCGAGCGTGGTTTCCCAGAGCTGGGAGGCATTCATTTCCCCCAGGCCCTTGTAGCGCTGCAGCGACACGCCCTTGCGGCCGGCATCGGTCACTGCCTTGAACAGCGAAGCCGGGCCAAACACGGGAATGGAGTCGCCCTTGCGGGTCAGCGTCGGCACGCCGCCATAGATTTCGTCCAGCCGGTCGGCGAGCTGGCGCAGCTTGCGCGCGTCGGCGCTTTGCAGCAGCAGCTTGTCGATGACGTGGGTCTCGGTCACGCCGCGCACGGTGCGCGAGAAGGCCAGGCTTTCGTCGTCGGTGATGGCGCCGGACCAGCCGCGTTCCAGCTCGTCGGAAATGCGGTCGAGCCGGTTGGAGATGCGGTTCATGGTGCCGGTGATGCGGTCCGGATCGGCCAGGCCATCGGGATCGAGCCCGCCGACAATCGCCGCCTGTTCGACCAGGCTGCGATTATAGCGGGTGTTGAGATTGTCGATGGCCAGCACGATATCGCGCGCCTGCTGCACGATGCCAAGCAGGTCGCCGCCGGCATGTTCGACGCCGTCACGGGTCTTGAATACCGCGTCGTCGAGCCCGGCTTCCATCAGATATTTGTCCAGCGCCGCTTCGTCCTTGAGGTACTGCTCGGACTTGCCGCGCATGGCTTTGTAGAGCGGCGGCTGGGCGATGTAGATGTGGCCGCGCTCAATCAGCTCCGGCGTCTGCCGGTAGAAGAAGGTCAGGAGCAGGGTGCGAATATGGGCGCCGTCCACGTCGGCGTCAGTCATGATGATGATCTTGTGGTAGCGCAGCTTGTCGGCGTTGAACTCTTCGCGACCAATGCCGGTGCCGAGCGCCGTGATCAGCGTGCCGACCTGATCGGAGGAAATCATGCGGTCAAAGCGGGCGCGCTCGACATTGAGGATCTTGCCGCGCAGCGGCAGCACCGCCTGATTGGAGCGGTCGCGGCCCTGCTTGGCCGAGCCACCAGCCGAGTCACCCTCGACGATGAAGATTTCAGACTTGGCCGGGTCGCGTTCCTGGCAGTCGGCCAGCTTGCCGGGGAGCGAGGAGATTTCCAACGCGCCCTTGCGGCGGGTCAGTTCGCGCGCCTTGCGGGCGGCTTCGCGGGCGGCAGCGGCTTCCGCCACCTTGCCGACAATGATCTTGGCCTCGTTGGGATGCTCTTCGAACCACTGGCCGAGCTTGTCGTTGACGATGCTTTCAACGACCGGGCGAACTTCGGAGGAGACCAGCTTGTCCTTGGTCTGCGAGCTGAATTTCGGATCGGGGACTTTCACCGAAAGCACGCAGGTCAGCCCCTCGCGGGTGTCGTCGCCGGTCATGCTGACTTTTTCGCGCTTGGCGATGCCCGAGCTTTCGGCATAGCCGACCACCTGGCGCGTCAAGGCGCCGCGCAGGCCGGCCAGATGGGTGCCGCCATCGCGCTGCGGGATGTTGTTGGTGAAGCACAGCACGTTCTCGTGATAGCTGTCATTCCACTGCAGCGAGACTTCGACGACGATGCCGTCCTTTTCGCCGATCATGGTGATTGGCGCCTCGAGCACGCCGGTCTTGGACTTATCGAGATATTTGACGAAGGCTTCGAGACCACCCTCGTAATACAGCTCGGTGCTGACCAGCTCGGGGTGGCGGGAATCGTTGAGAATGATGCGGACGCCCGAGTTCAGGAAGGCCAACTCGCGCAGGCGATGCTCCAGCGTCTTGAAATCGAACTCGACCATGGTGAAGGTGTCGGTCGAGGGGAAAAAGCTGATGGCGCTGCCGCTGCGGCCTTCATAAGTGCCGGGCTGCTTGTTGGCGACATAGGTGCCGGTCTGGGCCAACGGCGCATCGGCGACGCCATGGGTGAAACCCATCTCGAAAATCTTGCCGTCGCGGCGGATATTGAGCCGCAGCCACTGGCTCAGCGCATTGACCACCGACACGCCCACGCCGTGCAGGCCCCCCGAGACCTTGTAGCTGTTCTGGTCGAATTTACCGCCGGCATGGAGCTGGGTCATGATGACCTCGGCCGCCGAGATGCCCTCTTCCTGATGGATGCCAGTGGGAATGCCGCGACCATTGTCGTTGACCGTCACCGAACCATCGGCATTGAGCGACACCGTGACCAGGTCGGCGTGACCGGCCAGCGCCTCGTCAATGGCGTTATCCACCACCTCATAGACCATGTGATGCAGGCCCGAACCGTCATCGGTATCGCCGATATACATGCCGGGGCGCTTGCGCACGGCGTCGAGGCCCTTGAGCACCTTGATGCTGTCAGCGCCGTATTCGTCGGGAATGGGATTTTCGCTATCGGTCATGGGGTCCGAATCAGTCTATTTCGCAGGTACTTTGTTCTACCGGAACAGGGGTCTAACCCCAAGCAAAATGGGCTTTTGCGGGCCATTTGCGGGGGATAGGCGCCCCGATTCGCCGGTTCATTCCCAGGCGCCGCCTCAGTCGGGATAAACCCGTCCATCGCGCACCGTGATCAGCTGCGCCCGCTCGCCCAGCGCCTCGAACAAGACCCGGTCGGTACCAGTCAGAAAACACTGCGTACCCAACCCGTCGAGCGCCAAAAACAGCGCCCGGCGCCGGTCGGGATCGAGATGGGCGGCGATCTCGTCAAGCAGCAGAAACGGGGTGATGGCGGTGCGCAATTTGACCAAGCGCGCATGCGCCAGGATGAGGCCGATCAGCAGTGCCTTTTGCTCGCCGGTCGAGCCCAGCGCGGCCGGCATGCCCTTTTGGGCATAGGTCACCTCAAGATCGACCCGGTGTGGCCCTGATATGGTGCGCCCGGCGGCACGATCAACCCCGCGCGCGGCCCGCCAGGCGTCGCGCAGGGCGGTTTCCAGCGCCGCCGAGGACGGATGGTCGACCACGCCCTCCAGCAGCGGCGTCAGCGCCAGATGGGCGGCCGGGAAACTGACATCATCGAGACTCTGCTCGATCAGCGCCTGCAGATGCTCAAGGCTATCGGCGCGCGCCAGATGGATCGAAGCACCCAGCTCGGCCATCTGCGCCTCGATGGCATTGAGCCAGGCCGGATCGCCCTGCTCTTCCAGCAGCCGATTGCGCTGGCGCATGGCCTTTTCGTAATCGCCGACCGAGGCCGAGTGGCTGGGAATGAGGGTGGTGACGAGCCGATCGAGAAAGCGCCGCCGATCGCCGGCCGGGCCGGAAAACAATCCATCCATCGCCGGGGTTAACCACAGCACGCGCAGATAGTCGCTCATCGCCTCGATAGAGCGGGCATTGGCGCCATTGATGCGCACCCGCCGCCCGCCTTCAGGCGCCGCGCCGGTGCCGATATCGGCCGGTCCGTTATCGGTTTCGATGGTGGCCGCCACCGCCCAGCCGATATCGCTGCCATGGGCCTGCAGGGTCTCAAAACTAGCCCCACGCAGCCCCCGGCCGGGCGACAGCACCGAAATGGCTTCGAGCAGGTTGGTCTTGCCGGCGCCATTGGGGCCGGTCAGTACGACATGGCGAGAATCAAGATCCAGCGCCGCCGCGGCATAATTGCGGAAGGCGGTGAGGCGCAGGCGGGAGAGGTGACGGGTCATTACACCCTTTCTACCCCTCTCCCCTTGAGGGAGAGGGTGGATCGGCGCAGCCGAGACGGGTGAGGGGTCGTAACAGTCGGCATTGCAGGCTTCACCATCGCAGACCCCTCATCCGCCCTTCGGGCACCTTCTCCCTCAAGGGGAGAAGGGAGGATCGAGCATGCGACAAGTCTGGGCCCTGCGAGCATAGCTCTCCGGGCGTTCGCGGCTTAAATCGCTCCACCGGAGCGATTTCCCCTGCGGGACGCCACTTACACCCGCATCGGCATCAGCACGTAGAGCGCGCGGGTTTCGCCGTCGTCCTTGACCAGCGTCGGCGAGCCGGCGTCGTTGAACATGAAGACGGCGTTTTCCGAACGAATCTGGCCGATGATGTCGAGCAGATAGCGGGCATTGAAGCCGATCTCGAAGCCGTCGGTTTCAAATTCCACGGCCAGCTCTTCGCTGGCCGTGCCATGGTCGGGATTGGTCACCGACAGTTCGAGCAGGCCGTTGGTGGCATGCAGCTTGACCGCCTTGCCGCCGCGATCGGAGGCAATGGTGGAGACGCGGTCGACAGCGATGGCAAAGCTGGCGCGATCGACATTCATCTGCTTGTCGTTATTCTTGGGGGTCACCCGATCGTAATCGGGGAAGGTGCCTTCGATCAGCTTACTGAGCAGCACCACGGTGCCGACGGTGAAGCGGATCTTGGTGTCGCTGACTTCCACCGTGACGTCGCCATCGGCGCCGTCGAGCAGCTTTTGCACTTCACCCACGGTCTTTTTCGGCACGATGATGCCGGGCATGCCCTGGGCACCAGCCGGCGCGTCCAGCTCGGCGCGGGCCATGCGGTGGCCGTCGGTGGCGACGGCGCGCAGTACGGTGCCGACATTGGAAATGTCGACGGTGTGGAAATAGATGCCGTTGAGATAGTAGCGCGTCTCCTCGTTGGAGATGGCGAACTGGGTGCGCTCGATCAACTCGCGCAAAGCCGAGGCGGGCATGGTGAATTCATGGCCGAAGCTGCCCGACTTAAGATCGGGGAAGCTGTCCGGCGACAGACACGCCAGGTTGAAGCGCGAGCGGCCCGAGGTGAGCACCATGTTCTCGCCGCCATCGGTCTCGAGCCGCACTTCGGCGCCATCGGAGAGCTTGCGGACGATTTCATAGAGCGTATGGGCCGGGACCGTGGTGGTGCCGGCAGTCGACACCATGGCCGGCACCGATTCGGTGACTTCGATGTCGAGGTCGGTGGCGCGCAGCTCGACCTTGTCGTCGCTGGCCTTGAACAGCACGTTGGCCAGAATGGGGTAGGTGTTGCGCCGCTCCACCACCCGATGCACATGGCTCAGCGACTTGAGCAGATGATTGCGTTCGAGCGTGACTTTCATTCGGCAACTTCCCTGGCACTACGCGACGACAAAAAACCCCGGCGGACCGGGGTTTGGACATTTACAATTTGTGAACGCAAAGGCAAGGGCGGGGACAGGTTTGCCGCAGGATTTTCCGTCGCATTGGTCTGCCCTTCTCCCAGCGAGGGGAGAAGGGGGCAACCCGCCCGCTATTCTTCGAGCATGCGCTTGAGCAGCTCGATCTCCTGCGCCAGTTCCACGTCGTCCTTGATCATCTGCTCGACCTTGCGCACCGAGTGCAGCACGGTGGTGTGATCGCGGCCGCCGAAGCGCCGGCCGATTTCGGGCAGCGACCGCGAGGTCAGCGCCTTGGCGAGGAACATGGCGATCTGGCGCGGACGCACCACGTCGCGCGAGCGACGGGCCGACAGCAGCTCGTTGCGCGGCACCTTGTAGTGGCGCGAGACGATCTTGAGGATGTCCTCGATACGGACGCGGCGGGCTTCGCGGCTGCGGATCAGGTCGCCCAGGGTCTTTTCGGCCAGCGGCACGGTGATCAGTTCACCGGTCAGCTGGTTGGCGGCGACGAGGCGGTTGACCGCGCCATCGAGATCGCGGCCATGGCTGACCACGGCGCGGGCGACATAGTCGATCACCGGCACCGGGAAATGCATGCCATAGCGGGTTGCCGACTGCTCGGCGCGGCGCTGCACGATGGCCCGGCGCAGATCGAGATCGAAGCCGGAAATCGGCACCACCAGCCCGCCCGACAGGCGCGACTTGATGCGTTCGTCGAGCATTTCGAGATCACGCGGCGGTGCATCGCCGGCTACCACCACCTGCTTGGCGCCGGTGAGCAGCGTGCCCAGCGTATGGCCGAATTCGGTGGCGGACTTGCCCTGCAGGAACTGCATGTCGTCGATGAGCAGCAGATCGACCCGACGCAGCCATTCCTTGAAGCCGAGTGCCGACTGGCGCTGCACGGCGGTGATGAAATGATACATGAAGTGGTCGGCGGTCAGATAGACGATATTCTTGGACGGCTCGGCCTGCTGCACCGCATGGGCGATGGCGTTGAGCAGGTGGCTCTTGCCCAGACCGACCGTGGAATGAATGTAGACCGGATTGAAGGTCACGGTGTTGTTGGCGACCGCCTGGGCGATCTGCTTGGCCACGCCGAGCGCCATTTCATTGGCGCCACCGGGCACAAAGCTCTCAAAGGTCATGCGCGGATCGATGGCACTGCCGGCCAGGGCATCGCCCTTGGCGGCAGAATTGTCGCGCACCATGCGCGGCTGGCTCGTCGTCGGCAGCGGGGCAGGCGCCAGAGCGGGAGCAGCGGTTTCATTGGGGGCGGCGGGTTCGGCATTGGCCTGGACCAGGCGCGGGCGGGCCTGACCATTGACGCGCAAAGTCACCTGAATGCGGCCGACTTCCGCAGCATCCTGGCGGAAGGATTCCAGAATCCGGTCGCTGTAGTTGGACTGGACCCAGGAGCAGAGGAAGCGCGTCGGCGCCGACAGATGCACCACGTCCTCGACAATTTCCTCGAGCTCCAGCCGGGCGAACCAGGACGCGAAGACATCTTCGCCAACACCGGCCTTGAGGCGCGCGCGGACCCGGTTCCACAGATCGCGCTGGCCTTCGGAGGTGTCGGAAGTGGTCATGACAGGTTTTTCGCCTTGAGTGGTCGGAAGGGAAGAGGAGGAATTGGCCTTGGCCCAATCATCCCCTCCGGCAATTGCCTGTCGCGTCATCTTGATGTGCCCCATTCTGTTCGATCCGCTGGCCCGCAAAGCCAGTGGATGTGCCCTGTCATTTTTTCTGCCGTGGCCGGAACCGGAGGGCTCCAACTGGCCATAGCTTCGCCGTTGGCGTCCGACATTGCGGACGCATTTACACTCCCCGGTGGTTGCCCCACCGGCTGCCATCTCAATCTTGTCGTGAACCCGGCCCTACGGCCGAAGGCCTACTGAACCATGCCGATATCGAGGGGACTGGCCCCCAAACACGCTGCCAACACAACCTTCACCGGTACAAAAACACCTGCGGCGTTGCCGCCGAGAAGCTAAAAACCAACGCTCGGAAAATGAGCCTGCCAACCTCGCCGGACACTCATTCTTGGTGTCCTTTGCCGTGTTGACCAATTCACTTTAGAGGCAGGGTTTTGGCCCCGCAACCGTGGAATCTTTAAAATGAGGGGTTGACTCCGAGGTTGTGATTTCTGGTCCCCCGCCCCCGCCAAAGTCCCTCAAAGCAAGGGTCTGTGACTCAACGCAGATTCCATTCCTTAAGTCGGCCCGAAGGGTAAAAAATTTATTTCCGCCCGGGTGATTTTTCCGCCGCACGCCCGATTTCCGCGCTGCGGCAAAAACGACCTTCATGGCGCCAAGCCTTTGGCAGGCCAGCACAAAGCCCCAAACGGGCATACCCGTCCGGCAATTGGCTATCCTGTCAGGAGCTTCGTAGGACGCCGGACAGACGGAAAAACCTTGCCCGGTACCATACAAAGAAAATGGGCCCCTTGCGGAGCCCAGTTTCACATGCTGGCAGCAGCAGCCCTTAGGGCGCCGCGCTGGCCGATCAGGCGCTAAGCGCCTTGACCCGGCTATTGAGGCGGGAAATCTTGCGGGCCGCCAGATTGGCGTGGACGATACCGCGAGTGGCCGCACGGTTGATCTCGGGAGCCGCTGCGCTCAGCGCTGCCATGGCAACTGCGTGGTCGCCGGCAACAATGGCTTCTTCAACCTTGCGGATGAAGGTGCGCACGCGCGAACGGCGCGACTTGTTGACCGCGGTGCGGGCTTCGATCTTGCGGGTGGCCTTCTTGGCTGAAGGAGTATTGGCCATAACGGTCCTCTTGGCGTCCAACCGGCCACATGCACCCTCATGGGTCACAGGCGTCCGGGATGAAATGAAATTCGGCGGCGTTCGTCTGCCACCAAGTTGGGCGGTCTATAGGGGATGGCGGGGTGAGCGTCAACTGGATTCAGGCCACAAGGGGCGCTGAGGCCTGCTATGGCGCCTTCTGGCACACCGGACAGAAAAACGTCGAGCGTCCCGACTGCACGATGCGCTGGATGGTGCCGGTGCAGAGCGGGGTCGGACAGGGCTCGCCTTCGCGGTCATAGACGGCGAAACGATGCTGGAAATAGCCCGAGCCGCCTTCGGCATTGCGGAAGTCGCGCAGGGTCGAGCCACCCACTTCGATGGCCTCCACCAGCACCTGCCGCACCGCATGGGCCAGGTCCTCCAACGCCGCCTTGGGCTTGCCCTTGGCGGTCACCAGCGTGCCGGCCAGCACCGTGGGCAGGATATGGGCCCGGTGCAGCGCCTCGGCCACATAGATATTGCCCAGCCCCGCCACTACCCGCTGATCGAGCAGCGCTGCCTTGATCGGGGATTTCTTGCCCTTGAACTTGGCCGCCATCATGTCGGCATTGAAATCATTACCCAGCGGCTCGGGGCCCAGATCCTTGAGATAGGGGCTGTCGCCAATATCGTCATAGAGATCGATGAAACCGAAGCGGCGCGGATCGGCATAGATCAGATGGCTCTTGCCATGGGCGGGATGGGAAATATCCCAGATCATGTGATCATGTTTGGGCTCGGTGCCCGGCTCGTAATAGCGCGGCGGCTTGTCGATGCCGTGCTCGGCAAAGCGCCAGGAGCCGGTCATGCCCAGATGGCTCAGCACGGTCTGGCCATTGCTCAGCCCGATCAGCAGATATTTGGCGCGGCGACCCACCGACACGATGGTCTGGCCTTCCAGCGCTGCGGCCAATCCCTCGGGAAACGGAAAGCGCAGATTGGCGCGGCGCAGCGTCACGGAATCGATCCGCGCCTCCACCAGCCAGGGCTCCAGCCCCCGGCGTACGGTTTCGACCTCGGGCAGTTCGGGCATTGTTGGCCTCTTTACCTGTGCGGCTTTGTGCCATGGCAAAGCCAGAATGGGTTGCATATGGTGCGGCCGTACGAGATGTACGAATATCATACAAGGCCGATTGGACGATGCCATGACCGACGCGCGCGAGACCACTCATTTCGGCGAGCAGACCGTGGCGATGGACGATAAGCAGGGCCTGGTCAATGCGGTGTTCCATAATGTGGCCGACCGCTATGATTTGATGAATGATCTGATGAGCGCCGGCGTGCATCGCTTGTGGAAGGACGCCCTGGTCAATGAGCTGGCGCCGCCCAAGACCGGCACGCGGCCGTATCAGGTCCTCGACATGGCCGGGGGCACCGGCGACATCGCCGAGCGCATCATCAATGCCTCGGTCGGCTATGCCGAAGTCGTGGTCTCGGACATCAATTCGGACATGCTGCGGGTCGGGGCCGAGCGTGCCAAGGCCTGGCGCTATCCGGCGCAGGCCAGCTTTGTCGAAGCCAATGCCGAAGAGCTGCCCTTCGCCGACAACAGCTTTGACGCCTATACGATCGCCTTCGGCATCCGCAACGTGCCGCGCGTCCAGAAGGCGCTCGACGAGGCGCATCGCGTGCTCAAGCGCGGCGGCCGCATTCTGGTGCTGGAATTCTCCCAGGTCGACGTGCCGGGCCTCGACAGTCTCTACAAGCTCTATTCCGACCGGGTGATCCCGCCGATGGGCAAGGTGGTGACCGGGGATTCCCAGCCCTACCAATATTTCGTCGAATCGATCCGCAAATTCCCTGCCCCGACGGCGTTTACCGCCATGCTGACCCAGGCCGGCTTCAAGCGCGCCAAACACACCTCCTTCACCGGCAACATCGCCACGCTGTTCTCCGGATGGAAGCTCTAGCCCATGGTCATCGGCGCTTATCTCCGTCTGTTCCGCGCCGGCTATGTGCTGGCGCGCGAAGGGGCGCTGTCCATTCCCGGTGAACTGCCCCCCGCGCTGGCGCCGCTGCGCCTCGGCATCTGGCTGGGCCGGCTGATCGAGCGCCCCAGCGTGCGTAAGACCGGCCATGTCGAACGCCTCAACAAGGCGCTCAACCGGCTCGGCCCCACCTATGTCAAATTCGGCCAGACCCTGGCCACCCGCCCCGATGTGGTCGGGCCGCAGATCGCCAATGATTTGGCCGGGCTGCAGGACAAGATGGACCCGTTCGACGCCACGCTGGTGCCGGCCATTCTCAAGACCGCATTGGGCGACAAGGCCGACGAGCTGACCGAGCTGTCCCCGCCCATCGCCGCCGCCTCCATCGCCCAGGTGCATCAGGCCAGGCTCAAGCCGGCCAGCGGCCTGCCCAAGACCGTCGCGGTCAAGATCCTGCGCCCCGGCGTCGAAGCCCGCTTCATGGCCGATATCGAGAGCTTTTACGCGGTCGCGCGGCTGGCCGAGGGGCTGGTGCACTCGACCCGCCGTCTGCGTCCCACCGAAGTGGTGGCCACCCTCGACCGCTCGGCACGGCTCGAACTCGATTTACGGCTCGAAGCTGCGTCCATTTCGGAAATGGCCGAGAACATCAAAAACGACACCGGCTTCGTCATCCCCACCGTGTCGTGGGATCACGTCGCGCAAAATGTGCTGACCACCAGCTGGGTCGACGGCATCCCGATTCGCGACCATGCGGCGCTCGATGCCGCCGGGGTCGATCGCAAGGCGCTGGCGGCCAACCTGCTGCAGAGCTTCCTGCGCCATGCCATCCGCGACGGCTTTTTCCATGCCGACATGCATCCGGGTAATCTGTTCGCCGATCGGCGCAATGGCGACGTCATCGCCGTCGATTTCGGCATTATGGGTCGCATCAACCGCAAGGAACGCCGCTTCCTCGCCGACATTCTTTACGGCTTCATCACCCGCAATTATCGCCTGGTGGCCGAACGGCATTTCGATATCGGCTATGTTCCCAAGGACCAGTCGGTCGACGACTTTGCCCTCGCCATCCGCTCCATCGGCGAGCCGCTGCATGGCCGCACCGCCTCGGATATTTCCATGGCCCGCGTGCTCGGCCAGCTGTTCACCATCACCGACCTGTTTTCCATGGAGACGCGCCCCGAGCTGGTGCTGCTGCAAAAATCCATGGTGCTGGTCGAAGGCGTCGCCCGCGCGCTTGATCCGCATCTCGATATCTGGACCGTGGCCGAGCCGGTGGTGGGCGATTGGCTGCGCAAGGAAGCCGGACCGCTGGGGCGGCTGGAAGACATCAAGGACCATTTCACCACCGCCGCCGAGGCGGCCGGGCGACTGCCCATCATCATCGAGCAGGCCGAACTGGCGCTGGCCGATTATCACGCCAACAAGGCCCGCCCGCGCGATCGAGTGCTGCGCTGGGCCATGCTGGGGCTGATGGGGATTACCGGGCTGACCATGGCGGCGCTGCTGTGGCGCCTGCTGACGCTGACTTCGCTGTGAGGCCTATACGATGATTGATGTGGTTTCCGTCGACCTGGTCTGGCTGCCGCATGGCGTGGGCCTGCCCGTGCCGAGCCGGCAGACCGCCGGCGCCGCCGGCATGGATCTGGCCGCCGCGCTGCCGGTAGGCGAAGTGATGGTGCTAGCGCCGGGTGTGCGCGGGCTGGTGCCTTGCGGCTTTGCCATGGCGCTGCCCGAAGGCCACGAGGCACAGGTGCGGCCGCGCTCGGGCCTCGCGGTCAAATATGGGGTGACTGTGCTCAACGCGCCGGGCACAATCGACGCCGATTATCGCGGCGAGGTGATGGTGCCGCTGATCAATCTGGGGCAGGCCGAATTCACCCTGCGCCGCGGCGACCGCATTGCCCAGATGGTGATCGCCCCGGTCAGCGCGGCAAGTTTCGTAACGGTGGAGACGCTCGATGACACTGAACGCGGCCATAACGGCTTTGGCTCAACCGGACGCGGCTAACCCGGTGAGCGGGCGCGCGCCATTCTGGCTCGGCGCGGCCCTCGCCCTCACCCTCGCCACCCCCGCTTTTGCCGGTGACCGGGCCGGCATCGACTATCTCGGCTATTCCGACGATTTCCGCTATTTCGCCTTTGAAGAATTCGGCATTCAGGACGGCTCGGGCTTTGCCTATGCCAATATCTATGTGCTCGATCTAAGCAGTGACAGTTGGGTCAAGGGCGCACCGATCCGCGTCCGCCTCGACGATGAGAGTGTCGGCCTGCCCCAGGCCCGCGCCGAAGCGCAGGAACAGGCAAAGCCGCTGCTCGAACAATATGGCATCACCGAGCCGGTGGACATTCTGGCGCTGAATGGCGACGGCACGGTCGATGCCGATTTCAACCAGCTGAGTGTCGGCTGGCCGAGCTATGGCATGAGCGCGCCGGACCATGTGTTCGATTTGACGCTGGAGAGCTTCACCGCGCCGGGCGACGCCGCCTGCGCCAGCTATACCGATGAACCAGTCACCGGCTTTGCCCTCATTTACACCAAGGACGGCACCAGCACCGAAGTGCATCGCGACGAGACGGTGCCGAAAAGCCGAGGCTGCGTCTCGGCCTATCGGCTCTATGGGGTGATCGCCCCGTTTGACAGCTTTGCTGCCTTCAACACCGACCCGACGGCCGGCGTGGTGGCGATTGTCAGCGTCTATTCGCTGGGCTTTGAAGGGCCGGACCGGCGCTTCATCGCGGTGCCCCTTGCTCCCTGACCCGCTCTCGCCCGAAGAGACGCGGCGCTATTCGCGCCATCTGGTGCTCAAGGGCATGGGCGGGGCCGGGCAGCAGGCGCTGAAGGCGGCGCGGGTGCTGGTGGTCGGCGCCGGCGGGCTGGGCAGTCCGGTCATCGCCTATCTGGCGGCTTCCGGCATCGGCACCATAGGCATTATCGACGATGACGAGGTCTCGCTGTCCAATCTGCAGCGGCAGGTGCTGCACACCACTGCCAGCATCGGCAAAGCCAAGGTGGCGAGCGCCGCGGAATTTGCTGCCGCGCTCAATCCGCATGTGCAGATCGTGCCGCACAGCCTTAGGCTGACGCCTGACAATGCCCCGGCCATTTTCGCCGATTATGCGCTGGTGCTGGACGGCACTGACAATCTCGCCACCCGCCGTATCACGGCCGCTGCCGCCGAGGCCCTGGGGCTACCGCTGGTTTCCGGCGCTGTCTCGATGTTTGACGGCCAGGTCACCATCTTCGCGCCGGGCGGCCCGCGCTTCGACGATATCTATCCTGCCGAAGCCGACGATGCCGACCTGCCCAGTTGCGAAGCCACCGGCATTCTGGGGCCGCTGACGGGCGTTATCGGCACGCTGATGGCCATGGAAGCCATCAAGCTGCTCACCGGCATCGGCGAGCCACTGATCGGGCGCCTGCTGACCTATGACAGCAAGGGCGGCCGGTTTTCGGAGTTTTCGTATTAGGGGCTGCTGGCTTGCGCCGTCGCACCCACACCCTCGACGTCACTCCGGCCTTGAGCCGGGGCTCATCTCGAGATCGCCCAACAGCCGCAAGGTCGCTCCGCCACCCACCGTGTCACGACCAGCATCTCAGGATGGGTCCCGGCTCAAGGCCGGGATGACATCGCGGATAGGATCGTCACCCGCGCCAATTCGGCATTAGGCGTCAGGGTGCTTGAACACCAGCGCGGCGTTGGTGCCGCCGAAGCCGAAGGAGTTGCTCAGCACCACGCCCAGATCCACATTGTCGCGGCGCTGGCGCAGGATGTTCATGTCTTCGAAGGCTGGGTCCAACGTTTCGATATTGGCGCTTTCGGCGATGAAGCGGTGCTTCATCATCAAAATGGAATAGATCGATTCATGCACGCCGGTGGCGCCCTGGCTGTGGCCGGTCAGCGACTTGGTGGCCGAGATCGGCGGGCAGTTGTCTTCATTGCCGAACAGCGCGCGGATCGCCTCGATTTCACGCAGGTCACCGACCGGCGTGGAAGTGGCGTGCGGGTTGATATAGTCGACCTTCTGCTTGACGTTCTTGAGCGCCATGCGCATGCAGCGCTCGGCGCCTTCACCCGAGGGAGCGACCATGTCGAGCCCGTCCGAGGTAGCGCCATAGCCGATCAGCTCGGCCCAGATCTTGGCGCCGCGCGCCTTGGCGTGCTCATATTCTTCCAGCACCAGCACCCCGGCGCCGCCGGAAATGACAAAGCCGTCGCGATTGGCGTCGTAGCAACGCGAGGCCACGGCAGGCGTGTCGTTATAGCGCGAGCTCATCGCGCCCATGGCGTCGAACAAATCGCTCAGGGTCCAGTCGAGGTCTTCGTGACCACCGGCGAAGACGATGTCCTGCTTGCCCATCATGATCTGTTCCATGGCATTGCCGATGCAATGCTTGGACGTCGCGCAGGCGGCGGTGATGGTGTAATTGATGCCCTTGATGCCGAAGGGCGTGGCCAAAGTCGCCGAGGCCGTGGACCCCATCGCCTTGGGCACGGCCAGCGGCCCGATGCGCTTGGGGCTGAGATTTTTGCGGGTGATGTCGGCGGCTTCGACGATGGTGCGGGTGGAGGCGCCGCCCGAACCCATGACGATGCCGGTCATCGGGTTAGAGATGTCGCTCTCTTCCAGCCCCGCATCGGCAATCGCCTGCTGCATTGCCAGATAGTTCCACGCCGCGCCCTTGCCCATGAAGCGGGTGACGCGGCGGTCGAGGATTTCAAACGGGTCGAGGCCGGGATCGCCCTTGACCTGGCTGCGGAAACCCAGCTCGGCATAGTCCGGCGCGGCAACAATGCCGGGCTTGGCGGCGCGCAGGCTGGCCGTGACCTCGTCGAGCGAATTGCCGATCGAGGAAATGATACCCATGCCGGTGACGACAACTCGTCTCATCGTGTCCTCGCTTATGCTCTTGTATGGGCGCACTTTAGGGCCGGCGCCGCATTATGGTCGGAAAAGGTCCGGCATTAAGGCCGGTCAGGCACTGGCCTTCTGGTCATGCAGCTGGGCATCGGTAAACAGCCCGACGCGCAAATCCTTGGCTTCATAGATGATCTTGCCGTCAGCCTTGACCCAGCCGTCGGCAATGCCCAGCGTCAGGCGGGACTTCATGACCCGCTTGAGGTCGATGCCATATTCCACCAGCTTGACGTCGTCCGTCACCTGGCCGGTAAACTTGATCTCGCCACCCAAAGCGCGCCCCTTGCCGGGCTGGCCGATCCAGCTCAGGAAAAAGCCGGTCATCTGCCACACCGCGTCGAGCCCGAGGCAGCCTGGCATCACCGGGTCGCCGATGAAGTGGCATTTGAAGAACCACAGATCGGGGTTTACATCGAGTTCGGCCCGCACCTGGCCACGGCCAAAGGCGCCGCCGGTTTCATCGATCTGGGTGATGCGGTCGAACATCAGCATGGGCGGGGCGGGAAGACGGGCGTCGCCCTGACCGGGCAATTCGCCACGACCATGGGCCAGCAGCTCTTCATACCCAAATGCATTCTGCCGCTCGGCCATGCTTGTTACCCCGGTTAACCCTGTTGTTTTGTCTCGTATAGACGCGCGCAAGGGGGGTCAAGTCAGCCCCGGTTCGCCAGATCGCGCCGCCAGAGGCCCGCCGCGCCCCTGCGACTTGTATGAATACCCTGCCGTGGCTATAAGGAAGCCAGCAATTCCCGGCCCTTTTTCGTTTCCAAGGACCCCATGACAGATCGCTCCCAGACCGTCCGGTCGCATCCATCGCGCAAGCCCTGCCTCACGGCGGTCCTGCGCATGGCCGGTCTTCGCCCGACCCGTCAGCGCGTGGCGCTTGCCGAACTGCTGTTTGGCGGCCCGCATCGTCACGTCAGCGCCGAGCAGTTGCATGGCGAAGCTTCCGACGCCCGGGTCAATGTCTCGCTGGCGACAATCTATAATACGCTGCATCAGTTCCATGAAGCCGGACTGTTGCGCGAAGTCGCCGTGGATGCCTCGCGCTCCTATTTCGATACCGATACTTCCGATCATCATCACTTCTTCGTGGAAGATGAGCAGCGGATGATCGATATTCCTGCCGCCTCGGTCCAGTTCCTGGCCCTGCCCGACGCCCCCAAGGGCATGGTGGTGAGCCATGTCGACGTGGTGATCCGGGTGCGCAAGGCGCAGGCCTGACACTTTCAGCGAGCCGATATTTGGCGCGTCCAGCCCCCCGGCGCGACGAAATTGCATTCGGTGCCGGTGACAGCGCCCCACGCATCGACCATATTGCACGCCGAACGAAAACAGCGGCAGGGGTGGCTCATGAGCCAAAAGGTCAATCTCAAAGCCTATTTCGACCGAATCGGCTTTGCCGGCTCCATCGCCCCGACCTTGGCGACACTTGAGGCGATCCACGCGCTGCACCCCGCAGCCATCGCCTTTGAAAATTTCAATCCCCTGCTCGGCCTGCCGGTCAATCTCGATCTGGCTGCCATCGTCAAGAAGCTGCTGACCGACCGGCGCGGCGGCTATTGCTACGAGCACAATCTCCTGCTGCAGGCGGTGCTGCGCGAACTCGACTTCACTGTGCGCGGACTGGCGGCGCGGGTGCTGTGGAACGACCCCGATGCCACCGACAGACCAGCGACCCATATGCTGCTGGCCGTCGACATCAGCGGCGTCACCTATATTGCCGATGTCGGCTTTGGCGGCATGACGCTGACTGGTCCGCTGCGGCTCAAGGCTGATGTCGAGCAGGCCACCCCGCACGAGGCCTTCCGCCTCACCGGCGGCGATCCCGAGTGGCGGCTCGAAGCCAAGCTGGGCGATGAATGGCGCGCGCTCTACCAATTCGACACCGCCGAGCGGCAGTCCGCCGATTACGCCGCGTCCAATATTTTTCTCTCCACCGATCCCGAATCGGGCTTCCGCAAGGAACTGCGCGTCGCCCTGACCCCGCCCGGCAAGCGGCTGGCGCTCAGAGATAACCGGTTGACCACCCATGTGCTGGGCCAGCCCTCGGAAACCCGCCACCTGACCAGCGTCGCCGAACTGCGCGAGGTGCTGACCAATATTTTCGGCATTCATCTGCCCGCCAGCGAGCTGCTCGACCCGAAGCTCGAATCCATCCTCGCCACGGCCGGCGTGGCGGTGGACTGAATGGCCCCGGTCGTCGTCGACCCGGCCAAAATCAGGGAATTCACCAGCAAGGCGGCGTTTTACGACTGGCTCGCCTCCCATCACGACAGCGCCGACGAGGTGTGGATCCGCATCTTCAAAAAGGCCAGCGGCCACCAGAGCATCACGGCGGTGGAAGCCATCGACGTAGTGCTTTGCTGGGGCTGGATCGACGCCATCCGCAAGGGCTGGGACGAGATTTCCTTCGTCCAGCGCTATACCACACGCAAGCCCAAGAGCCTGTGGAGCCAGGTCAATCGCGACAATGTCGCCCGGCTGGTGCAAGAGGGCAAAATGACCGCGCATGGCCTGCGCCATGTCGATGCCGCCAAAGCCGACGGGCGCTGGGACGCCGCCTATGCCACCACCATGGAGGCGCCGGTCGACCTGCTCGCTGCCATCACCGCCAATCCTGCGGCCAAGGCACGCTATGATACGCTCAGCGCCCAAAACCGCTTCGCCCTGACCTTTCGCGTCCACAGCCTCAAGACGCCCGCTGGCCGCGCCAAAAAGATTGCGGCCTTTGTCGAGATGCTGGCGCGTGGCGAAACCATCTATCCGCAGGGCCCGGCGAAATGATCCGCCACCTGGCTTTGCTGCGCGGGGTCAATCTGGGCCAGCGCCAGGTCAAGAGCGCCGATCTCAAAGCCGCTTTCGAGGCGATGGGCTTTGCCAATGTCAAAACCATCCTGGCCAGCGGCAATGTGCTGTTCGATGCTGCGCCCGCAGCCGTCGGCCAGAAGGCGATCGAGGACGCCCTCGCCGCAAGCTTCGGCTTCCCTATCGGCACGGTGTTGCGCACCCAGGACGAGATCCGCGCGCTGCTGGCCGCTGACCCGTTCAAGGGCCGCAAGGAAGATCACGACACCAAGCTCTACGTCACCTTCCTCGCAGACAAATCCGCCAAAACCCTGCCCATGCCCAATGCCATAGCGGGCGACTACGAGGTGGTGCAGCTCACCGACGACGAAGTGTTCATCCTGGCGTTCCGTATGCCCAATGGCCGTTTCGGCGCGGGCATGGAGCAGATCTGGAAGCATTTTGGCAACAAGCGCCTCTGGACCTCGCGCAATTTCAATACCGTGGTAAAAGCCGCCGCATAAAGCGTCTGGGAGGCTCCTGCATGATCACCGTTTTCGGCTCGACCAATCTCGATCAGGTCGGCACCGTCAGCCGTTTGCCCAAGCCGGGCGAAACCGTCGCCGGCGGCACCTTCTCCATGGCGGCCGGGGGCAAGGGCGCCAATCAGGCGCTGGCCGCCCGCCGCGCCGGAGCCGAAGTGCGCCATGTGTCGGCCGTGGGCGATGATGCCTTTGCCGGTCTGGCGCTGGAACTGCTCAAGGCCGATGGGGTGAATCTCAGCGCGGTGCGCGTCGTCGACGGCCCCACCGGCATTGCCATGATCTTTGTCGACACCAAGGGCGAAAACGTCATCGCCGTGCTGCCCGGCGCCAATGGCCAGGTGACGCCCGAAGACGCCGATGCGGCGCTGGTCGGGCAGAGCGGCGGAGTGTTGCTGGTGCAGCAGGAAATCCCGCAGGCCGCCACTGCGCGGGCGCTGGAGCTGGCGCGCGCCCAGGGCATCACCTCCATCCTCAACACCGCGCCTTTCCTCGACAGCACCGCCGCACTGGCGCCGCAGGCCGCGATCCTGATCGCCAATGAAACCGAATTTGCCCTGCTGACCGGCAGCGACATCAGCGAACTCGACAAGGCCATGGCGGATTGGGCCCGCCAGCACAGCCAGACCGTCATCGTCACTCTGGGCGGCGATGGCGCCCGCGCCGTCACGGCCGCAGGCCAGACCATCTCGGTGCCGGCCCTGCCAGTCAAGCCGGTCGACACCGTGGGGGCCGGCGACACGTTTTGCGGCTATCTCGCCGCCGGGCTCGACGCCGGGCTCGACCTCGAAGCCGCCATGAAGCGCGCTGCGGTCGCCGCGAGCCTGGCGTGTCTCAACCCCGGCGCGCAGCCGGCCATTCCACGCAGCGACGCGGTCGCAGCGGCGCTCTAGGGCTTAGCTCCGCGCCCGTTGCTCCACCCCCTCCCAACCTCCCCCATCATGGGGGAGGTGTCGGCTTTGTGGTTGTGACCCGATCGCTGCCCCAACTCGATCTGATACCTCCCCCTTGACGGGGGAGGCTAGGAGGGGGTGGCGGAGAGCCCCGATATTCGGGCCAATCCCCAACAAAAAGGGCAGGCCCGACCGGACCTGCCCTTTTCAATTCATCCTGCTGCTGCCGCCCTTATTTGGGCGCCAGCACCATGACCATCTGACGGCCTTCGGAACGTGGCTGGCTTTCCACCTTGGCGATGGCGTCCATCTGTTCCTTCACCTTGACGAGCAATTGCATGCCCAGTTCCTGGTGCGCCATTTCGCGGCCGCGGAAACGCATGGTGACCTTGACGCGGTCGCCCTCGTCAAGGAAGCGCTCTACAGCCTTCATCTTGGTCTCGTAGTCGTGCGTGCCGACATTGGGGCGCAACTGGACTTCCTTGACCTCGATTACCTTCTGCTTCTTGCGGGTCTCTGCCGCTTTTTTCTGCGCCGCATATTTGTAGCGGCCGAGATCGAGCATCTTGGCAACCGGCGGGACGGCGTTGGGCGAAATCAGGACGAGGTCGAGCCCCTGCTCCTGAGCCTCAGCAAGAGCGGCGCGGGTATTGACGATCCCGCGATTCTCACCTTCAGCATCGATGAGCTGGACATCGGCGCTGGTGATATCTTCATTGGCAGGCGGCCCATCTTTCTGGGGCGCGACTTGTCTCATGGGACGACGAATGGCAAACGATCCTTGTGTTATTAAGCCAAGCGGGTGATTTCGGGCATAAAATCGTGTTACGCGGGCGATAAGTCAACTGGCAAACTACCAGAATTTCTGGCCTGTTGCGCCACGCAAACGCCGCGATTGCCACGCCCGATCGGCACGGCTAACGATTCATTTCCGTGAGAGGGAAATCTTCCCCATGTCTATAGCACAGATCCGCAGCTTCCGCATCCCCGTCGGCACCGGCGCCGCCGCGCGCGACATTGCCGTCGAGCAGCGCGACGGGCGCGGACCGGGCCTGTTCTGGCTGGGCGGCTTTCGCTCCGACATGGCTGGCAGCAAAGCGCTGGCGCTCGACGCGCTCGGGGCCCAACACGGCCTTGCCGTCACCCGCTTCGATTATTCCGGCCACGGCATCTCCGGCGGCGACTTCAACCACGGCACCATCAGTCGCTGGCTCGAAGAAGCCGAGGCGGTGCTGGCCACCACCAGCGGCCCGCATATCATCGTCGGCTCCTCGATGGGCGGCTGGCTGGCGCTGCTGCTGGCAAGGGCGCTGCTGGCGCGTGGCAGCAAGGCGCATGGCGTGGTGTTGATCGCCCCGGCGCCCGACATGACCCATGAGCTGATGCTGCCCGACTTCACCCCGGCCGAGCACGAATCGCTGCAGAATAACGGCTATGTCGACCAGCCCAGCGCCTATTCCGACACGCCTTACCGCATAACCCGGGCGCTGATCGAGGATGGCGCCAACCATCTGCTGTTTGGCGGCGTCATCGAAACCGGCTGCCCGGTGACGATTCTGCAAGGCGGGCAAGATCCCGACGTGCCCCAGGCCCACGCCATTCGCCTCGTCACCCACATGCTGCACGACCCGGTGACGTTGACGCTGATCCCCGACGGGGACCACCGGCTGAGCCGCGATGAAGATCTGGAACGGATGCAGGACGCGGTGCTGCGGCTGGTGGAGGCTTAGTCGCGCAGCACCAGCTTGGTGCGCTGCACGCCATCCACCCCGAAATTGTCCGGGCTCAGCCAGCGTTCATATTCGGCCTGCAGCGCCGGCCATTCGCCATCGATGATGGAGAACCAGGCAGTGTCGCGGCTCTCGCCCTTGACGATGCGGTCCTGCCGAAACACGCCCTCGAATTGAAAACCAAACCGCAGCGCCGCCGCTTTGGAGGCTTCGTTGCGGGCATTGCATTTCCACTCGAAACGCCGATAACCCAGATCATCGAAGGCGTGGCGGGCGAACAGATACAGTGCCTCGGTGGCGAGACGCGTCCTGGCCATGGCCGGCCCCCAATAGACGCCGCCGATTTCGATGGAGGCGTGCTCGGGGAAAATCCGCATCCAGCCCTGCCGACCCAAAGTCTTGCCCGTAGCCTTGTCGATCACCGCGACATAGCGGTCGGGTCCGGCATTGGTCTCATCGATCCAGGCGCCGACCTCTTCGACACTTTGCGGCGCTTCGCCATAGAGCCAGCGATAGCGCTCGGGCACCCCCGCGCCGATCGAAGCGGCATAGAGCCCGGCAGCATGCTGGGACCCGAGGGGTTCGAGCCGGGCGTAACGGCCTTCAAGGGTAGAGTGCGGCGGCGCGGATTTGGCCGGTTGCGGGGCGGTCATGGCCGCGTCTCCTTGAGGATGGCGCCCAGTCCGGCGCGATAATCGGGATAGAGCAGCTCGATCCCCAGCGCCTGCTTGATGGCGGCATTGGAGACGCGCTTGTTGTCGGCATAAAAGCTGCGCTGCATCGGTGTCAGTTCGGCCGTGGCATAATCCAGCACCGGTGGCTGGGGCACGCCCAGCACATCAGCGGCATGGGCGATCACCTGCTGCGGCGGCGCCGGCTCGTCATCGGCCAGATTGAACGTGCCATCGAGCCGCGCGGCCGCGGCCAGCGCCGTCACCCGACCGATATCGGCAACATGGATGCGGTTGAACACCTGGCCGGGCTTGGCGATGGGCCGCGAGGTGCCATCGCGCAGCTTGTCGAAGGTCGAGCGGCCCGGTCCGTAAATCCCGGCCAGCCGCAAAATCGTCAGTTTCACGCCCCGCGCCTGGGCATAATCGCGCCACGCCTGCTCAGCCAGCACCCGGCGGTCGCTGCGGGCATTGCGCGGCACCAGCGGCGCTGACTCGTCGATCCAGGCGCCGCCGAAATCGCCATAGACCCCGACGGTGGAATAATAGCAGAGCCATTCGAGGTCCGGTGCGGCATCGAGATCGGCCCGGTGCTGCAGCAATGCCGGGTCACCCGCTTCGTCGGGGGCGATGGAGAGGATCACATGGCTGGCGCGGCGCAATGCTGGGCCGAGTGTGACGCCCGGCGCAGTGCCGTCGAACAGATAGGTACCGATGCCCTGCTGGCCCAGCATGCTCGCCTTGTCGGCGCTGCGCACGGTGCCGTCGACAGTGACGCTGGGGTCTATCTGGCGCAGCGCATCCACTGCCGCTTGTGACGAATAGCCCAACCCAAATACAAAACACTTCATCCGATATCCCCGTCCCACTCCGCCGCTACCGCGCTGTCGCTTTCCCGCGCCAGTTGGCTTGGTCGCAGCGCCTCGGCCCGCGCCGGCACCAGCCGCCGCAGCGCCCAGATCGCCGCCCCACGCACCAGCGGATCATCATGCTCCAGCCGCGCTTCGGCCAGTTTGCTCAATGCCACATCGCCTGAATTGCCGATGGCGATCAAGACGTTGCGCAAAAATCGGCCATGGCCAATGCGCTTGATTGGCGAGCCGGCAAACAGCACGCGGAACCCGGCATCATCCAATTGCGCCAGATCGGCCAGCCGCGGCCGCTCCAGTTCCTCGCGCGCCCGCAGCCGCGCTTCCCGGCTCACCGAGGCAAATTTGTTCCATGGGCAGACCGCCAGGCAATCATCGCAGCCATAGATGCGATTGCCCATCGGCACCCGGAACTCCAAGGGGATCTGGCCCTTATGCTCCACCGACAGATAGGCCAGACACCGCCGCGCATCGAGCTGGAACGGCGCGGGGAAGGCCTTGGTGGGGCAGATATCGAGGCAGCGGGTACATGAGCCGCAGCTTTCGGCATGCGGCTTGTCTGCGGGCAGCTCCGCCGAGGTGAGGATGGCCCCCAGAAACAGCCAGGAACCGAAATCGCGGCTGACCAGCACCGAATGCTTGCCCTGCCAGCCCAGCCCTGCCGCCTCGGCCAGCGGCTTTTCCATCAGCGGCGCAGTATCGACGAAGACTTTGACCTCGGCGCCGGAGCGCCGCGCCAGCAGCCCTGCCAATTCCTTGAGCTTGCCTTTGATGATCTCATGATAGTCGCGATTGCGGGCATAGACCGAAATGGTGCCAAGCGATTTTTCGCCCAGAATGGCCAGTGGATCGCTTTCGGGGCCGTAATTGAGACCGAGCAGGATCACCGACTTCGCCTCGGGCCACATGTTTCGTGGGCTGGCCCGGCGCTCCGCCGTCTCTTCCATCCACGCCATGTCGCCATGCCAGCCGGCCGCCAGTGCGGCGTTCAGTTTTTCCGGCAGGTCGGGGCGTGCATCGGCCGGGGCAATGCCAAAACTTTCAAAGCCCAGCGCCATGGCGCGGGCCCGCAGTTCGGCGACGAGTTTTTCGGTATTTTGGGCCACGATGCTCAAGCTACTGCATTTTGGCGTGGCGTGGATAAATCTGGCGTTCAAAAGTCGAGATCGGCATAGCCCTTTTGCGGCGGCATGGCGACGACGCGGTCATTGAGCAGGGTGCGGAAGGCCGGCCGGGATTTAATGCGGGAATACCAGTCGCGGGTTTCCCCGGCCTTGTCCCAGTCGATATCGCCGAGGTAGTCCAGCGTCGACAAATGCGCCGCCAGCGCGAAATCGGCCAGCGTCATGGTATCGCCGGTCAGCCAGGCGCGGGTGGCGAACAGCCAGTTGAAATACAGCATATGCTCATTGAGATTGGCCTTAGCCACGCGCAGCACGGCCGGATCGGGCGTCGCCCCGCGCTGGTCGCGCTTGACGATCTTTTCCTCGAGCACGTAGCGCGTCACTTCCTCGTTGAGCTTGACGATAACCCATTCGATCATCCGCCACATCTCGGCGCGCGGCCCCGGATCAGCCGGGATCAGCCCGGCCACGGCGCTGGGCGTATAGAGGTCTTCCACAGTGTGGATGGTGGCCAGAATGCCGACGATGGGCTGGTCGCCTTCGCCGATCAGGATCGGCAGGGTGGCGGCCGGATTGATTTCCAGCAATTGCTCGTCGCGCAGCCAGGGCTTGATCTCTTCCATGTCCAGCGGCACGCCATATTCGGCGCACATCAGGCGGATGAGGCGCGAGGACGGGTCGAGGGGATGGTGGATAAGGCTCGGCATTTACACGCTCTGGTTACAACCGGCCCGTTTGCCGTTCCCCGCCTTGGCGCATAGTGCGAACAGAGCTAAGAGGATCGGCCACTGCGGCCCTGGAAACGAGTTAGGGGATCAGATGAACGTCGATCAAGGTCTTTTTGTGCCGCTGATCCTGGGAATCCTCGAAGGGCTTACCGAATTCCTGCCCGTCAGCTCCACCGGGCACCTGCTATTGGCTGGTCATTTCTTCGGATTGAGCCAACCGGCGACCTTTATCGTGCTGATTCAGCTCGGCGCGATCCTGGCAGTTATCACCGTCTATTTCGCCAAACTGGGCCGGCTGATCGCCGATGCGCTGACCGGCAAGCCCTATGCCTGGCAATTCGCGCTGGCGGTGATTCTCGCCTGCCTGCCGGCGGTGGTGGTCGGGGTGCTGCTGCGCGACTTCATTCAGGGCGATCTGTGGAACTCGGCCTGGCTGATCTGCAGCACGCTTTTGGTCGGCGGCATTATCCTGTTGCTGGTCGACCGATTGAAGCTCGAAACCAAATATGACGATATTTACCAGTTCCCCTGGCATCTGGCGCTGATCATCGGGCTGTTCCAGATGCTCAGCCTGGTGCCGGGTGTGTCGCGCTCGGGCGCCACTGTGGTCGGGGCCATGCTGTTTGGCGCCAGCAAGCGCGCGGCGGCCGAATTCACCTTCTTCATCGCCCTGCCGATCATGATCGGCGCCTTTGGCTATGATCTCTATAAAAGCCGCGAGCTGATCGATCCCGATCTGGCGCTCAGCGTCGGCATCGGCTTTGCCGCCGCCTTCGTGGTGGGGGCACTGGTGGTGCGCTACCTGCTCGATTTCGTCAGCAAATACGGTTTCACCCCATTTGCCTGGTGGCGCATTATCGTCGGCGCCGCCGGCATGATCGCGCTGCTGATCTGGGGCTAGGGCGAAACCGCCCTATTGCTCGAGCGGCTTGTAGGTCGCCGGGATGGAGAAGAAGGCGCGTGGAATTTCCACGTCCTTTTCCACGTCATAGAGCGAGAAGGTCAGTTCGGCTCCGCTTGGCTCGACCAGGCTCCACTGCACCAGCTCCAGCGAATCGGTGTCGAAAATCAGCGACACCTGCACCGTGCCGGCCACGGTTTCGTCGATCACCGTGATCGACAGATAGCCATCGGAATTGGTGACGCCGATCACATTGGCATTGAGCAGGTCGATCTTGTCGCCGAGGAACTGGCGCAGCGGGATCGAATCCTGCGGATAGGCGTAATAGGTCTCGTCGCGCCGGTTGAGCACGTAAAAGCCCTTGCCGACGGAGACGATTTCCTCGCGGCTGGGCGGCGCGTAGCGGAAGGCGATCTTGTTGGGGCGTTCGAGAAAGAACGTGCCCTCGGTGCGCCCGCCATTGGTGTCGATCTGCAGGAAGCGACCGACCATGGTGCGGATGGCCGAATTATGCGCGCCGATATTGGCGATGAGTTGCTGTTCCTCGGGCGTCAGCGCCCGGTCGAGCGCCCAGGCCGGCACAGTGAGGGCAAAGGCGGCGGACAGGCCAAGCAGCAAGGCATCGCGGCGAATCATGAATAGAGGTCCCTGGCTGACAATCACGGTAAGGCTAACCTAGAAAGCAATTACGGCAACAGGTGGTTCCGCCCGTTGCCGCATGCTGTCACGTCTGCGTCAGTAGCGCCGACTGTTAATAGGGGTCCGACCCCACCAGAATCTCGCGCTTGCCGGCATGGTTGGCCTGGGAGATCAGCCCCTCGCGTTCCATGCGTTCGATCAGCGTTGCCGCCTTGTTGTAGCCGATGGCCAGACGGCGCTGCACATAGGAGGTGGAGGCCTTCTTGTCGGTGAGCACGATATGGACGGCCTTGTCGTAGAGCTCGTCGCCCGAGCCGGCATAATCGTCACCGCCCGCCGCGCCTTCGCCGCCGAACTCGCCACCTTCACCGTCTTCCTCGGTGATGGAATCGAGATAGTCGGGCGAGCCCTGGCTCTTGAGATGGGCCACCACGGCTTCGACTTCGGCGTCCGAGACGAAGGGGCCGTGCAGGCGCTTGGTGCGGCCACCGCTGGCCATGTAGAGCATGTCGCCATTGCCCAGCAGCTGCTCGGCGCCCTGCTCGCCCAGAATGGTGCGCGAGTCGATCTTGGACGTCACCATGAAGGAGATGCGGGTGGGGAAGTTGGCCTTGATGGTGCCGGTGATGACGTCGACCGACGGGCGCTGGGTGGCGGTGATGATATGGATGCCGGCGGCACGGGCCATCTGGGCGAGGCGCTGGATGGCGCCTTCGATGTCCTTGCCGGCCACCATCATCAGATCGGCCATTTCGTCGACGATGACCACGATATAGGGCAAGGGCTCGAGATCGAATTCTTCGCTCTCAAAGATCGCCTCGCCGGTTTCGCGGTCAAAGCCGGTCTGCACCGTGCGGGTGATGACTTCGCCCTTGGCTTTGGATTCGGTGACGCGCTGGTTGAAGCCGTCGATGTTACGCACACCGATCTTGCTCATCTTGCGATAGCGATCTTCCATCTCGCGCACGGCCCATTTCAGCGCCACCACCGCCTTTTGCGGATCGGTGACCACCGGGGTCAGCAGATGGGGAATGCCGTCGTAAATGCTGAGTTCCAGCATTTTCGGGTCGATCATGATCATGCGGCACTGCTCGGGCGTCATCTGGTAGAGCAGCGACAGAATGAAGGTGTTGATACCCACCGACTTGCCCGAGCCGGTGGTGCCGGCGATCAGCAAGTGGGGCATGCGGGCGAGGTCAGCGATCACCGGCTCGCCGCCAATGGTCTTGCCGAGGCAGATGGGGAGCTTGCCCTTCATCTTCTCGAAATCGGAGCTGGCCAGCATTTCGCGGAAATAGACGGTTTCGCGATTCTGGTTGGGCAGTTCGATACCGATGGCATTGCGCCCCGGCACCACGGCGACGCGGGCGGAAATCGCGCTCATCGAGCGGGCGATATCGTCGGCCAGCGAAATCACGCGGCTCGACTTGATGCCGGGGGCCGGCTCGAGTTCAAACAGGGTGACCACCGGGCCGGGGCGGACATTGATGATGTCGCCCTTGACGCCGAAATCTTCCAGCACGCCTTCAAGCTGGCGGGCCATTTCTTCCAGCCGCTCCGGCGCATGCTCGGGCGCCGGACCATTATGGTGCGGCGTGGCGAGCAGGCTCAGCGGCGGCAGCTCGAACCCACCGGGCTCATCGAGGAACGAGCTTTGCGCCTCGCGCAGCATGCGCTGGCCGGGAGCCGGGCGCGGCGCCGGCGCGGCAACGACGCGGGGCTTGGCCGGATCAACCGGATGGAAACGCGAATCGCCGCGCTGCTGATGGCTGGTCGGCGTGCTTACCGGCAGGTCGGGCACGAAGGGAATGTCGTCCTCGACCTCTTCAGGGTAGTCGAGTTCGGTATCGTCATAGCTTGGGCGGGCATTGATGCGCGGCGAAATGGCGGGCGCGGCGTCGAAGGCCGGCTCGACCGGGGCGTGGATGCGGCGCGGCGTCAGCGACGGCTCGCGGCGTTCGACGACAGGGGCCTGGCCATCCATGCTCGGCTCGACTTCATCGTCGCGCCAGGTCGCGGCTTCGGCAGCGCGGCGTTCGGCATGGCTTTCGCGGGCGCGGCGGAAGGCGGTGCGCAGCGAATAGCCGGTATGGACCAGCGCGCCGAGCACGATATCGACCAGCGGATTGGTCTCGGGCTCATCGGCCTCCGGCGCGGCGGCAGCGCCCTTGCGGCCAGCGGCCAGCGGCTTTTTCGGACCTGTCGGCACGGCGCTGCCCAGACCCATGGCGATCCAGAAGGCGGCCATGGCCGGAATGGCGATGATGATGGCGAACAGCACGGCGGTGACCGCCTGCGGCGCTTCGCCGGCCACCAAAGTGGCCAGCATGGTGAAGCCATTGCCGATCAACCCGCCCAGCCCGGTGGGCAGCGGCCAGCTGGCCGGCATGGCGACAAAGGACAATACCCCCGCGCCCAGTATCGTCGCGGCAACCCAGCCAGTGAGGCGCATGCCGAGATGGGTCGGCATGCGGCGGCGGGCAAAGGCCCAGCCCCACAAGGCCGGCGGCACCAGCAGCAGCAAAGCGGCCAGTCCCAGCACCTGGAACAGCGAATCGGCGATCACCGCGCCGGGAAAGCCCAGCCAATTGGCCGGCGACTTGGCGGTGGCATAGGAAAAACTCGGATCGTCGACCGACCAGGAGGCCAGCGCCACGAGGCACACCGCCACCAGCCCGAGCAGCACGAAGCCGGCCAAGCGCACCGGAATGCGAATGGCCAGCGCGGGCGGCGGCATCGGCACAGCCTTGGCGCTGCCGCGCGAACGCTGCGGCACGGAGCGGATTTCATCGAGCACTGGCGAGGGGGAGCTGGACATGGGCGAACTCAATACTGCCCGGAACAAACCGGGCCCACTAATTGCTGCCAATCTAAGCCGAGCGGGTTAACCCAAGGCTAACCATGGGAATTTGTGAGGGCGGCAGGCGCGTGCACAAGCGCCGCCAGGCGCGGTTTCGACCAGAACAGGCGGAGCCCCGAGGCGGCAACCGCCCCGATGGATAGTAAAATAGTGAGGTGATCGTCGCCTCGGGGCGTCGGGTTTTTCTCGGAAGGCAGACCGCAAGCCCCAGCATGAAACCGTAGCCTCATGCCCGAATGCCCCATCCGCACAGCCCAGGGCGGAGCGCGACCTCCACCCTCCCGACCGTCAATCCGGACACCGGTCGCTGCAGCGCCCCTGTATCCCGGAAGATGGGAGGAGTATGCGCGAGGTTTTGGGGGCGGGGATAAGATGGATAAGTTTTGGGGGGGTGTGGCGCCTGGGGCACCACCCCCTCCTAGCCTCCCCCTTCAAGGGGGAGGTATCGCTCCACTCTTGGGCGCGATCGTGCCGCACACGCGAAGCGAAAGCCCCTCCCCCTTGAGGGGAGGGAAGGTCGACTGATGGTGTTGGTGCACCACTCTTGCGATACGCCTCAGTTGTATGCGCGCTCGCCATGGCTCGAAATGTCGAGGCCATCCACTTCGCTCGATTCGGCGACGCGGACGCCGCCGAACAGCGCCTTGACCACCAGCATGGCGACAAAGGCCACGACGGCCGACCACAGCACGGCCACCAGCACGGCCAGGCCCTGGATCACCAACTGCCCGCTGATGGAGTAACCCTCGGCGCCGAAGCCGCCCAGGGCCGGCGCGGCGACGATGGCGGTGCCGAGGGCGCCGACAATGCCGCCAATGCCATGGATGCCGAAGACGTCGAGGCTGTCGTCATAGCGCAGCCAGGGCTTGAGCGTGACCACGGCCCAGAGACAGACAAAGCCGGCCACCGCGCCCAGGACGATGGCGCCCAGCGTTCCGGCAAAGCCGGCTGCGGGGGTGATGGCGACCAGCCCGGCCACCGCACCCGAGACAAAGCCCAGCGAGGAGGCATGGCCGCGGGTGATTTTTTCGCCCAGTGCCCAGGCGATGCCGGCAGCAGCCGGCGCGGTGATGGTGTTGAGGAAGGCCTGTGCGGCCAGACCATTGGCGCCGAGGGCCGAGCCGGCATTGAAGCCGAACCAGCCGACCCAGAGCAGGCAGGCTCCGATATAGGTGAACACCAGATTATGCGGCGCAATCGGCTCTTTCATATAGCCCAGACGCGGCCCCAGCACGATGGCGGCGACCAGTGCGGCGACACCAGAATTGATATGCACCACGGTGCCGCCGGCAAAATCGAGCGCCCCCATATTGAAGAACAGCCCGGCCCCCGACCACACCATATGGGCGATCGGCAGATAGGACAGCGAGAACCAGATCGCCAGAAACGCCAGCACGGCGCCGAATTTCATGCGCTCGGCAATGCCGCCCACCACCAGCGCGGCGGTGATGCAGGCGAAGGTCAGCTGGAACACCACGAAGACCAGCTCGGGAATGCTGCCCGACACCGCATCGGGCGTGACATTGGCGAGGAAGAGATTGGAGAAATCGCCGATAAAGGCCGAAATACCGCCATCGGCGGGGCCGGAAAAGGCCAGCGAATAGCCATAGGCCACCCAGAGCAGGGCGATCATGACAAAGGCCCCAAACACTTGGGTGGCCACCGACAGGATGTTTTTGGAGCGCACCAGCCCGCCGTAAAACAGCGCCACGCCCGGAATGGTCATCAGGATGACCAACAGGGTTGAAACGAGCATCCAGGCGGTATCGCCGCTATCGATGCTGGCGACGGCCTCTTCGACCACTTCGGTGGCCGGCGCGGCCGCGTCCTGAGCCAGCGCCGGCAAGGCCAGCAGCAGAGAGGCGAGTGCAGCGCTCCCCAATAGTCTTGACGTCTTCATCTTGGTTCTCCCGATGACGTTTTTTGTGTCGTCGCGTGTCCGAACCGCAAAAGTGGCGTCCACTTTTGCGGGACGCGCGCTAAAGTGCAGACGCGCCGGTTTCGCCGGTGCGGATACGGGTGACGGCGAGCAGGTCGAGCACGAAAATCTTGCCGTCGCCGATGCGACCGGTGCGGGCGCTGTCGCTGATGGCGGTGCTGACGGCGTCGGCGAGATCATCGTCGACGGCGATTTCGAGTTTGAGCTTGGGCACGAAGTGGACGGCATATTCCGTGCCGCGATAGATTTCCGAGTGGCCCTTCTGGCGGCCATAGCCCTTCACCTCGGTCACGGTCATGCCGTGGACATCGAGCGTATTGAGAGCCTGGCGCACCTCTTCGAGGCGTGATGGCTTGATAATCGCGATCACCAGTTTCATGTGTTCCCCTTTGCGACTTGGCGCTGTCTGGAATGCACAAGACGACTCAAGCGCCGTGCCAAGTCGGGGACGCAGCGAAAATACAAGATGATTCAATGACTTATGATTTTCGTTGGAATCGGCCGGCGCGTGCGGCCGGATAAATGCTCAATTTTTGCGCAAGGCGAAAAGCCTCTGATCAAAATTGCAGCAGTCGCCGCGACGATCAGCGCGCTTGCACCAAAACACGGCCGGACCACAAATAGAGCGCAAGGAGACACGGCATGAGCACTAGCAACGATAATTTCGACGTGCTGATCGTGGGTGGAGGGCCGGTGGGCCTGACGCTGGCGCTGGCGCTGGTGCAGTCGGCCCGCGGCATCCGTATTGGCCTCGTCGATCGCCGGCCGCTGTCAGTGCCGCGCGATGCCCGCGCTTCGGCCATTGCCGCCGGGGTGCGCCGGGTGTTCGAGGCACTGGGCGTGTGGCCGGCGATGGCCGCCGAAGCCCAGCCGATCACCGCCATGCGGATCACCGATTCGGGCGAGGGCGATATCGCCCGACCGCTATTCCTGACCTTTGATGGCGATGTGGCGCCGGGCGAGGCCTTTGCCCATATGGTGCCCAACCGCGTCAGCGGCCAGGTGCTGCTTGATGCCGTGTCCGCGCATATCGAGGTCATTGCCCCGGCCACCATTACCGGCTTTGCCGAAGGTGCTGGCAGCGCAAGGCTGACGCTGGCCGATGGCCGTGTGCTGAGCGCCCCACTGGTGGTCGCTGCCGATGGTGGCCAGTCGACCCTGCGCAACATGGCCCAGATTGGCGTCATCGCCCATGATTATGGGCAGACCGGGCTGGTCACCAATATCGGCCATGAATTGCCGCATGATGGCATGGCCTATGAGCATTTCCGCCCCGCCGGACCGTTTGCCAGCCTGCCGCTGCCGGGCAACCGCTCGTCGCTGGTGTGGACCGAGCGGACGGCCGATGCGCCACGTTTCCTCGCCATGGACCACGCCACGCTGGCGCGCGAAATCGAGGCGGTGATGGGGTCCAGCCTGGGCGCGGTTACTGTCGAGGAAGATTTGCAGGGGTTTCCGCTGCGGCTGCAGATTGCGCGCGAGTTTATTGCCCCTCGCCTGGCACTGGTCGGCGACGCTGCGCATGTGGTGCATCCGATTGCCGGACAGGGGCTTAATCTGGGGCTCAAGGATGTGGCGGCTTTGGCCGAAGTGGTGATCGAATCGATCCGGCTCGGGCTCGATCATGGCGGCGCCGATGTGCTGGGGCGCTATCAGAGCTGGCGCCGGCTCGATACGGCCAGCATGGCGGCGATGACCGATGGGCTCAATCGGCTGTTTTCCAACGACCTCGCCCCGGTGCGTGCGCTGCGCGATGTCGGGCTGGGGCTGGTGGATCGGGCCGGTCCGATCAAGGCGGCGCTGATTCGCACTGCGTCGGGCGTGTCCGGCAGCGGCCCGAAACTGCTCAGCGGCTTGCCGATCTAAAATGGTCCGGTTCGACTCCACGGCGATCGAGCGCGCGGAGTACGATCCAGAGAGCCGGGTGCTGCAAATCTGGTTCAAGCCCTCGGGTGGCCCCTATGACCATCTCGAGGTGCCCGAAGAGGTGTTTTACGAGCTCTGCACCGCCCCCTCAGCCGGGCGCTACTACAACGAGCATATCCGCGACCGCTATGAGGTGATCCCGCCTTAGCCGCCGCCCTTCAGCTCCGGCATTTTCCGCAGGGCTTCGGGGTCGACATTGCGGGCTTCGTCGAGGCTGAGCAGCGGCACGCCCTTCACAATCGGAAAGGCCAGCCGCGCTGCTACCGAAATCAGCTCGCTGCGGTCGGCCGATAGCGTCAGCCGCGTCTTGGTCAGCGGGCAGACCAGCATTTCGAGCGTCTTGACGTCGAACTCATGGCGCAGATTGGGGGCGGGCGCCTGGGCCATGGTCAGTTGAGCGAGCTGGCGCCGCCGCTGGCGCCCCGGGCAATTTCATATTCGGTCATGGCGATCAACGTCTCGGCCCGCTGCTCCAGCGTCTGCGCCTCGAGCAGCACCTGCTTCTCGGCCGGACCGTAGGGGCCGACCATGCAGCAGAAATTGACCAGATCGGCGGTGCCGGTCCGCTCGATCTCTTCCCAGTTCAGCTCGATGCTGGCGAATTCGGCATAGTCGCGCATCATCTTGACGAAGCGCTCGCGGTCCACCGCCTCCTCGCCGAAATCGCGGGTGAAATCGCTGGCGTAATCTTCCGCCGCGATCACGCCCTGCCGATACGGCGTCAGCACGGTCAATTCATGGGCCAGGCGAAACCGCGTCACTCCTTCGAGAATGACGAAGTAGCGGCCTTCGCCACTTTCCTCGAAATGGGTCAGCCGCCCCAGACAGCCAATGGCCTGCAGCGGGCTGCGGGTCTTGGGGCTTTCCTCGCTGGTGTCCTCGGGCTGTATCAGCCCGATCAACCGGTCGCCGCGCAGCGCCGCATCGATCAGCTCGATATAGCGCGGCTCGAAGATATTGAGCGGGCGATGCGAAAACGGCAGCAGCAAAGCGCCCGACAGCGGAAACAGCGGTACGGATTTGGGCAGGTCGGCCGGAGCGGCCGGGCGTTTCAGCATCGATTCGTTTCCCTTACGAGAACAGCGCCGCCGACAGCAGGCGCCTGCCCTTGAGTGTCGCCGGATCCTTGGGGCCCCAGGCGTCGAAGAATTCGAGCAGCTTTTTGCGCGCGCCGTCGTCGTTCCAAGTGCGGTCACGCTTGAAGCTGGCGATCAGCGCCTCGGCGGCCTCGACGCGCTTGCCTTCGGCATTGAGCGCCAGCGCCAGATCATAGCGGGCCTGATGGTCATCGGGGTTGGCGGCAACGGCGGCTTCCAGCGTCGCGATTTCGCTGACATTGGCAGCTTCGGCGAGCAGGCGGATGGAATTGGCCAGCGCGCTATAGGCGTCGCCCGTCCGGTCGGCTTCGGGCACCAGATCCAGCGTGGCCTGGGCCTGCTCGGTCTCGCCGGCGGCCAGGTAGACCCGGGTCTGCCCTAGCAGCGCGGGCACATGGTCGGGCTGATGCTGCAGCACCATGCCGAAAATCTGCGCGGCGCGACCGAGGTCGCCGGCGGTTAGCGCGGCCTCGGCGGCGGCGATGGCCTCGGCGATCTGGGCTTCCATCGAATCAGCAGCCGGCTGCGGCGCCGGAGCACCGGCAATCACCTTCTCGGCAAAGCGGCGCACTTCACCCTCGGGCAGCGCGCCCATGAAGCCATCGACAGGGCGGCCGTCGGCAAAGGCGAACACGGCTGGTATCGACTGCACGCCGAGCTGGCCGGCAATCTGTGGGTGCTCGTCGATGTTTATCTTGATCAGCCGAATCGCTCCGGCCTTTTCGGTGACCACTTTTTCGAGCGTCGGGGTCAGCGCGCGGCACGGGCCGCACCAGGGCGCCCAGAAATCAACCAGCACCGGCTGGTCGAGCGAAGCATCGATCACATCGACCTTAAATGCAGAATCGCTCGAATCCTTGATCAGAGCGCCAACAGGCGCGGAAGACTGGGGGGTAGCGGCAACGCCGTTAAGCGGAGTGGACATGACGGAACAAGGCCCTTCAACCGAGGCAAACTGGGATATTCGTGGCCCTTCTTGCGCCAGCGAACGGTGACCTGACAAGCCCTTGGGCCACTAAGACGCCGACAAGATGACGATAGCGCCAAAAAGTGGGTTGCAATCGGTCAAGTGATTGGGCATATAGCGCCCGTCGACCGGTGCTAAGGCACTGACCGGCAAACGGAGCGCGGGTGTAGCTCAGGGGTAGAGCATAACCTTGCCAAGGTTAGGGTCGTGGGTTCGAATCCCATCGCCCGCTCCAATCTTCCCTCGGGAAGAAACGATCAAAAGGCCAGACGCAAGTCTGGCCTTTCGTTTTTTCCGGCCTAGGGCAGCGTGTGCCCGGCGGCGGTGAACAGGCGATACCATTCCTGACGCGTCAGCGGCACGGCCGAGCCGGCAGCGGCGTCGGTGACGCGGCCGGGATTGGTGGTGCCGAGCACAACCTGGATATTGGCCGGATGGCGGGTGATCCAGGCCACGGCAATGCCGGTCGGGGTCACGCCATATTGCGCCGCCAACTCATCGATGGCGTCGTTGAGCGCCGCGAAATTCTCGCGATCGCCGAGAAACACCCCGTCAAAAAACTGCTTCTGGAACGGCGACCAGGCCTGCAGCGTCATCTTGTTGAGGCGCGAATAGTCGAGCAGGCCATTGTCGCGGCTGACCGACTGCTCGAGCCCGGCCATGTTGGCGGCGATGCCCTGCGCAAACAGCGGCGCATGGGTGATGGAGAGCTGCACCTGATTGACCACCAGCGGCTGGTTTAGCGCGCTTTTGAGCAATTCAATCTGCCCCGGGGTGTGGTTGGAGACGCCGAAATGACGGACCTTGCCCGAAGCCTTGAGCGTATCGAAGGCCTGGGCCACCTCGTCGGGCTCGACCAGCGTATCGGGGCGGTGCAGCAGCAGCAGATCGAGATAGTCGGTGCGCAACGCCGCCAGTGATTCGTCGACCGAGGTCAGGATGTGCTCGGCCGAGAAATCGAAATAGCCTTTGCGGATGCCGACCTTGGACTGGATCACCAGCTGTTCGCGCTCGGCCGGCGACAGCGTCACCGCTTCGCCGAAACGCGCCTCGCATTTGTGACGCTCGCCGCCGTAGATATCGGCGTGGTCGAACACATTGACGCCGGCATCGCGGGCGGTGCCGACCAGCGTCGCGATTTCGGCATTGCTCATCTTGGGAATGCGCATCATCCCCAGGATGACACTCGACACCGTCAAATCGGTATGAGGGAGCTTATAGGTCTTCATCGTCGGCACCGTGGCTAGGGTCACAAACCGCCAGCAGGGAGTGCCGGCGCGGTTGTCAAACTATGTCACGCCGGCGCCACGAGGCCCAGCAGCGTGGTCAGCTCCCGCGCCGCCACCGCACCGGCGCGATTGGCGCCGATGGTTGAGGCCGAGGGGCCATAGCCGACCAGATGAATGCGGGGATCGCGCGCCACCTGCGTTGCCAGCCGCCCGGTCATGGTGATGCCGCCCGACTCTTCGCGCAATTGCAGCGGCGCCAAATGGTCGAGCGCGCTGCGAAAGCCGGTGCACCACAGAATCACATCGACATCCAAGCTGCGGCCATCGGCCCAGCGCACGCCGGTCGGGGTGATCTCGCTGAACATGCCTTGCCGCGCCAGCGCGCCGCGCTGGGCCATGGCGGCGATGGAAGGGGTCATCGGCAGGCCGGTGACCGACACCACCGAACTGGGCGGCAGCCCGGCCCGCACGCGTTCTTCCACCAGCGCCACGGCGGCACGCCCGGCCTCCTGATCGAAGGGGCCTTCGCGGAATTTTGGTGGCGTACGGGTGACCCAGCTGGTGCGGGTCACCTGCGAAATCTGGTCGAGCAGTTGGATGGCCGAAATCCCGCCGCCCACCACCAGCACATGCTGGCCGGCAAAATCCTCCGCTCGATGAAAATCGCGGGTATGCAGCTGGCGGCCGGCGAAGCTGTCGGCGCCGGGATAGTCGGGGACATAGGGCTTTTCCCAGGTGCCGGTGGCGTTGATGATGCCACGGGCCGAAAACAGCCCGCGATCACTCTCGACCCGCAGCCGCTCGCCCCGGTCGCACACCACGCTGACGCTGGCCGGACGCAACACATTGAGCCCGAAATGGGCCTCATAAGCGGCGAAATATTGCGGCACCGCCACAGCGGCGCGCACGCTGGCATCGCCGCCGGCCATGGCCTCAAAGCTCATGCCGGGCAGGTCATGCACCCGATTGACGGTGGAGAGCGTCAGCGACGGCCAGCGATATTGCCAGGCCCCGCCCGGCTGCGGCGCCCGGTCGAGCACGAGGAAATCGCGGCCGGGGGCCAAGCCGAGCTGTTTGAGATGATAGGCCGAACTCAGCCCGGCCTGGCCGGCGCCGATAACGACAATATCGAGCTTGAGCGCGACGCGCGCGCCCTGGGTCTGATCTGGCACGCTTGGCCCCCGATAATTGCCACCACATTTAGGACTGCGCTGCGACGGGAGCAACCTCTGGGCCGCTGCGGGGTTTTAACCGGCACAGGAGTGCTGATCCATGACCCACGTGACCTATGATGTCGTCGAACATGACGGCGGCTTTGCCTACCGAGTGGGCGATGTGTTCTCCGAAACCTTCCCCACCCACGCGGCTGCGCACGCCGCAGCCGGCGCCGCCGCCCGCCGCATGCAAACCAGCGGCAGAGACGAGGCCATCCAATTCCAGGACAGCAGCGGCAAATGGCACGAAGAGCAAGCCAATGGCGGCGACCGCCCACAGACCGATGTCGAGGATGAGCTGAAGGATTGAGCTTCACCTCACCTCAAAATGCGGTGTCATCCCGGCCTTGAGCCGGGATCCATCCTGAAATGGATTCACCGGCACAATCTCAGGATGGGCCCCGGCTCAAGGCCGGGGTGACATTGTGGGTGGGACGATACCCAGCCCGCCCCTACACCCGCTTGGCCAGATGCTGCCCGGTCAACGAGCCCTTGGCCTTGACCAGATCGCCCGGCACGCCTTCGAACTGCACGCGGCCGCCATCCTGGCCGGCGCCGGGTCCCAGATCGATCACCCAATCGGCCCGCGAGATCACGTCGAGATTATGCTCGATGACGATCACTGAGGAACCGGCATCGACCAGCCGGTCGAACAGCCCGATCAGCGTATCGACATCATTCATATGCAGGCCGGTTGTCGGCTCATCGAGCACATAGATATTGCCCTTTTTGCCCAGCTCGGCCGCCAGCTTGAGGCGCTGGCGTTCGCCGCCCGATAGCGTCGATAGTGGCTGGCCCAGCGTCAGATAGCCCAGCCCGACATCGTCTAGCCCCTTGAGGATCTTGGCGATGGCCGGCTCGGTGAAAAACCCCACCGCGTCGTCGACGCTCATCTCATAAACTTCGGCAATCGACTTGCCGCGCAGATGGTGTTCCAGCACCTCGGGCAAAAACCGCTTGCCCTCGCAGGTCTCGCACACCGTCACCATCGGATCGAGATGGGCCAGATCGGTATAGATCACCCCCAGCCCGTTACAATCGGGACAGGCGCCCTTGGAATTGGCCGAGAACAGCGCCGCATCGACCCCATTTTCCTTGGCGAAGGCCTTGCGGACCGCATCGAGAATGCCAGTATAGGTGGCGGTATTGGAGCGCCGCGAGCCACGCGCCAGATTCTGGTCGATGATGATGGTGTCGGGATAGGCACTGGGCAGGCAGCCCTGGATCAGGCTGGATTTGCCGGAGCCGGCGACGCCCGTTACGGCGGTGAGCACCCCTTTGGGAATCGACACCGACACGTCCTGCAGATTGTTCAGCTTCGCGTGGGCGATCTTCAGTTCGCCGGTGGGCTTTCGCACCTTGTCCTTGATCGGCTGATGCTTCTGCATGTGGTTGCCAGTCAGCGTGCCGGATTTGAGCAGGCCGGCATAATTGCCCTCATACACGACCTCGCCACCCTTGGAGCCGGCATAGGGCCCCATATCGACCACATGGTCGGCAATGGCGATCATGTCGGGCTTGTGCTCGACGATCAGCACCGTATTGCCCTTGTCCCGCAGCTGTTCCATCAACCCGGCCAGCCGCCCCACATCGTGCGGATGCAGCCCCACCGAGGGCTCGTCGAACACATAGGTGATGTCGGTCAGCGAGCTGCCGAGATGGCGCACCATTTTGACGCGTTGGCTTTCGCCGCCCGACAGGGTGGAGCTTTCGCGGTCGAGGCTGAGATAGCCCAGCCCGATGGTGACGAGGTTTTCCAGCCGCAGTGCCAGCGCCTCGAGCATTGGCCCGACCTGCGGCGCGGTGATGCCGCGGATCAGTTTGGCCAGCTCGCTGACCTGCATGGCCGAGAGCTGGGCGATATTATGCCCCTCCACCGTGCTGGCCAGCGCCTGCTGGTTGAGCCGCGCACCCTGGCAGACCGGGCAGACGGCGCGGGTGAAGATGCGGTCATATTCGGCGCGAACATGGGGCTGCAGCGTTTCGGGGTCCTTGCTGCCCAGCCCCTTCTTCAGCTTGGCGACGACGCCCTCATAGGTGAGGTTGATCTTGCCCACCTTGATCTTGCGGCCGTCATCGAGATGAAACAGCATCTCGCGCTCTTCGGCGCTGAAGTCCTTGATCGGCTTGTCGACATCGAACAGGTCGGCGCCGAAATAAATCGCCGACCACCAGCCATCGACTTCAAAGCCCTTGGGCAGCAGCGCGCCTTGCTTGAGCGATTTGGTCTCATCGACCACGGCGCTCATATCCATCGCCGCCACCTGGCCGATGCCTTCGCAATCGGGGCACATGCCGCGCGGGTCATTGTAGGAATAGAGCCCCGGCGAACCCAGGCGCGGTGTGGCCAGCCGGCTGAACAGCACGCGCAGCATCTGCGCCGCATCGGTCACCGTCGCCACCGTCGAGCGCGAATTGCCGCCCAGCCGCTGCTGATCGACAATGATCGCCGCCGAGATATTTTCCAGCTGGTCGGCGTCGGGCTGGCCGTAATGCGGCATGAATTGCTGCACGAAGGCCGGATAAGTCTCGTTGATCAGCCGCTGGCTTTCCGCCGCGATGGTGCCGAACACCAGCGACGACTTGCCCGAGCCCGACACCCCGGTGAACACGGTGATCTGCCGCTTGGGAATATCGAGGGAAACCGATTTGAGATTATTCTCGCGGGCGCCGCGAATGATGATCGAACCGTAGAGCGATGAAGTCACGCGATGATCCTCTGGTCTGGGGCGGCAGGGACGCAGTTTTAGTCGGTCACGGCGCAGCCGCCAACCCGCACACTAAAGCCACCCCGCTGACATGACGCGTCAGCAGGGTGGCTTTCGACAGGCTTGTGGATTTTTGGTTTTTTGAGGGTGGGTGAGCCTCACCGACCCCGTGGGATTGTCCAACCCGGACTGCCATCGAGTGTCTGGCCCCACCCCACCCTCATTCCCTCCCCATCAGAGGGGAGGGAGGCGCAGGTTGCGATGGCAGTGTTCATCGTCTCCCTCCCCTTTGTGGGGAGGGATCAAGGGTGGGGGTGCCGCTTAAATCGATAGTCCCTCGGCATTGAACAGATGCAGTCTTGCCGGGTCGAAATGCACGCTGACGGTGGAACCCAGTTCCACCGGCCGCTGGCCTTCGAGCACGATATTGACCGGCTGGTTGTCGGCGGTGGTGGCATAGACCACCGTCTGGCCGCCGAGATTTTCCACCAGATCGACCCGCACCTCGGCCAGTTTGACCCCGCTGCCTTCGGCAATTGTGATATGCTCGGGGCGAATGCCCAGGGTCGTCGCTCCCGCCACCGCCCGCTCCAGCGTCAGGCTGTTGCCGGCCACGGTGAGCGTTGCCCCATCCGCCTTGGCGCTGAGGAAGTTCATCTTCGGGCTGCCGATGAAGCCGGCGACGAACAGGTTCTTCGGATTGTTGTAGAGTTCCAATGGCGCGCCGGCCTGCTCGATAACGCCACTGCGCAGCACCACGATCTTGTCGGCCATGGTCATGGCTTCCACCTGATCATGGGTCACATAGATCATGGTGTTGCCGAGGTCATTATGCAGCTTGGCGATCTCGACCCGCATCTGCACCCGCAGCTCGGCGTCGAGGTTACTCAAGGGCTCGTCGAACAGGAAGATTTTTGGCTCGCGCACGATGGCGCGGCCGATGGCGACGCGCTGGCGCTGCCCGCCCGACAGGGCCTTGGGCTTGCGCTTGAGCAGCGGCTCGATCTTGAGGATTTCCGCCGCTTTGGCCACCCGCTCGGCGATTTCGGCTTTCGGCATGCGCGCGGTTTCGAGGCCAAAGGCCAGGTTCTGATAGACGCTCATATGCGGGTACAGCGCATAGGACTGGAACACCATGGCGATGCCGCGCTTGGCCGCCGGCACGTCGTTCATGCGCTGGTCGTCAATCAGCAGATCGCCGCCGGTGATCGGCTCGAGGCCGGCAATCATCCGCAGCAAGGTGGACTTGCCGCAGCCGGACGGGCCGACAAATACGGTGAACTCGCCCGGGTCGATATCGAGATCGATGCCGTGGATCACTTGCGTGTCGCCATAGGCTTTGACGATCTGCCGAAGCTGAATGCTGGTCGCCATGGTCAATCTCCTATGCGGTCCGGAACTGCGCCGGGACCCAGCTTTCGTAGAGCACATGCCCCGGGCCGATCGGCAGGACAACATCCTCGCCGGTAGCCGATGAATGATAGAACGCCGTCACCAGTTCAAGCGAACGCCGTGAATCGGTGCTGGTGACCGGCAGCTTGCCAGCCCCCGTCAGCGCGTCATGGAACCGGGCCATCTGGGTCTGGAACCGCGATGGCACATGCTGCCAATCCTTGAGCAGCGCGTCGATGGAAGCAGCCGTTTCCGGATTGCGCGGCTGGATGCTCCACAGCTTCTCGCCGGGATTGTACGCCGCGTGGTCGCTCTCGAAGGTGACGTTTTCAAACGCCAGGCGAATGCGGGTGGTGTCGTCGGCCGCGCCCAAAGTGGCGGTGAAGCTGGCCAGGGCGCCGCTTTTCATCACCAGCGAGGCCGAAATGGTGTCTTCCACCTCGATCGGATTGACGCGCGTGGCGACCCGCCCGAAGACGCGTTCGATATCGCCCATCAGATAGGTGAAGAGGTCATGCGGGTGGATGGCATGGCCCATCAGCACGCCGCCCAGCTCGGTCGCCCATTTGCCGCGCCACGGCACGGCATAATAGGGCGCGTCGCGGCGCCACAGCGTTTCCACCGTGCCCATGAAGGGCTTGCCGGCAATGCCGGCATCGATGATGGCCTTGGCCTGTTCGATGCCATT
This sequence comes from Devosia sp. A369, assembly GCF_054489345.1. Classification (NCBI taxonomy): domain Bacteria; kingdom Pseudomonadati; phylum Pseudomonadota; class Alphaproteobacteria; order Hyphomicrobiales; family Devosiaceae; genus Devosia; species Devosia sp. A369. Next base: position 68,419 of record NZ_JBTMWV010000005.1, on the reverse strand, counting down.
GCCGAAGCGATATTGGAACACCGGCATCAGCATCCCCTTGGAGAGTTTCTCCTCGGCGATGACCTGATCGACCTGCGCCAGCGAGCCGACCAGCGGCTTTTCGCAGATTACATGCTTGCCGGCGCGCAATGCCGCCATGACCATGGAGAAATGCAGCCCCGGCGGGGTGCAGATATCGATGATGTCGATATCGTCCATCGCCAGCACGTCGTCAAAACTGGTGCTGCGGCCGGCAATGCCGAACTCATCGGCGACCGCGTTCAGGCGCTCTGCATTGAGGTCGCACAGCACCTTGACCTGGAACTTGTCGGCATTGGGCAGATAGCCCTCGACCACATGGCTGCGGCCGATGCCGACGCCGATAATAGCAACGTTGAAGACGCGACTCATTGGGCCCACTCCGTTCCCACTTCGGCCTGGGCCTGCGCGGTCAGCGCCAGCTTCATGGCGTTAAAGCAGCGTTCGCGCGGCATGGCGGTCTCGGTGCGGTCGCGCACGTCAGCCAGGAAGTGGCGGCCGAAAGGCAGGTCGACGGCGCTGCAATCGATATGCTGCACACCCTTCTTGTCGACCAGGAACAGATGGTTGTCGCCGGGGCGGCCGGCGATATCGACATATTTGCGCAGCTCGATATAGCCCTCGGTGCCCAGAATGGTCAGGCGACCATCGCCCCAGGTCGGCAGCCCCTCGGGGGTCATCCAGTCGACGCGGATATAGCCGGTGGTGCGCGCGGTGCGGACATGCACGTCGCCCACATCCTGCAAGCCGGGACGCTCGGGATGGTGGCGGTTGAACACGCTGGACGACACCACTTCGCCATCCATGGCGTTGGAGAAGAACAGGAACTGCTCGAACTGGTGGCTGGCGATATCGGTGAGGATGCCGCCATAGCGCGTGCGGTCGAAGAACCAGTCCGGGCGATTGTTGAGGCGCAGCGAATGCGGCCCGAGGCCCACCGTATTGACCACTTCGCCAATGGCGCCGGCGGCGATCAGATTGCCGGCTTCCACCGTGGCCCGCACTTCGAAATGCTCGGAATACATGATCGAGAAAATCTGGCCGGTTTCGGCCTGCACGCGCTTGATCTCGTCGAGCTGGGCGAAGCTGGTCATGCCCGGCTTGTCGGTCAGCACATCCTTGCCATGCTGCATGGCGGCAATGGCGATGGCGGCACGGTCAGCCGGAATGGCGGCGGTCACCACCACCGCGATCGCCTTATCTTCCAGGATGGCGCGCGGATCGGCAACGCGCTTGGCCTGCGGATATTTGGCGCCGAACAGCGCCGCCAGATCGTCTTCCACGGCGTGGAAGGCCACGAACTCGGCCCCGGCCTGCACCAGGCAATCCACCTGCCCGTAGATATGGTTGTGATTGATGCCGATGGCGGCGAATTTGATGGTCATGCGAGAATAGTCCCGTCGGTAATATCTGTGTTCTGCCTCCCCTCCCCCTTGCGGGGAGGGGTCGGGGGTGGGGGTCCATCGGTGGTCACAAAGCCGACCCCCTCCCCGGCCCTCCCCTCAGGGGGGAGGGAGCGCCAACCATAGCCGTCTTGCATCACCGCTTCATTCCGGTGGTCGCGATGCCTTCGATCAGCAGGCGCTGGAAGAACAGGAAGAACAGGAAGATCGGCACCAGACTGAGCACGCTCATGGCGAATAGTCCGCCATAGTCGCTCATGCCGGTACTGTCAGTGAAGGTGCGCAGGCCGAGCATGACGGTGTAGGTCTTCATTTCGCTGAGATAGATCAGCGGCCCGAAGAAATCGTCCCAGGTCCAGATGAAGGTGAAGATGGCGGCGGTGGCCAGCACCGGCATGGAGAGCGGAATGATGATCTTCCAATAGATGCGCCAGGGTGAGCAACCATCCATCTGCGCCGCCTCGTCCAGCTCCTTGGGCAGTCCACGGAAGAATTGCACCATCAGGAAGATGAAGAAGCCATCGGCGGCGAGAAACTTGGGCACGACGAGGGGCAGGAAGCTATTGACCCAGCCGAGCTGGCGGAACAGCACATATTGCGGGATCAGCGTCACCTGATAGGGCAGCATCAGCGTCATCAGCATCAGCGCGAACCAGAAATTCTTGCCGCGAAACTGCAGCCGGGCAAAGGCAAAGGCCGCCATCGAACAGGCGATGACATTGCCGACCACGCTCAGCCCCGCAATGATGAAGCTGTTGGTGAAGAACACGCCAAAGCTGGTGCGCAAGCCGTTCCAGCCCCGCACATAGGCGTCGAGGCTCCAGGCCGAGGGGATGATGCTGGCCGAGGTGAAAATCTCGTTTTCCGGGCGGAACGAGGCGGCCAGCAGCCAGAGCAGCGGATACAGCATCAGCACCGAGGCGCCGAGCAGGCCGACATGGGTCAACACCGAGAGCAGTTTGCGCTGGGTCGGGGTGAGGGTCCGCAGCCCGACAACGGTCAGTTTGTTGGGGGCGTCAGTCATCGTAGTGCACCCAGTATTTGCTGGTCAGGAACGAGAAGGCGGTGAACGCCCCGACCAGCGCCAGCAGCACCCAAGCCAGCGCCGAGGCATAGCCCATGCGGAAGAAGCCGAAGGCCTCCTGGTAGAGGTACAGCGTATAGAACAGGGTCGAGTTGATCGGGTTGCCGGTGCCGCCGGAGATGATGAAGGCCGGAGTGAAGCTCTTGAAGGCCTCGATGGTCTGGATGATGGCGTTGAAGAACACCACCGGGGTCAGCAGCGGCAGGGTGATCTTGAGGAACTGGCGGAACTTGCTGGCGCCATCGAGACTGGCCGCCTCATACATGTCCTGCGGAATCTGTCGCAGACCGGCGAGGAAGATGATCATCGGCGAGCCGAACTGCCAGATCGACAGCACGATCAGCGTCCACAGCGAATATTGCGGATTGGAAATCCAGCTCGGGCCATCAATGCCGAACATGGCGAGGAATTTATTGACCAGGCCGTCGCCGGCAAAAATCTGCCGCCACAGGATGGCAATGGCGACCGAGGCGCCGAGCAGGCTCGGTAGATAGAACAGCGCGCGATACAGCGGCAATCCGCGAATGCCGCGATTGAGCAGCATGGCCACCGCCAGCGCGAAGGCGAGCTTGAGCGGCACCGAGAAAATGACGAAGAAGGTGGTCACCCGCATCGACGCCCAGAATTTGGGGTCGTTGGTGAACATGCGCATGTAATTGTCGACGCCGGTCCAGCGCGGGGCGGTGAGCAGGTCGAAATGGGTGAAGCTCAAATAGAGCGAGGTCGCCATTGGCCCGACCGTGAGCCCGATGAAACCGATCAGCCAGGGCAGCAGAAACAGATAGCCCGGGGCATCATTCTGCCAGATCCGGGCCCAGAGCGAGGGCGAGGCCGCGCGCTCCCTTTCGGGAGCGCCCGATTGAAGGGAGCGCGCGGTCATATCTTAGCTAGCCCGTTCGAGAATGGCAGTGGCTTCGGTGACGAAGTAGGCACCGGCATCCTCGGCGGTGCGGGCGCCGAAAGCGACTTCCTGGCTGAGCGTACGCAGCAGCGAGATGTCGATTTCACCAGCAGCGGCCGGCGGCGGCGGGGGCAGTGCGCCAAGCAGATCGCCCAGATTGGCCACGAAGTTCAACGCAATCTGGTTGGCTTCGTCCAGCGTCGGGGCCACGGCGTCACGCACCGCGGCCGAGCAGGGAATGCCGCGCTCAACGCCGAGAATCTTGCCGGCTTCCGCATCGTTGATGAAGAAGTTGAGGAATGCAGCGGCAGCTTCCTTATTGGCCGACGAGCCAGCCACCGAGAAGAACATTGAGGGCTTGCGGTAGTGGCCGCCGCCGACGCCGGCTGCGAGGCGGGGGTAGCCCACCATATCGAGGCGATCGGGAATGATCGCCTGGTAGCCCACCAACTGGTTGGAGTTGGACGGCATCATCGCCGATTTGGCGCGCACCAGCGGCGTGGTTTCCACGGCACCGGTATCGATGGCCTGCTCGTCCGGCGCGATGATGACACCAGCCGCGCGGAACTCATTCCACATGGCGAACCACTTGACCATTTCGTCGGCCCCGAAGCCCAATTTGCCCTCGGCGGTATAGAGCGCCAGGCCCTGCTGGCGCAGCCAGTTGTCGAGCATCGGTTCGGTGCCCGACGAGTCGTTCATCATCTTCATGCCGCCACGGACATTGGCAGCAGCAAAGGCCGCACCCTTTTCCAGGATGTCGGCATAGGTCCAGGCATTGGTCGGCGCTTCAATACCGGCTTCCTCGAAAGCAGCGGTATTGATCAGCGTGGCCACGGAGTTGGCGCCCAGCGAAATGCCATACAGCTTGCCGTCGACCTTGCCGCCTTCGAGCTGGTCGGCGTCGAAATCGTCGAGCTTGAGCACGCCGCCGACGAATTCATCGAGCGGGGCGATGGCGTTGCGCTTGGCGTATTCAACGATGTAGCGATAATCCATCTGGATCAGATCGGGGGCGTTGCCGCCGGCGGTCTGGGTGGCCAGCTTGGGCCAGTAGTCGTTCCAGGCGAGAAATTCGCCCTCGATGGCACCGCCATTGGCGCCGGTATAGAGATCGGTCACGCCATAGGTGCGGTCGGCACGAGCCTGGCCGCCCCAGAAGGTCAGACGCAGATTTGCGCCTTGGGCCCAGGCTGGCATGACGCCGGCGGCGCCCGCAGCGACGAGCGCTGAACTGCCCATCAGAAACTGACGGCGGTCGATACGAATAGTCATTAGGTTTCCTCCCAAGAACTTAGGTCGTTCCATTCCGGAACGTGTGTGACCGCAGCCTCCCCGCCGCTAAATCACCAACCAGTTACATACTCCGCACTGCTGGATATCGATGTCAACAGCCCGAAGTCACGTTTTTCGTCGGCTACTTCCTATATCGTTTGCGCAAATAACCGACTGGTTACGACATAGCACACAGATTCGGCGCAAGGCAATCACTTGTATGGAAGATGCGGGCAGTCGGTGAATGCCGGGTTACGCCCCATGCAAGCACCGCGCTCCAAGCCCGGATTTCGGCGCTTTCAGCCTGTTCAATGCTGTCAGGCCCTCCCTTTTTTACTGCCTTTCAGCGGCAGATCGGGTCTTGTTGAGCAACAGAGTGGCGCAGTCTCGACCAAAAGAAAAATACGAAATATCCTCTCCATTATAGATTGTATCTATGGCACGAGAGGAAGCGCCGGCATGGACAAGCTGCTCAACCAATTCCTGGCGGTGGCCGAAGCCGGCAGCATCACCGCCGCCGCTACGGCGCTGTTCGTCACCCAGCCGACCCTGACCTTCAACATGCGCAAGCTGGAGGAAAATCTCGGCGTGAAGCTGCTGATCCGCACCCCGCGCGGGGTAGCGCTGACCGAATATGGCGAAACGCTGTATCAGAACGGCCGACTGATGCGGCGGCTCTATGACAATACGCTCAGCGCCATCGCCCACCAGCATGGCCGCACCGAGCAGGGCCTGCGCATCGGCTCGGGCTATTCCTGGTGGTCGTTGTTCATCCGCGACATGGTGCTGGATTATTCGCGCAGCCATCCCAATGCCCGCATCCATGTCAGCCTCGGCAACCAGCTGCGCTGCATGGACCAGTTGCTCAGCGGCGACATCTCGCTCTTCGTCGCCCATGAGATCGACGGTCTCAATCGCAGCACCGGCGCCGAGCTGGTGCCGCTGACCCGCGTCGGCCAGGGTTATTTCGTGCGTGAAGGCCATGCCCTGCTCAGCCGGCCGCGCAGCATCGCCGAGATCGAGGCCTATCCGGCGGTCAACAGCTCGATGCCCGAAATCCGCCACCAGCGCTTTTTCGAGACCTGGGGCCGCAGCCCCTCGGGCAGCGCATCGTTCGATCAGGGCAATTATGTCTTTGCCTCCAATTCGCTGGCGGCGTGTCTCGACTATGTGGCGCGCAGCGATGCGGTGATCGGCCATACCGAGGTGATGCAGGACGAATTCATCCGCCGCGGCCTGCGCCGCATCAGCGTCAGTGAACCGACCCGGCAAAGCCTGATTGGCATCTATGTGCTGCAGGAACGCGCGGTCGAGCCGCGCATCGCCGAGCTCATCGCCCAATTGCGCAGCGCTGCCAGCAAGGTGCTGCCAGCGCTGGACTAGGCCGGCTTGGTCCGCAGATAGTCCACCACCATCTGCACCGCTTGGGCTTCGCGTTCCTGCACCATGTCGATGCCGCTGAGGTCGCGGGCAAAGATCACCGACAAAGTCGCCATGTTGGAGACATAGAAGAAGCCCAGCGCGGCGATGGAGATATAGAGCTGCACCGCATCGACATCGCGGCGAAAAATGCCGGCATCGGCGCCGCGCTCGACAATGGTGGTAATCTGCCCGACCAGCGGCGAATGCAGGTCTGGAATATCGGGCAGGGTCTTCAGAAACCGCGCATTCTCGATATTTTCGGCGTTGAGCAGGCGCGGAAACCACGGATTGGCGAGGAAGTGGCGGAAGGTGAAGCGCACCAGCCGGTCCATGGCGTCGACCGGGCCGAACTGGTCGAGGCTGAGCGCCCGTTCGCCGCGGCGAATCTCCTGATAGGCGTCGAGCAGCACCGCCCGGTACAGCACTTCCTTGTTGCCAAAGTAGTGGTAGAGCAGCCGCTTATTAGCCCCCGCCAGCGCGGCTATGGCATCGACCCGCGCGCCCTCGAAACCGCGCTCGGCAAATTCGGCGCGGCCGGCCACCAGAATGTCCGCCTTGGTCTTTTCCGAGTTGCGCGCGCGCCTTGGCGCCTCAGCCTTGAGGCGAGGCTTTGGCGCGGCCACGGGGGATGAGGGCTCTGACACGCTTGGATACCGCCGGAATGGACATGAGGATGGTGAAGGTGATGATCAGGCAGATAACAGCACTGATCGGACGGGTAAAGAACGGGCTCGGATCGCCATTGGTCAGTTGCAGCCCGCGCCGCAGATTGAGGTCGAGCAGGTCGCCCAGCACAATGCCCAGCACCAGCGGCGCCATGGGGAATTTCATTTCCCGCAGCAGGAAGCCGACAACGCCGAAGAACAGCATGACATAGACGTCGAACATGCGCTGGGTGATGGCGAAGGAGCCGACCACGCAGAGCACATAGATCACCGCCATCAGCCGTTCGCGCGGCACCATCAGCACCTTGATGAACAGCTTGGTCAGCGACAGGCCGAAGATCAGGTTGGCGATGGTCGCCAGCAGCAGCATCGCCACCACCTGGTAGAGGAAGACCGGGTTTTCCACCATCAGCATCGGGCCGGGGCGGATGCCGTGAATATACATGGCCGCGATCAGCACCGCCGCCGCCGCCGAACCGGGCAGCGCCAAAGTCAGCGTCGGGATCATGGCGGCGGACACCACCGCATTGTCACCGGTCTCGGCAGCGATCAGCCCTTCCTGGCTGCCCTTGCCGAACATTTCGGGGTTTTTGGAGAATTTCTTGGCCGCCGCATAGGAGGTCCATGAGCCGACGTCTTCGCCGACGCCGGGGATGATGCCGACCAGCGTGCCGATAACGCCGGAGCGCAGGATGGTTTTCCAATATTGGAAAATCTCCTTGAAGGTCGGCACCACCCGGTCATTGACCGAGACGATGTTGGCGACGGCGCTGCGCTTCATCGAGGAGAGGATTTCGGCCAGCCCGAAGGCGCCGACCATGGCCGGGATCAGGTCGATGCCGCCACCCAGCGCCTGAATGCCGAAGGTGAAGCGCTGATGGGCATGCAGGGTTTCCATGCCGACCATGGCGACCAGCAGGCCCAGAATGCCGGCGATATAGCCCTTGAGCGGGGTATCGCTGCCGGTCATCTGGCCCGAGATCACCACGCCGAACAGCGCCAGCCAGAAAAATTCATAGGAGCCGAATTTGAGCGCCGCTTCCGACAGGACCGGGGCGATGATGGCGAGAAAGAAAATCCCCACCATGGTGCCCAAAGTCGAGGAGGTGGTGGCCAGCCCCATGGCGAGGCCGGCCTTGCCCTGCAGCGCCAGCGGATGGCCGTCCAAGGTCGCCGCCGCATTGGCGGGGGTGCCGGGAATATTGAGCAGGATGGCGGTGCGGCTGCCGCCATAGATGGCGCCGAGATAGACGCACATCAGCGTCAGGATCGCCTGATCGGGCATCATTTTATAGGTCAGCGTGACCAGCAGGGCGACGCCCATGGTGGCGGTCAGCCCGGGCAGAATGCCGATGGTGACGCCGAGCAAGGTCGCCCAGGCGACGTTGAACAGCGACCCGGGGGTCATGAAATGGCCGATGCCCTGGCCCAGCAGCAGGAGTCCGTCGAACATGGGGTGCTCCTAAGGCAGGCGAATGAGGAAAATGCGGGTGAAGGCGTAGGCAATGCCGCCGCCCGCGACCACGGCGACGCCCAGCGCCCAGAGCGCGCTGCGCAGCAGCGGAATGGGCTGATCGGCCAGTACGGTTTCAAACAGAATGATGAAGGTGAAGATGAACAGCATGGCCGCCAGCCAGAACGGCAGCCAGCCCACCAGCACCAGGGTGAACACCAGCGCCAGTCCCAGCACCGCGCCAACGCGGAAGGCCTGCCAGCTCACCAGCAATTGCGCGAGGCCCCGCCAGCCGTCCGGCGCTTCGATGCGCCAGGAGCGCCAGGCGAGCAGCCCGCCCAGCAGGGTCAGCACCGCGCCCAGAATCATCGGCACCAGGCCCGGAATGGTCGCGGGATTGATGCGGCGCGCTTCCAGCCGGGGCATGGTCCAGCTCATATAGAACACCGCCAGACCCAGTGCGACCAGCACAATGGCCGCCACAAGATCGGCGCGGGCGCGAACCCCCTGTTCGTCGGGCTGGATAGTCATGTTTGGCATTTCCTTGGCAAAAATTGCGGGCGGCAGCGAAGCACCGCCCGCATGAGGCTTATTTCATTTCGGTGCGGGTTTCGCAGTCGATGCCGATGGTCGAGGGATCGTTGACCGCCTCGCCGCGCAGCACGGCGTCACAGGCTTCCAAAATCACCACCGGCATGGCCAAGGCGCGGGCTTCGGCGCCATAGGCGGGGGAGAACACCGCGCCGAAGGTCTCGGCATAGGTTTTCACCGCTGCCGAATTGGCCACCTGATCGGCCCAGATCTTGTCGAGCGTGGCGATCACTTCGTCCGGCACGCCGGTCGGCACGAAAATGCCGAAATAATCGGGCGCCAGTTCCATTTCCGGCAACCAGTCGGTGATCGGCGGGATCGGCTCGACGCCGTCAAGCAGCAGCGGCTGGTTGGACAGCACGGCCAGGGCGCGCAGGCGGCCACCACGGATCAGTTCGGTCTGTTCCACCGCCAACTGGGTGGTCACCATGGCCTCGCCGGCTGCCGCAGCAATCGCTGCCGGCCCGCCGCCATCATAGGTGATCATGTTGAAGGGGAAGTTGTCGGCCGCGCCGCTCAGCGCCCCGATGGCAGTACCGCCCGAAGAGGTGATGCCCGCCGTGGCCACGGTCACTTCATTGCCGCGTGTCTTGAAGGCTTCCAGCAGCTCGCCGAAATCCTTGAACGGGCTGTCGGCAGGGACGCTGACCACCGGCACGTTGGCGACCGACAGATAGATGTGCCAGTCGTCGATATTGGTGTCTTCCAGCAGGCCGGTCACCGCATAGGTGGCATTGTTGGCGATGGCGTTGGCGGTCCAGGTATAGCCGTCACGCGGGGCGTTCAGCACTTCCTGGGTGCCGATGGCGCCCGAGGCGCCCGGCTGGTTGACCACCACCACATCGACGCCCAGCGCTTCGCCCAGAATCGGTGCGGTGACGCGGGCGATCTGGTCGGTCGAGCCGCCGGCGCCCCATGGCACGATCAAATTGATCGGGCGGTCGGGTTTCCAATCCTGCGCGGCGGCAAAAGATGTGCCCAGCAACAGCGCCGAGGCGCCCCCCGCCAGGACAAACAGCAAGCGTCTGTTCATCGCATATCCTCCCTAGATGCATCTGGTCCGGACATTTCCGTGACCCGGCCCCCAGACTGCGGTCCGACTTTGGCGCTGTCAACCGATAAGTAACTATCCAGTTCTTATTCGGGCAGCGAAAATTTACGGGCAGCGACCGCTGGATAGAGATTGCGCCGGCCGCCGTGCCGAAGCATCCTGAACCGAAAGGTTGTCTCGCAGGGGCGGAATATGGAATTTCAGTCGGCCATCATCATGCTGGTGGCATTGGGCCTGGGCGCCGTGGTCAAGGGCGCCACCGGCATGGGGCTGCCGCTGATCGCGCTGCCGGTGCTGGCCTCGTTTTTCGGGCTGCAGCATGCGGTTGGCCTGCTGGTCATCCCGCTGATCGTCACCAATGGCTGGCAGATCTGGCGGTTTCGCGCCGAGGCCAGCTCGCCCCGGCTGGGCTTCATGCCGTGGTTTTTGATCTGCGGCGCCATCGGCGTCGGGCTGGGCACCTGGGCGCTGATCGCCCTGCCGGAACGGGCGCTGGTGCTCACTTTGGGCATCATCCTGCTGCTCTATGTGGCGCTGCGGCTGCTGACCCCGCATTTTTCGCTCAGCGACGCCGCCGCCCGGCGCTGGGGGCCGCTGGCCGGCACGGGTGGTGGCATTTTGCAAGGCGCCACCGGCATTTCCTCTCCCATTGGCGTCACCTTCATCCACGCCATGGCGCTGGGCCGGGAAGCCCATGTGTTCACCGTCTCGGCGATGTTCCTGGTGTTTTCGGTGGTGCAGCTGCCGGCGCTGTGGGCCACCGGAGTGATGCGGCCGGAATGGCTGGTGCAGGGCCTCCTGGCCATGATCCCCATCCTGCTGTTCATGCCGCTGGGCCAGTGGATCAGTGGCCGGCTCAGCCGGCAGGCCTTCGATCGGATGATCCTGATTTTCCTCGGCGCCATCGGCGTCAAAATGCTGCTCGGAGTCTAGCGCAGGCGGCGCTTTTCACGCCCCCTCCGAACGTCGATAGCGATCCCGCTTGACGGCCCCCCGCCATCGCGTGTAGCTAAGTAACCAATCAGTTACACCGCAAAATCGCTCGGAGGAATTCAATGGCGGAGCAACGGCTCGGACTCATCATGCACGGCGTCACCGGACGCATGGGCTATAATCAGCATCTGGTGCGCTCGATCCTGGCGATCCGCGATCAGGGCGGCATCGCACTCGCCAATGGCGATCGGCTGATCGTCGACCCGATCATCGTCGGCCGCGACGCCGACAAGATCGAGCGTCTGGCCAAGAAGCACGACATCAAGCGCTGGAGCAGCGATCTCGATGCGGCGCTGGCCAATCCCGATGACACCGTGTTCTTCGATGCCGGCACCACGCTGATGCGCGCCGGGCTGATCGAGAAGGCACTGGCCGCCGGCAAGCATGTCTATTGCGAAAAGCCGACCTCCGACTCGCTCGACATCGCCGTCGAACTGGCCAAGACCGCCCGTGCCTCCGGCCTCAAGCATGGCGTGGTACAGGACAAGCTGTTCCTGCCGGGCCTGATGAAGCTGAAAATGCTGCGCGACAGCGGCTTCTTTGGCGAAATTCTCTCGGTGCGCGGCGAGTTTGGCTATTGGGTGTTCGAGGGTGACTGGCAGCCGGCGCAGCGCCCGAGCTGGAACTACCGCAAGAAGGATGGCGGCGGTATCATCCTCGATATGCTGTGCCACTGGCGCTACGTGCTCGATAACCTCTTTGGCGAGGTCAAGGCGGTCTCCTGCCTCGGCGCCACCCACATCCCGACCCGTGTCGACGAGCAGGGCAATAGCTACAAGGCCGATACCGACGACGCGGCCTATGCCACGTTTGAACTCGAAGGCGGCGTGATCGCCCAGATCAATTCGAGCTGGACCACCCGCGTCCGCCGCGACGATCTGGTGACCTTCCATGTCGACGGCACCCACGGTTCCGCCGTGGCGGGCCTGCACAAATGCTGGACCCAGCATCGCGTCAACACCCCCAAGCCGGTGTGGAATCCCGACCAGCCCCAGACCATGGACTTCTTTGGCGATTGGGAAGAAGTGCCGGACAACTGGCCGGCCCAGAACGGCTTCAAGGCGCAGTGGGAAATGTTCCTGCGCCACGTCGCTGAAGACGCGCCCTGGGAATATGGCCTCGAAGCCGGCGCCAAGGGCGTCCAGCTCGCCGAACTCGGCCTCAAGAGCTGGGCCGAACGCCGCTGGCTCGACGTGCCGAAGCTGGAATTCTGAGGGGCACTCCCCCCGACCGCGATGTCATTCCACCCACGGTGTCACCCCGGCCTTGAGCCGGGGCCCATCCCGAGATGTTTCAGCGCTCAGCGATAGTGAAACTATCTCAGGATGGGTCCCCGCTTTCGCGGGGATGACACCGAGTTTGTTGAGGAAACGCTCTCCATGACCAGCATCAGCCTGCCCAATCCCGACCGGTCGATATCCAGCTATACGCTGACCGGCACGCCGATCCCCTTCGTTCGCCACAAGGCATCCGACTTCAACCGTATCGCCTATGCCGCGGCCCATGTCGTCGCCGATCCGCTGGCCAATAATGATCCCTGGCTCACCCCGGCCATCGACTGGGACACCACATTGAAATTCCGCCATCGGCTATGGGATCTCGGTCTCGGCGTTGCCGAAGCCATGGATACCGCCCAGCGCGGCATGGGTCTGGGCTGGGCCGAGGCGCAGGAGCTGATCCGCCGCGCCCAGGCCGAAGCCCGCACCCGCGACGATAGCCTGATCGCCTATGGCGCCGGCACCGACCACCTTGCCGCCGGTCCCGATGTCACCATCGACCAGATCATCGCCGCCTATGAAGAGCAGGTTGGCTTTGTCGAAGGTGAAGGCGGCCGCGTCATCCTGATGGCCAGCCGCGCCCTGGCTGCCGCCGCCAAGTCGCCCGACGATTACGCCAAGGTCTATGGCCGCATTCTCAGCCAGGTGAAGCAGCCGGTGATCATGCATTGGCTCGGCGAAATGTTCGATCCGGCTTTGGCCGGCTATTGGGGCCAGGTCGATCACGACGCTGCCATGGATGTCTGCCTCGACGTCATCGCCGCCCATGCAGACAAGGTCGACGGCATCAAGATTTCGCTGCTCTCGGCGGAAAAAGAAATCGCCATGCGCCGCCGCCTGCCGGCCTCGGTCAAGATGTATACCGGCGACGACTTCAACTATGCCGACCTCATCGCCGGCGACGACCAGGGCTATTCGCATGCCCTGCTCGGCATTTTCGACGCCATCGCTCCGGCCGCTTCGGCGGGCCTCGCCGCGCTCGGCAAGGGCAATAATAACGAGTTCTTCGACCTGTTGGCCCCCACCGTGGCGCTGAGCCGCCACATCTTCGCGGCGCCGACCCGATTCTACAAAACCGGCGTGGTGTTCCTCGCCTATCTCAACGGGCTGCAGGACCATTTTTCCATGGTCGGTGGCCAGCAATCGACCCGCTCGGTGCAGCATCTCAGCGAGCTGTTCCGCCTCGCCGATCAGGCCCGCGTGCTCGGCGACCCCGACCTTGCCGTCAAGCGCATGCAGGCGGTGCTCACTGTCAACGGAGTGTCGGCATGACCGCGCGCGCTATCTCGCTGAACCTGGCCACCACCCGCCAGGTCTGGGGCTTCAAGGAGGCCGTGGAAGGCTGTGTGAAGGCCGGCATCACGGCGATTTCGCCGTGGCGCGACCAGATCGCGGCCGTCGGCCTCGATGAAGCCGCCCGCATGGTCAAGGCCAATGGACTGCAGGTTTCCGGCGTCTGCCGCGGCGGCATGTTTCCCGCCGCAACTGCGGCCGGACGGCAGGCCCAGATCGATGACAATTTGCGCGCCATCGACGAAGCCGCCGCGCTCAATGCCGACTGCCTGGTGCTGGTGGTCGGCGGCCTGCCCGGTTCGTCCAAGGACCTGGCCGGCGCGCGCCAGATGGTCAGCGACGGCATCGCCGCCATGCTGCCACACGCTCGCGCCTCGGGCGTCAAGCTGGCCATCGAGCCGCTGCACCCGATGTATGCCGCCGACCGCGCCTGCGTGAACACCATCGATCAGGCGCTCGATATCTGCGAAAATCTGGGCGAAACCGTCGGCGTCGCCATCGACGTCTATCACGTCTGGTGGGATCCCAATCTGGCCAACGCCATCGCCCGCGCCGGCCGCATGAAGCGCATTTTCGCGCATCACATCTGTGACTGGCTGGTGCCGACCCGCGACATGCTGAATGATCGCGGCATGATGGGCGACGGCGTCATCGACCTGCCAGCCATCCGCAAGATGATCGAAACCGCCGGCTTTTTCGGCCCGCAGGAAGTGGAAATCTTCTCGACCGAAAACTGGTGGAAACGCCCCGGCGACGAAGTGCTGGCCACGATCAAGGAACGCGTCGCTACGGTTTGCTGATCCAGCAAGACTCAAAAACCCCCGGGCCACGCCCGGGGGTTTTGCGTTGTTAAGCCCGGTTATAGGCCAGCGTCTGGCACAGGATCGCCGCGCGGCAGCCCTGAATTTCGATAGTGTCCGGGCCAACCTGGGTCACGGTGGCCTCGGCGCTGATGCCGCCGGCCTTGAGCGCGCCTTTCCACTGGTTGGGCGCGCTCTGGGTGGCCTGCATAACCTGCTTGCCGACAAAGGCCAGGTTCTGCTCGGTGGCCGACTGGCCTTCCAGATTGGTCAGCACGCCGCACAGATCGGTGCCGGTTTCCCCGCACAGGGTGAAGCTAAATGAGGTGCCGAAGGAATCGACAAAACTGCCATTGGGGTCGACAGCGGGTGTGGCCTCCTGGGCGAATGACGGCAGCGCCGCCGCGACCAAGAGGCTGATGGCAAATGTCGTTTTAGCAAAGTGCATATGGTGATCTCCGTTCGCAACAACCGCCGCCCCCGCGCAGCTATTTGTTGATTGACGGTATCCCAACGCAGCTTCACCCGACCGGGTTGCGCTCCTGCGACAAACTGTGATCAGCGCCGGAAGGTGGCCGCCATCTCGATATGGGTGGATTGGGTGAACTGATCCACCGCGATCAGATCGCTCATAATGTAGCCGCCGCCGATCAGAATCGCCGCATCGCGGGCAAAGGTTCTGGGGTCGCAGGCCACCATCACCACGGTGGCGATTTTCTTGGCCAAGGCCAATTCACGCACCTGCGCCTCGGCCCCGGCGCGGGGCGGATCGAGCACCACCGCCGCATAGGGCAGTTCGAACTGGGTCAGCGGATCGCGGAACAGATCGCGCGCCTTGGGCGTCACCTCGCGCAGATTGCGGGTAAAGCGCCAGGCCTTTTCCAGCGCGGCAATACCCGCCTTGTCATTGTCGAACGCCGCCACCGGCCGCTGCTCGGCCAGCCGCAGGGCGAACGGGCCGACGCCGCAAAACAGGTCGGCCACGGTTTTGGCCTTGCCCACGGCATTGACGACATAGTCGCCCAACACGTTTTCCGCCGCTTCGGTCGCCTGCAGAAAGCTGCTGATCGGCAATTCCACCTGGGCGCGGCCCATAGTGAGCACCGGCGGCTGGATCTGCAGCACCATTTCGCCATTCAGCGACAGCCGCGCCAACCGGAAACGGTCAACCAGCGGCGCTACGCGGTCAGCGCGGGCCTGCTTTTTCTCGGTGCGAATAGCCACGTCGAGCCCACTCGCCGTGGCGGTAAAGCTCACATCGGCCTCGCCCACCAGCTGCATGACCGCGCGGGCAATATCGGGAGCCTTGGCCAGACCCGGCACCAGAATCGGGCAAACATCGAGATTGTGCACCTGATGACTACGCAGCCGCATATAGCCGGCGCCCTCGCGCCGCGCATGCAACGTCGCCCGCCGCCGGCCGTCACCCGCCGCATCAATGAAGCGCGACACCTTGGTGTCGATGCCGGCAAAGCGCAGCGGCGTTTCCACCAGCCCGATCTTGAAGGCTTCGTAGCTGGCCCGATCCATATGCTGGAGCTGGCAGCCACCACAAATGCCGTAATGCGGGCAGAACGGCGCGACGCGATTTTCCGCCGGGGTGATCACCTCCACCAGCGTGCCGCGATCACCCGCGGCCGTGATCACCACCGTTTCGCCGGGCAAGGCCAGCGGCACGAAGACCTTGCGGCCCTCAATCTCGGCGACACCCTCGCCCTTATGGCCGAGGCTGGTGATGGTTGTGGTGATGGTCATGGATTTCCGGTGCTTGCTGAAGAGGTTCAGTACAAGGTCCCGGCCCCAAAGCCAACCGGGCGCGATTTACTGGCCTTTCTTCCCCTCGCCCCTTGTGGGAGAGGGACCGAAAATCCGCGTTCAGCGGATTTTCAGGGTGAGGGGTTCTCTCCGCATATACTGTGGGTGAAAAGGCCCCCTCATCCGCCCTTCGGGCACCTTCTCCCGCAAGGGGAGAAGGAAAGCGGCGTTACGGCCGACTCGCCCATTCCAGCAGGCTGGCCAGCCCGACAAACGGCACCCCGGCATGTTCGCTCAGGCCCGACGCGCAGGTGCTCACCGTCGACACGCCCAGCGTACAGCCCGCCGGGATATCGTTTTTGGCAAAGCGCGTGGCATGGGCATTCAGCTCGGGGAAAAACAGCCCCTTGTCGCCGGCATAACCGCAGCAGGTCACCGAACTCAGCACCGCAACCCGCTCGGCACAGGCCGCCGCAATCGCCTCGGTCATTGGCTGCTCGGCCAGCCGCTGCGCCGAGCAATTGTGGTGCACCGCCACCACATCCAGTTTCTTGGTGATGGTGAGTTTCGGCAGGATCTGGCTCAGCAAAAACTGGCTGGAATCGAGCACCGGCGCATCACCGGGAAATTCCCGCAAATGCTTGGCGCAGGTCGACGCATCGGTCACCACCGACAATCGCCCCGCCTCGCTCAGCGCCGACAGCTCGCGGTTCAGCGCGCCGCCGACTTCGGCCGCCTGCTCGGGAAAGCCCTTTGACTGGAACGGCTGGCCACAGCATTGCCCATTGAGCTTTTCGGGCATCACAACGTCAAACCCGGCCCGCGCCAACAGCGCCAGCATCGCCTCGGGCACAGCCAGCAGATCATGCTCGGTCTTGGGGGCGCCAAACATGCGGGTGGCGCAGCTGGGGAAATAGACGATGGAGGGCCGCCCGCTCTGGGTAATCGGCACCGGAAACCCCGTCTTGCGCGGGTCCTGCCGCGAATCGACCGGGGCTTTGGGCGCCCCCGGCCCATGGTTTAACGCCCGCGATACGCGCGGCACCCGATCGCCGGTCAGTCGCCGGGCCGTCTCGGTAATGGCTTCCACCGCCCCCGCCGGCACCAGCATTCGTGCTGCATCGGCAAAAGCCACGCCACCGCGCATCAGATGCTCAACACTGCCGCGATGATCGGCGACAAAGCCCGCCACCGCCTGCGCCGTGCCGCCGCGCCGCTGGGCGCGCTGGCCGATAATCATGGTGCCGGTTTCGATGCCCACCGGGCAGCGCAGCGAGCACAGATTGCACGCCGCGCAGGTATCGAGCCCGGCATATTGGAAATCATCATCCATGCGCTTGAGCCGCGCCGAGTCTTCGCCACTGGCGCGCAGCCGCTCGCGTTCGCGGGTCACGGCGATGCGCTGGCGCGGCGACAGCGTCATGTGCTGGCTGGGGCAGGCCGGCTCGCAAAAGCCGCACTCAATACACAGATCGACCAGCTCGTCGGCCAGCGGCATCAGCTTGAGATGCTTGACGTGGATCTTGTCGTCATCATTGAGCAGCACGCCGGGATTGAGCAGCCCTTCGGGATCGAAGGCCGCCTTGATGCGCCGCATGATGGCATAGGCCTTGGCGCCCCATTCGGCCTCGACAAACGGCGCAATAGCCCGCCCGGTGCCATGCTCGGCCTTGAGCGAGCCGCCATAGCGCACCGACACCAGGTCGGACAGCGCATGGGAAAAGGCGTCGAATTTTTCCGCCGAACCGGGCAGGGAAAAATCATCGCCCATCTGGAAATGCAGATTGCCGGCCAGCGCATGGCCGAAAATCACTGCATCCTCATAGCCATGGTCATCGAGCATGGCGCGCAGATCGACGACGAAATCGGCCAACCGCTCGATCGGCGCCGCTACGTCCTCGGTGAGCATGATGCTGCCCTTGGGCCGCGTCGCACCGGCCGAGGCAAAGAACCCCTTGCGGATGTCCCACAGCTCATGGCTGCGATGCTCGTCGGTGGAAAGATCAATCTGGGTGGCGCCATGCCGGGCCAGCAAGGCCACGGCCTTGTTGACCTCAGCCTCGAGCGTCGCCGCATCGGGCGCGGTCACGTCGATCAGCACCGCTGGCGAATTGTCGGTCAGAAACGGCAGCAGCGGCGCCATTGGGGCCAGATGCTCCACCGTGGCCAGCGCCCGGCGCTCGATATATTCGGCGGCGGTAATGCCCGTCGTCACCTGCACGCCGCCATTGGCCATTTCGATAATGGCGCGGCCGGCCGATTGCGGATCGGGAAACGGCACCAGCCCGGTGGCCTTGAACGGATGCTCGGGCACGGTGTTGTAGGTCACCTCGGAGACGAAGCCGAGCGTGCCTTCCGAGCCGACCATCAGATGGATCAGGATTTCGAGCGGGTCGTGATAATCGACCAGCGCATTGATCGAATAGCCGACCGTGTTCTTGATGCGGTATTTATGGCGGATCAGCGCCACC
Source organism: Devosia sp. A369 (assembly GCF_054489345.1). Classification (NCBI taxonomy): domain Bacteria; kingdom Pseudomonadati; phylum Pseudomonadota; class Alphaproteobacteria; order Hyphomicrobiales; family Devosiaceae; genus Devosia; species Devosia sp. A369. The sequence goes on along the minus strand of NZ_JBTMWV010000005.1, from coordinate 49,967 downwards.
AATTCGGCATCGGCCATGATTTCGTGATGCAGGCGATGCAGCTCGTCGAGCATGTGGGCATGGCTGGCGCGAAACGCCGCGCAGCTTTCCGGATCGCCCGAATCCAGCATGGTGCCGTCGGTCAGCACGATGCGCAGCCGCGCCATGGTGTGATAGGTGTTCTGCGCCACGCCGCAGCACATGCCGCTGGAATTATTATTGACCACGCCGCCGATCTTGCAGGTGGCCTGGCTCGCCGGATCGGGCCCGATCTTCTTGTTGAACTTTTTCAACGCCGTATTGGCATGGGCGACAATGATCGCCGGCCCCAGCGTGATCTGCTCGGCGCCGGGGTGAATTTCCAGCTTGCGCCAGCCATCGCCCAGCACTGCCAAAACCCCATCGGTCACCGCCTGCCCCGACAGCGATGTACCTGCCGCGCGAAACGTCACCGGCAGGCCTTCGGCCCGCGCCGCGATGAACACGGCGCGCACCTCGTCCTCGGAATTGACGAAGACCACCACGGCGGGAATCAGCCGGTAGGAGCTGGCGTCGCCGCTCCAGGCATAGGTCATCAACGGGTCGGTATAGATCTGCCCCCGGACTTTACCGCGCAACAGCGCGGCCACACGCTCGCCGGCGGCGAGACGCTCCGGGGTTTGAACGACGGGCTGGATCGAGGCGAGAAGAGGAGCTTGCTGCATCTGCTTGCACTAACATGTTAGCAGCCGGCTGCGAAGACCCTTGTCAAAGAAGCGGGTCAGGGATTTGCTCGACACCAGACCAATGGCGCCACCGCGCCGGGGAGCAGGACAATGCCCGAAATCAACTGGCTGGCGGTGATTGCCGCCGCATTATCGATGTTCGTGATCGGCGGCGTCTGGTATTCGCCGCTGCTGTTCGACAAGGCCTGGCGCCGCGCCGCCAGCCTGAGCGAAGCCGATCTGGCGCGGGGCAATCCGGCGCTGATCTTCGGCACCGCCTTCGTGCTGTCGCTGCTGATGGCGGCCAATCTGGCCTTTTTCATCGCCGGGCCGACCACCACATTGAGCTTTGCCATCGGCGCTGCCGTCGCGGCGGGGCTCGGCTGGGCCACGCTCAGCGTCGGCATCCTCACTCTGTTCGAGCGCCGGCCACTCAGCTATTTCCTGATCAATGGCGGCTATCTCACCATCAGCTTTGCCGTGATGGGGCTGATTCTGGGCCTCTGGCGCTAACGCAAAAAGGGCGACCGTCGCCGGCCGCCCCCATAGCTTTCAGATATCGACGTCGTCGTCGCCCAGCGCCTCGATTTCGGTGGCCGCGCGCTTGAGAATCTCCGCCGCGTGGCGCTGCTGGTCTTCAGTGCCGCGCCGCGCCTTCTTGATCGCCGCCTTAAGGGCGCGCCGTGCATCATTGAGTTCGGGCACCACATCCTTGAGGTCGCGGTCGCCCGCGCCTTCGGGATTGGGGCCCCAGCCGGGGCCGAAGCCGCGATGGGGCGGCGGTTCGCCGGGGCCCGATTCGCGGTTGAACGGCCAGTCGGCCTTGGCGAATTCGCGGAAGCGGGCCATCTGCTCGCCGGCCTTGGCCAGGAAGGACAGCGTCGATTCGATGGCTTCGCGATTGTCAGCCAGATGCGCCCTGCCCTCGTCGGTGATGGTATAGAGCTTCTTGTTGCCATCGGCCTCGGAGGTGACATAGCCGGCCTCTTCGAGAAAGGTCAGCGCCGGATAGACGATGCCGGGACTGGGCGTATAAAAGCCCGCCGATTTTTCCTCGACCGCCTTGATCAGATCATAGCCATGACGCGGCTGCTGCTCGATCAGATACAGCGCCACCAGCCGCAGATCGCCCGAAGCCAGCATCCGCCCGATGCGCAAATTGCCACCCATATTGCCAAATCCCTCACTGCCCTCGACGCCGGCGGCAAACCGTCCCCAGCCGCGCCTGGCCATGGCTTCCATGCGGCGCCAATTGGGCTCGCCCTTGTTCCAATAACTTCCCATGATGGGTCTCCGATATATCTTGAGTTCCGTTACAAGGGAAGATCGGGGCCGCATGCGGCTATTTCAAGATATATCTTACGATTGTTTTCGCGCACTAGGCGCCCGCAACAAAACGCCCACGGACCGGGTCCGCAAGGCGTGATTATGTTGGGAGCTTGAGGGCGACCCCACCCACGGTGTCACCCCGGCCTTGAGCCGGGGCCCATCCTGAGATCTCAAGATGGATCCCGGCTCAAGGCCGGGATGACATCGAGATCATGGATAACATTGAGGAAAGTACCGCTTAAAGAACCGGCGCCGGGGCGTTGTCGCGGTCGAACTGGCCGGCCTTGCGATAGCGGTAGAGATAGCTCGGCAGAATGGTCTCCATCGCCGTCGGCACAATGCCAAACGCGGCAAAGCTGCGCTTGTCCTTGATCGCCGCGTCCGACACCACATTGTCGACGCCGAGCAATTCGACCTGATCGGCGGTCAGCAGCGGCTTGCCCGGCAGGATGGCGAAGGGCAGCGCCAGCAGCTTGGCAAAGCCGGCAGAGAGCGGCAGCAGCGGCCGGTTGCGCGCGGCTTCGCGCTGCACCAGCTCGATCAGCTCGCGGTGGGTCGCCACTTGCGGCCCGCCCAGCTCATAGATGCGCCCGGTTTTGACCCGGCCTTCGGCGGCCCGCAGGAAGGCTTCGGCCACATCGGTGACATAGGCCGGCTGGAAGCGGGTATTGCCGCCGATCAGCGGCAGCACCGGGAAGAAGCGGGCCAGCGCGCCCATCAGGTTGAAGAAGCCATCATCCTGACCGAACAGGATCGAGGGCCGCATGATGATGGCATTGGGGAAGGCGGCGAGCACGGCGGCTTCGCCGGCCAGCTTGCTGGCGGCATAGCGGCTGACCTCGGCGGCGACATCGACGCCCAGCGCCGACATATGCACCAGCGTCGAAGCGCCCGCATCGCGCGCGGCAGCGGCGACATTGGCTGCGCCATCGACATGCACGGCCTGAAAACTCTGCGCGCCCCGGCTATGGCCGACACCCACCAGATTGATGACGATATCGGCGCCGGCAACGGCGCGGCGCACCGAGGCAGCATTGCGCAGATTGGCCTGGATCGGCTGCACCTGGCCGACGCTGCCATACATTCTGGTGTGCCCGGCCAGGTCCGGCCGCCGCACCGCCACGCGAATGCGATGGCCATTCTGGGCCAGCAGCTGCACGAGCTGGGTCCCCACAAAGCCCGAACCACCGAAAATGGTGACGAGTCTGGGTTCAAAGCGATCCATTTGCGGGCTCCGGCAACAGGCGAAAATTCGTCCCCGCTTCTAGCCCATGGCCGCCGCCGCTGTCGAGGGCTGCGCCCAGATAGCGGCGCGAATCACCTTGACTCCACCGCACAATCGTTCTTGTTTTGTTCAATAACCTCCAACCGAGTCTGGCCCCATGCCCGAAACCACGACCTATCACGGCCAATGCCATTGTGGCGCCGTGCGCTATTCCGCCACCACCGACCTGGCCTCGCCGGGCGATTGCAACTGCTCGCGCTGCCGCCGGCTGGGCTGGGTGATGCAGTCGCTGCCGGCCAGCGCTTTCGTGCTTGAAAGCAGCGAAGACAATCTCGCCGCCTATCACTTCAACACCGACAAGATCGATCACCTGTTCTGCAAAACCTGCGGCATCGAATCATTCGCCCGTGGCAGCGACGGCAAGGGCAATGCGCTGGTCATGATCAATGTGAACTGTCTCGAGCCGGCCGTAACGGTGGATAGCAGCACGATAAAGCACTGGGATGGGGCGAACTGGTGATTGCGAACAGAAACCGTGTTGACATCGTCCGGCGCGCCCCCTAGTTAAGCCGCGCCTGCCCAGATGGCGGAATTGGTAGACGCGCACGGTTCAGGTCCGTGTACCGCAAGGTGTGGAAGTTCGAGTCTTCTTCTGGGCACCAATTATTAAACCCCGGCCCCGACGCAAGTCGCGGCCGGGGTTTTTGGTTTTAGGGCCACTCTAGAGTGGGCTTCCCTCGGCCCCACCCACCGGACCCCACCCTCCCCCTTGCGGGGAGGGAGAGCGAGATAGGAGTTAGCTTGCTAACTCCGTGATCGAGCCGGGAGGGGGTGCGAGAGCCCCGATATCGCGGCCAACCCACCCCCACCCTTGATCCCTCCCCGCAAGGGGGAGGGCGTCGACTGAAAATTCAGCAGCCCAAAATTTCATGAGGCAAGTCTCGCCGCATGCACGCCGCGCGCCCCCCGCCCGCTCGTCTTCCCAATGCCGTTTTGCTGTGTCATCAGAGATCAAACGCAATTTTAGAGAAATTTCATGGCCATCCGACTGCACCGCGGCGATCTGCCGGACCTTTCCCGTTATGGCCGCGAAGTGGCGATCGATACCGAAACCATGGGCCTCGACCCGCATCGCGACCGGCTTTGCGTCATCCAGCTGTCGCCCGGCGATGGCAGCGCCGATGTGGTGCAGATCCCGCAAAACGCCACCGAGGCGCCCAATCTGGTCAAACTCCTCGGCGACGCCAATGTCACCAAGATCTTCCATTACGCGCGCTTCGACGTCGCCGTGCTCAAGCAGCGTTTCGGCGTGGTCACCGGCCCGATCTATTGCACCAAGATCGCATCCAAGCTGGTGCGCACCTATACCGACCGGCATGGGCTGAAGGATCTGGTGCGCGAGCTGCTCAATGTCGATCTGAGCAAGCAGCAGCAGAGTTCGGATTGGGGCCAGGACAAGCTGAGCGATGCCCAGCTCGATTACGCCGCCGCCGACGTGCTCTATCTGCATGACCTCAAGCGCCATCTCGACCGCATGCTGAAGCGCGAAGGCCGCACCGAGCTGGCGCAGTCCTGCTTTGACTTCCTCAAGACGCGCTGCGAACTCGATCTGCTCGGCTGGGCCGAAACCGATATTTTTGCCCATAGCTTAGCCCGCTGAGGAGAGACCATGAGTCTGCATGGCGATGCCGCACAAAGGCTGACGATTTACCGGGGGCTGCAAAGCCGCAACCGGATCGTCGCTATTTTGCGCATCGGCGTGCCGGTGCTGGGCGTCATCGCGCTCGCCACCCTGATGCTGCAGATCTATGTGTCGAGCCTGGGCAGCCGTTTCGGCGTCGGCCAGATCAGCGTCACCTCCGAACGCGTCACCGTCGAGGCGCCCGAATATGCCGGCGTGCTGAGCAATGGCACCGCCTATCGGGTCTCGGCCAGCGCTGCGCAGGCCGCCACCAGCGCCACCGACCGCATCGGGCTGATTGATGCGGCGCTGACCATGCTGCGGCCCGATGGCGTCAGCATGCAGGTCGATGCGCCGCTGGCCGTGCTCGATACCACCAACCAGTTGGTCACCGTCGAGGGCGAGGCCCAGGTCAGCAATTCGCTGGGCACCACCGGCGTCGTCGCCAATTCGGTGTTCGACTATGCCAGCCAGGCGCTGGTCGGCAAGGGTCCGGTGACGGTGGATTATGCCGATGGCACCCATATTGTCGCCGAAGGCATCACTTATGATGCTGTCGGGCTGGTCTGGACATTCAGCCGCGCCACGGTCACCCTCCCCAACACGCCGGGAGCCCGGCCAACCAAGATGGAATCACCATGATCAAGCGTCTGCTGCTGGCCTTCGCCTTGACCCTGCTGGCGCAGCCCGCCTGGGCCCAGCAGAAGGTGGAAATCACCGCCGATCTGTTCACCGTCGACGAGAACACCCAGGAAGCGGTGTTCACCGGCAATGTCGTGGTGGTGCATCCCACGGTCAAAGTCTGGGCCGACAAGGTGGTGGCCATGTATGGCGAGGGCGGCACCAGCGATATCGAAAGCTTTGTCGCCACCGGCACGGTGCGGCTGGTCACCAAGGATCAGGACGCCACCGGCGAGCAGGCAGTGTTCACCCCGGGCGACCAGATGCTGCGCCTCACCGGCAATGTGCTGGTCACCAATTCGGGCGGCACCGTCCAGGCCGGCGAGCTGCTGGTGAACCTCAATACCAATGTCTCCACCTTCACCAACAAGGACGGCGGGCGCGTCACCGGAGTGTTCACCTCGCAATGAGCGACGCAAGCAACACACCGCGCATCGACCAGACCGGCTGGCTGGTGGCCCATGGGCTGGCCAAGAGCTTTGGCAAGCGCGTGGTGGTGCGCGACGTCTCCATCGCCGTGCGGCGCGGCGAAGCGGTCGGGCTGCTCGGCCCCAATGGCGCGGGCAAGACCACGGTTTTCACCATGATCATGGGGCTGGTCAAACCCAATGCAGGCAGCATCAGCCTTGATGGCAGGCCGATCACCCATTTGCCGCTGTTCCAGCGCGGCCAGCTCGGCATCGGCTATCTGCCGCAGGAGCCGTCGATTTTTCGCGGTCTGTCGGTGCGCGGCAATATTCTGGCGGTGCTGGAAAACCACGTGAAGGGCCGCGCCGAACGCAAGCGGCGGCTCGATGCGCTGCTCGAGGAATTTTCCATCCAGCATCTGGCCAATGCCAATGCGCTGGCTTTGTCGGGCGGCGAGCGCCGCCGCGTCGAGATCGCCCGGGCGCTGGCCGCCGACCCGATTTTCATGCTGCTCGACGAGCCCTTTGCCGGCGTCGACCCCATCGCCGTGGCCGAGGTCAAGGGACTGGTGCGCCAGCTCACCCAACGCGGCATTGGCGTCTTGATCACCGACCATGCGGTGCGCGAAACCCTGGGCCTGGTCGACCGTGCCTATGTCATCCATGGCGGCAAGGTGATGATCCAGGGGCGCCCCGAAACCATCAGCGCCGACCCCGATGCCCGCCGCGTCTATCTCGGCGAGGGCTTTGAACTCTAGGAGCGGGCGACCCGTGAAGCGTCGGCCCCTTCGCCCCCTCGCCCCTCAGGGGAGAGGGAAGGGGTGAGGGGTGAGGGGTGAAGGCCTCACAGCATAATCGCGATGCTGAACCCCTCATCCGGCCCTGCGGGCCACCTTCTCCCCTCAGGGGAGAAGGGAAGTACGCTCACCTCAGCGCCCGGCAAACCCTGGAATGCGCAAGCCCCCAACCACTTGGCACAAAACTTGCTCTGACCAAAAATATGCGGCATGGTCCGGCCGAATTACTGCTGATTTTGCCCCAAGGGTCTTGTTTGAATGGCACTTTCGCCGCGTCTCGAATTCCGTCAGACCCAGAGCCTGACCCTGACGCCGCAGCTGATGCAGTCGATTCGGCTGCTGCAGCTGAGCCATCTCGAACTCAATGCCTTCGTCGATGCCGAGCTGCTGGCCAACCCCCTGCTGGAGCGCGAAGACGGCGCCGAGCCCGGCGAGCCCGAGCCGGTCGAAGCCGAGCGCTCCACCGAAATCAACGCCTATGAAGACACGGTCGATCGCGGCGAACGCATTCAGGACGCCGATTCGATCGCCGATGGCTACGACACCGCCGTGGACAACGTGTTTCCCGACCAGAGCGCGCAGGATCAGCTCAATCCGCAGAGCCGGCTCGACCGCAATGGCGCCAACGCGTCCGGCGATGCTCCCGATCTCGACCAGTTCGTCGCCTCGCGGCCGCTGCTCAGCGAGCATCTGGAAAACCAGGCCAACATGCTGCTGCGGACGCCGGCCGACCGGCTGATCGCCCGCCATCTGATCGATGGGCTCAACGAGGCCGGCTATCTCACCAGTGATCTCGATGCGCTGGCCGAATTGCTGGGGGCCGAGCGCGCCGATATCGAGGCGGTGCTCGAAGCGCTGCAGGGCTGCGATCCGGTCGGGGTGTTTGCCCGCACGGTGCCGGAATGCCTCGCCATCCAATTGCGCGAGCGCGACCGGCTCGATCCGATGATGGCCAAGCTGCTCGAGCATATCGGCCTGCTGGCCAGCCATGATCTGGTCGGGCTGATGCGGGAAGTCGGCTGCGATCGCGAAGATTTGATGGACATGCTGGCCGAAATTCGCCAACTCGACCCCAAGCCGGGCCTGGCCTTCGATAGCGGCCCGGTCGAAGCGGTGGTGCCCGACGTGTTCGTGCGGCGCGGCCCCGATGGCGGCTGGCAGATCGAGCTGAATGCCGAAACCCTGCCCCGCGTGCTGGTCAACCGGGTCTACTATGCCACGGTCACCAAAAAGACCCGCGATCCTGCGGAGAAATCCTTCCTGTCCGACTGTCTCGCCACCGCCAACTGGCTCACCAAGAGCCTGGATCAGCGGGCGCAGACCATCCTCAAGGTGGCTGCCGAAATCACGCGCCAGCAGGATGGCTTTCTCACCCATGGCATCGCCCATCTCCGGCCGATGACGCTGAAAATGGTGGCCGAAACCATCGCCATGCACGAATCGACGGTCAGCCGCGTCACCGCCAATAAATATCTGGCGACGCCGCGCGGTCTGTTCGAGATGAAATACTTTTTCACCACCGCCATCGCCTCCAGCGACGGCGGCAGCGAGCATTCGGCCGAAGCGGTGCGCCACCGCATTCGCCAGCTCATCGAGGCCGAAGTGATCAGCGCGGTGCTGTCCGACGACACCATCGCCGCCATGCTGAAACAGGAGCAGGGCATCGAATTGGCCCGCCGCACCGTGGCCAAGTATCGGGAGGGAATGAATATTCCCTCATCGGTGATGCGCCGGCGGCAGAAGAAAAATCTGGAGCAGATCGGCTAGCGGGGCAAATCACCCGCCCCCGAAAATCCGCAGGCGAAGGCTAAGGCCATTATGTGGCGAAGTCCAAAGGATAAACGCTGCAGCAGGGGGAGTTGCGCATTGTTCGGCACGGCGGGCGGGGCTAGCATCGGGGTCGCAGACTACCCACATCATGAGGCTAGGCTGCAGACGTGATCCCGAAAACCGGGTCCCGGCTTTCGAGATCCTCGTCGAACCAAAACGACAGAAGGAAGAGGATGCCATGACTTTGCGCGTTTCGGGAAAGAACATGGATGTCGGCGATGCCCTGCGCGGCAAGGCGCAGGACCATTTTGCGGTCGTGGTCGGCAAATATTTTGACGGCGGCTATAACGGACATCTCACCCTCAGCCCCGATGGCATCGGCTTTCGAGCCGATTGCGTCGTTCACCTCGATACCGGGGCAAGCCTGCAGGCCAGCGCTCAGGGGGGCGACCCCACCAGCGCCTATGAGATCATGGCGATCAACATTGAAAAGCGCCTGCGCCGCTACAATCGCAAGCTGCGCCAGCGGCCGCGTGGCGCCAATGGCGCCGGTGAGGACTTCACCGCCAATTACACCGTGCTTGGGGCCAGCGACGAGTTCGATGAACTCGATGCCGACTATGCGCCCCCGGTGATTGCCGAGACCACGCAGAACCTGCGCCAGATGAGCGTTGAGGAGGCCGTGATGGAGCTGGATCTGACCGCTGGACAGGTCGTGATGTTCCGCCATGCTGGACATGGCGGGCTGAATGTGGTCTACCGCCGCTCCGATGGCAATATTGGCTGGATAGACCCAGCCCTCGGGGCCAATTGACGCCCGGACGCCACAATTTAGCGTAATCAATCCCAGGGCAGATTTATGGAATTGGCCGATATTTTGGTTGAGCGCGCGGTACTTTGCTGTACCGGCGTGAAAACGAAACGCCAGTTATTTGAAGAGCTTGCGGAACGGGCAGCAGAGCTTACCGGGCATCCTGCGGCCGAGATTCTGGAGGCGATCACCAGCCGAGAAGAACTGGGATCGACCGGGCTGGGCAATGGCATTGCCATCCCGCACGGCAAGATTGCTGGCCTAAAGACAGTGACCGCGCTGGTGGCGCGGCTGGATCACCCCATCGAATTCGATGCGGTGGACGACCAGCCCGTCGATATCGTGGTCATGCTGCTGGCGCCCACGGGCGCCGGTGCCGATCACCTCAAGGCGCTGTCGCGCGTGGCGCGACTGCTGCGCACGGAATCGGTGGTGGACGAATTGCGCCAGGCCAATGACCCGGCCCATCTGCGCGCCGTGTTCACCGCGTCAGACGAAACCCACTACGCCGCCTGATTTTTTTGGCCGCGAGAAACACCAAGACCCCCGCGCTTTCGCCCGGGGGTCTTTTTTGTTTGCTCTATGTCCCCACACCCACCGCGTCATCCCGGCCTTGAGCCGGGACCCATCCTGAGATGGCGGTCGCGACACGATCCGGGGATGGGCCCCGGCTTTCGCCGGGGTGACATCGTGGGTGGGGGAGCGAAACTGCGCGGGGCGAAGCCCCTAATGCAGCGTCGCCAGGCCCAAATTCTTGTCGCCGAGCCAGTCGGCCACGGAATCCTCGGTATCGGTCACCAGCAGCGGCGTGCCATCGGCGGACATCACCAGCTGGTAATCCAGGCCGGGCTCAAACTCGGCATCGTGGATCATGGTCGAAAGGACAGCACCGCGCACCGGCCGTACGTAAGCGACAGCATCGCCACCCAGCGCAGCGAACTGCGCGCGGGTCAGCAGCTTCAGCGGGTGTACCAGCGCAGCGGCCTCGGCCTCGTCATTGCGTTTCTCATACATCTGGTCGGCCCTTTCCTCAAAGTGAGCGAATGTCGATACGTCGGGCGATCTTGGGCGTCCGGGGACGCTCTACTGCAACAACGAGCATACCATGCCCAAGAGTTGCATCCTTCACGATCATGCCATCGGCCAGAAGGAAGCTCCGCTGGAATTGTCGCGCCGCGATACCGCGATGCAGGAACTCCCGTCCCGGTTCATCCTTCTGTCGGCCGCGCACCACGATCTGGCCGTCTTCGGCCAGCACTTCGAGCTCGCTGACGCCAAAGCCGGCTACGGCAATGGACACCAGAAAATGCTCGGTGCCTTCGGCATCGATCCGGCGCTCGATATTATAGGGCGGGTAGCCGTCGGCAGACTTGGTCAGCCGGTCGACACGCTCCTCGAAGCCATCGAAGCCGAGGAGAAAGGGAGCGGAAAACACCGAAATACGCGACATCCACGCCGTCCTTGAGTATCAAGCAACGTATCAGCGCGGACCCATTCAGAACTTGGCATCGCGCGCCTGACGGAGATATGGGACAAGCCAGCGTCCCATTCAAGAGCGCCGGAGGAACAGCCTATGGATCGCACCGTCGCCATCATCACCCCGGCCTGGAAGGCGCAGGACACACTGGTCGCCACGGTGCAAAGCGTGTTGGCGCAAACCCATGCGCATTGGGAATGGTGGCTGATCGCCGATGACGGCGCCGATTATGAAGCCTTCCTGGCCGATCAGGGCATTCGCGACAAGCGCTTTCGCTTCCTCAGCAGCGGCGGCAGCGGGCGCGGCGCGTCCAACACCCGCAATGTGGCGCTGGAGCAGCTCACCGCCCCCTATGCCGCCATTCTCGACGCCGATGACCGGTTGAAGCCCCGCAAGCTCGAACTGGCCGTCGCGGCCCTCGCCGACCACAGCATCGTCACCACCGCGCTCGACGTGATGACCGACAGCTTTGCCCATCTGCGCCATGTCGGAGCCGGCCCCGATCGCGTGCTGACGCCGGGCGCGCATAAATGGGTGAGCCTCTCGATGGATTCGATGCTGGTCTGGGATCGCCGCCGTGCCGATGGCCGCTACGACCCGACCATGAGCAATATGACCGACCTCGAATTCCTGCTGCAGCTCTATCGCACCGCGCCGACCTCGCTGCATCTGGGCACGCCGCTGCATGATTACGTCAAGCGCTCCAGCTCGATGAGCAATGGCGCCAATGTCGCCGCCGGCATGATCGCCTCCAAAACCGAAATCCTGCGCCGGCTGCAAAGTGGCCATTACGGCCTGCCCGCCGCCGAGGCCGACGGCGTCGCCGCCTTCCTGACCATTTCGCTCGACGCCGAGGCCCGCTATGGCGCCGCGCTGGCGGCCAAACCCGGCCTGCTGTTCGAGGATCACCTCGAGCCGATGCTGGCAGTGGCCGCGACCCGCCCCGCCGCGCTCAGCTGAGCAGGATGGCGATGATATCCTCGTGGATGACGCGCCATTCCTCAGCGCCGAACGGATAAAAGCCAAAACCGCGCAGCATGAAGGCCCCTTCGGTCGCCAGCAGCGCCAGCCTCGCCTTGCGCCCCACCTCGGCTGACAGATCGAGCCGGTCGAACAGTGATTGATAATAGGCCCGGCTTTCCTGCTGGAAATTGGGCGAGCGCACGAAGCTGGCCATCAGGGCGACGGCGCGCGCCTGGGCCGCCTCGTCTTCCTGGCTGCTGGCCATGACATGGGCGGCGAAATGCGCCTTGGGACCGTCGGCAGCGATGGCAAGAAACTGCTCGACCAGCGCGTCATAGGTCGCGGTAACCCGGCGCATCATTTCGTCGATCAGCGTATCCTTGGTGGTAAAGGCATAGAGCACGCCGCCCTTGCTGACCCCGGCCTCCCTGGCCACGGCGTCCATGGTCAGGCCGTTGGCGCCATCGCGCAGCACCACGCGCTCGGCCGCATCCAGCAATGCCCCACGATCAATTGTTTGACGCCGACCCATGATTTTCTCTTTTCAATCCGTCTGGACGGATATATGTAGCAGCCCGCGCTATCACAATGCAATTCGCGCGCTGCGCAAAGAGGTTTTCGATGCCGACCGCAACCAATCGCTGGTTGATTCTAACCGCCGTCATGCTGGCTTTCATCCCCATCGTGGTCGATATGACCATTCTGCATATCGCGGTGCCCTCGCTCACTTTGGCCCTCGGCGCCACCGGAACCGAGATCTTGTGGATCATCGATATCTACCCGCTGGTGATGGCTGGCCTGCTGGTGCCGATGGGCACTTTGGCCGACCGGGTCGGGCACCGTCGTATGCTGCTGACCGGCCTCGTGGTCTTCATCATCGCCTCGACCGCCGCCGCCTTTGCCCCCACCGCGATGGCGCTGATTGCCGCCCGCGCCCTGCTGGCCGTCGGCGCGGCGATGGTGATGCCGAACATTCTGGCCATCATTCGCCAGACCTTCGTGGATAGCCGCGAACGCGGCATGGCGCTGGGGCTATGGGGCACGGTCGGCGCCGCCGGTGCCGCTATGGGCCCGCTGGCCGGTGGTGCGCTGCTGGAGCAATTCTGGTGGGGCGCGGTGTTCCTGGTCAATGTGCCGATCATGCTGGTGGTGTGGCCGCTGGCCTTTGCCACCCTGCCCAAAAACCGGCCGGCGCGCGCTGGCAACTGGACCATCGGGCAAGCGCTGGTGCTGATCGCCGGGCTGTTGACCACGGTCTATGCGATCAAAACCGGCTTCCGCGCCGATAATTCGCCGCTCATGACGGGGGCGCTGCTGGTCATCGGGCTGGGGCTGCTGGGCTGGTTCGCCCGCCGGCAGCTGGTGTCGGCGTCGCCGATGCTCGATCTGAGCCTGTTCACCCGCCCGGCCATTGCCATGGGCATGGTGATTGCGCTGGTGGTCTCCGGTTCGCTCGCGGGGTAGAGCTGACCATTGCCCAGGAGCTGCAATTCGTGGTCGGCCATTCCCCGCTGCAGGCCGGGCTGTTCATGATGCCGCTGGTCATCGCTTCGGCGGTGGGCGGCCCGCTGGCAGGCTATCTCACCAGCCTTGTTGGACTGCGTCTGGTGGCGACGGCATCGCTGGCGGTCGCCGCTGCGGCGCTGGCCGGGCTGGGCATTGCCGACTTCCACGCGCCCGGTGCCGGCGTCATGCTCTGCATGGTGCTGCTCGGCCTGTCGCTCAGTATCGGGCTCACCGCCTCCTCCATCGCCATCATGGGCAGTGCCCCGCTCGACAAGGCCGGTGCCGCCGGGTCGCTGGAAAGTACCGGCTTCGAGCTGGGCGCGGGCCTGGGCATCACCTTTTTCGGCGTCCTGCTGGCTGCCAGCTATGGTGCCGGCATGGTCATGCCACCGGCGCTGGCGGCCTTGGTGCCGGCTGGGGCCGGCGATTCCATCGGCGAGACCATGCTGGCGGCCGAGCGATTGGGCGGCGCTGAAGGCGAAGCCCTGGCCACCGCCGCGCGCCTGGCCTTTTCCGGGGCACACGGCACGGTCTTGCTGAGTGCAGCGGCGCTGATTGCCGTGCTGGCGGTGGTAGTGCTGGTGGCGTTGCGCCACTACCGCGAACCGGAGGCTGAACTGGCCTCGCAGCCTTGAGGTCCGGACTTGCCTTGCCGCCAGTTTCCCCCTATAGAGCCCACTTCTCCGGACCGCCCGGCCAACAGGCATGCCGTGGCGGTCTTTGAAAGCGATAGGCCCTAAACCAGCCCATCTAGAACAAGGACCCGCAAAATGCCCAAGATGAAGACGAAATCTGGCGCCAAAAAGCGTTTCAGTTTCACAGCGACCGGTCGTGTCAAGGCAGGCGTCGCCGGCAAGCGCCACCGCCTGATCAACCACAACGCCAAGTACATTCGCACGAACCGCGGCACCAAGATCCTCGCCAAGGGCGATGAGGGTCTGGTGAAGTGGTACATGCCGTACAACCGCTAACGCTGAAGGGAAGCTGACACATGTCACGCGTTAAAAGAGGCGTTACCGCTCACGCCCGCCACAAAAAAGTATTGAAGGCTGCGGAGGGCTATTATGGCCGCCGCAAGTCAACGATCCGCATCGCCAAGCAGGCCGTCGAAAAGGCCGGCCAGTACGCGTATCGCGACCGTCGCAACAAGAAGCGCAATTTCCGCGCGCTCTGGATCCAGCGTATCAACGCTGCCGTCCGCGATTACGGCCTGACCTATGGTCGATTTATCGACGGCCTCAGCAAGGCTGAGGTTGCCGTTGACCGCAAGGTGCTGAGCGATCTCGCGATCACCCAGCCTGAAGCGTTCGGCGTGCTGGTCGCTAAGGCCAAGGCTGCGCTTGTGTATCTGGATGGTGTCGAAGCCACCACCCACGCACGCATCAACGCCTAACACTCCCCAGCGCTGCTGAGGCTGAATATGCGCCTTGCGCCACCCGATAAGGGCTGGCGCGGGGCGTTTTGTTTTGGTCTAACCGCCCGTAATCTGTCCGAACGAGTTCTGCCATGTCCCTCGATAGCCAAATCGCCACCCTCCGCACCGATCTGTCGGCCGCCATTGCAGCTGCCGGGGACGATGCCGCGCTGGACGCGGTGCGCGTCGCCGCCCTGGGCAAGAAGGGCAGCGTTTCAGCGCTGCTGGCCTCGCTCGGCTCCATGGCCGCCGAAGACCGCAAAAGCGCCGGCCCGGCGATCAACGGCCTCAAGGTCGAAATCGCCGGTCTGATCGAGACCAAGAGCGCCACCCTCAAGGCCGCCGCGCTCGACGCCCGCCTCAAGGCCGAAACCGTCGATGTCACCCTGCCCTTGCAGGCAGCCCCGACAGCGCGCGGCCGCGTCCACCCGATCAGCCAGACCATCGACGAAATCACCGCGATCTTCTCCGACATGGGCTTTTCCATCGCCGAAGGTCCCGATATCGAGACCGACTATTTCAACTTCACCGCGCTGAATTTCCCCGAAGGCCATCCGGCCCGCGAGATGCACGACACCTTCTTCATGAAGCCCGGCCCCGACGGCGTGAAAAAGGTGCTGCGCACCCACACCTCGCCGGTGCAGATGCGGGTGATGCAGAAGAGCAATGAAAAGCCCGCCGCCAGCTACATCACCCCCGCCATGGATCCGCCGATCCGCGTGGTGATGCCCGGCCGCACCTATCGCAATGACTCAGACCAGACCCACACCCCGATGTTCCATCAGGTCGAAGGCCTGGTCATCGACAAGTCGAGCCATATCGGCCAGCTGCGCTGGGTGTTGGAGGAATTCCTAAAAGCCTATTTCGAGGTGCCCAACGTCACCCTGCGCTTCCGCCCCAGCTTCTTTCCCTTCACCGAGCCGTCGATGGAAGTCGACGTGCAATGCGACCGCTCGGGCAATGAGGTCAAGATCGGCGAAGGCAGCGACTGGCTGGAAATTCTCGGCTGCGGCATGGTCCACCCCAATGTGATCCGCCACGCCGGGCTCGACCCCGACGTCTATCAGGGCTTTGCCTGGGGCATCGGCATCGACCGCATCGCCATGCTGAAATACGGCATGCCCGACCTTCGTGCGTTTTTCGACGCCGACCAGCGCTGGATCGACCATTACGGCTTCCGCCCCCTCGACCTGCCGACCCTGTTCGGCGGGCTGAGCAGCTAAGATGCTCTGCTTCCAAGAACCGGCACCTCAGTCGACGCCCTCCCCCTTGCGGGGAGGGATCAAGGGCGGGGGTAGATTGGCCCCAATATCGGGGCTCTCACACCCCCTCCCAACCTCCCCCGTCGAGGGGGAGGTGTCGCTCCGTGGTTGGGACGCGCTCCGTGGCTATGGCGAGGCGCAGCTATGACTCTGCCATCCCACTATGCCAACGCCATCCAGTTCAGCTTCGGCGACTCGCCGCACCTGGCCGATGAGCTGCTCGCCCTGGTGCTCGCCGGCAAAAAAACCGCGACCTGCGGCGCCTTGCGCGACTATGGCCCCGGCAAGGAGGCCATGCCGGCCGTCGGTCGCCGCGACGTGGTGCTGAACGGCGCGGGCGAACCCGCCTGCGTCATCGAAACGCTATCGCTCGACATCACCCGCTTCGACGCCGTAACCGAGGCTTTTGCCCTCGCCGAGGGCGAAGGCCCCTATGCCGCCTGGCGGTCCGGCCACGAAGCCTATTTCGCCCGCAATGGCGGCTTTGCCCCCGAGATGGAGCTGGTCTGCGAGACCTTCCGGCTGGTGGAAGTGCTCCCCGCCGGTCGCCCAATATACAACCAGGTCGCCACCCCGATTTTCATCGTCACCGATATCGAATCGGATGGCCCGACGCCGCTGCATAATTCCATGCTGAGCTTTGCCTCGGTCGCCATCGCCGCCGATGGCACGCCCTATGGCGAGTTCGAAGCCCAGCTGCTGGCCCGCCCCGACCGCACCACCAATGAGACCACCATGGCCTGGTGGGCAACCCAGCCCGAAGCCTGGGCCGCCACCACCGCCAATGCCGAAGCCCCGGCCGTGGTGATGCCGCGCTTTGCCGACTGGGTGGAAGCCCTGCCCGGGCCAAAGGTGTTCGTCGCCGCGCCGATGATTTTCGACGGGCTGTGGATGGATCATTATCTCGATGAATTTGCCGGCACCCGCGTGCTGAGCGGCCCGTTCAAGCAGCGGCAGATTTTCCGCGGTGGTGGGGTTTGCCTCTACACCATGGCCGGCACGCTGCGCGGCGCGCCCTATCTCGATTGGGGCATGAGCAAGCTGCCCGCCGAGTTCTACGGCCACATTGCCCACACCCACAAAGCCATCGACGATGCGCGGGGCTTTGCCCATGTGCTGGTCGAATTGTTCAAAATCTCCCGTGCCCTGCCTGCCATCAACGGCAGCAAGTCCGACTTCCGCTAAGGTGCCAAAACCATGAAATTCACCCTCGACTGGCTCAAGCAGCACCTCGACACCGACGCGTCGGCTGATGAAATCGGCAAGACGCTGACCCTGATCGGGCTCGAACTCGAAGGCATGGAAGATCAGGGCAAGGCGCTGAGCGCCTTCGTCACCGCCCATATCGTCTCGGCCGAACAGCATCCCAATGCTGACAAGCTCCGCGTCTGTAAGGTCGATGCCGGCAGCGGCGAATTGATCGACGTGGTCTGCGGCGCCCCCAATGCCCGCACCGGCCTCAAGTCGGTCTTCGCCTTCCCCGGCACCTATATTCCGGGCAAGGACATGACCATCGGCAAGGGCAATATCCGTGGCCAGGTGTCCAACGGCATGCTGTGCTCCAATGCCGAGCTGGAACTCAGCAACGACCATGACGGCATTATCGAGCTGCCGGCAGACGCCCCAATTGGCGTCTCCTATCCCGACTATGCCGGCATCAATGGCGTGATCTTCGATATCTCCATCACCCCCAATCGCGGCGACGCCACCGGCGTCTATGGCATTGCGCGGGACCTCGCCGCCTTTGGCCTCGGCACGCTCAAAGCCACCGACATGTCGCCGGTGCCGTCGCAGGGCCCGAGCCCCATCGCGCCGCTGCCGCATCAGTTCGCCGCGGACGAGCCCAAGGCGATCCGCAAATTCGGTGGCCGCCTGATCACCGGCGTCAAGAATGGCCCCTCGCCCGAATGGCTGCAGCAGCGCCTGCGCGCCGTCGGCCTGCGTCCCGTCAATGCCGTGGTCGATATCACCAATCTGGTGTCGCTCGGCTGGGGCCGCCCGCTGCACGCCTATGACGCGGACAAAATGGTCGGCCAGCCGGTGCTGCGCAATGCCCGCCCCGGCGAAACGCTCGACGCGCTCGACAACAAGATTTACCCGCTCGATGAGAGCATGACCGTCATCGCCGATGATGACGGTCCGCTCTGCCTCGGCGGCGTCATGGGCGGCATCCGCTCCAGTTCCACTGACGCCACGGTCAACGTGTTCATGGAATGCGCCAGCTGGGACCCCGAACTGATCGCCCGCACCGGCCGCAAGACCGGCATCGTCTCCGATGCCCGCTATCGCCTCGAACGCAATGTCGATCCGGCCCTGACCGAGCCGGGCCTCGAACTGGCCACACGCCTCGTGCTCGAACTCTGCGGCGGCACCCCGCTGGAGCCGGCGATTTCGGGCGAGGACGTCTATCCCAACACCGTGGTCGAATTCCCCCTGTCCGAGGTCAAGCGCCTCACCGGGCTGACCGTGGAGCCGATGGTGGTCAGCGCCATCCTCAGCCGCCTCGGCTTCGAGATCACCGGCAAGGGCGATGTGCTCACCGTCAAGGTGCCGAGCTGGCGTCCCGACGTGACGCAGAAGGCCGATCTGGTCGAAGAAGTCATGCGCATGGTCGGCGTCGATAACGTCCCGGTCGAGCCGTTGCCGCGTCTCAGCCACGTCGCGCCGCGCATGCTCACCTCGATCCAGAATCGCCGCCGTCTCGCCCGCCGGGCACTGGCGTCGCGCGGGCTGGATGAGGCCGTCACCTGGTCCTTCATTTCCCACAGTGAAGCCACCCGCTTCGGTGGCGGGCAGGAAAGCCTGCAGCTGGCCAACGCCATCGCGTCCGACATGACCGACATGCGCCCCTCGCTGCTGCCCGGCCTGCTGGCCGCCTCACGCCGCAACGCCAATCGCGGCCTTGACGATCAGGCCCTGTTCGAAGTCGGTCAGGTGTTCCTCTCGGCCGCGCCGGAAGGCCAGCACACCTATGCCACCGCCATCCGCACCGGCACGGCCAAGCTCGACGGCTCGGGCCGGCACTGGTCGGGCAAGGCCGGACCGGTCGGCGTGTTCGACGCCAAGGCCGACCTCGCCGCCGCGCTCGACGCGCTCGGCTACGACATCGACAAGATGCAGGTCTTGGCCGAACCCGCCCCCTGGAGCCATCCCGGTCGCGGCGGCCGCGTCGCCCAGGGCCCCAAAACCATCGCCTGGTTCGGCGAACTGCACCCGGCCTGGGCGGCCGAACTCGACATTGACGGTCCCGTCGCGGCCTTCGAACTCGATCTCGACGCCCTGCCCGAGCCGCGCAAGAAGGCGACCCGCACCAAGCCGGCTTTGGACCTCTCGAGCCTGATGCCCCTGACCCGCGACTTCGCCTTCGTGGTGGATAAAGCCGTCACCGCCGGCGCGATCCTCAAGGCCGCCCGCGGCGCCGACAAGGGTCTGATCAAGGACGTCGTGGTGTTCGACGTGTTCGAAGGCGCTCACGTTGGCGAAGGCAAAAAGTCCATCGCCATCGAAGTGACCCTGCAGCCCACCGACAAGACGTTGACCGACGAAGACATCGAAAAAGTCTCCACCGCCATCATCACCGCCGTCACCAAAACCAGCGGCGGCGTGCTGCGGACCTGAGAGGCACGCCTCTCCCCCAACCACCACGCTGCACCTCCCCCTAGAAGGGGGAGGCTAGGAGGGGGTTGCGGGGAGCGGATGCCACTGAGCGCAGGCTCCCTCGCCCCTGAGGGGAGAGGGTGGGGTGAGGGGTTCAACGCCGAAGAAGGGCAGCGCGCCCAACACGGACCTGAACCCCTCACCCGACCCTTCGGGTCGACCTCTCCCCTCAGGGGAGAGGTGACTTATGCTCCACTCCATGCGATTGCCTGCCCCAAGGGGAGGCCCCAACTGCGCGCGAGCCACTGGACATCCCAGCCCCGCCCCGCTCTTATCCGGCCATGACCGACACCGCCCGATTCCCTGACGTCATGCTGCTGGCTGCGGGCCTCGGCACCCGTCTGCGCCCCATCACCGAAACCCTGCCCAAAGCCCTGGTGCCCGTCGCCGGCGTGCCGCTGATCGAGCGCATCATGGGCAATGCCAAGGCCGAGGGCGCCAAGCGTTTCGTCGCCAATGCGCATTACCGCGCCGACCAGATCCTGGCCCATTTTGGCGGCTTGCTGAAGGTCAGCCGCGAAGACCAATTGCTCGGCACCGGCGGCGGGGTGAAGCAGGCTTTGCCGATGCTGCATTCCGATCCGATCCTGGTGATGAACACCGATGCCTTCTGGCCCGCCGGCAGCGACACCCCGCTGGCCCGCATGCTGGAGCGTTACACCGACGATTCTATCGTGCTGCTCTGCGTCCACCCGCGCAACGCCACCGGCTTTGCCCGCAGCCATGATTTCTGCCTGTCGCCGCAGGGCGAGATCACCCGCGATTATGGCGCGCCGGTGATCTATGCCGGCGTGGCGCTGCTCGGCAAAGCCCGCTTCGCCGACACGCCGGATGGGGCCTTCTCCATCAATGATCTATTCGAGGCCGCGCTGGAGCGCGAGCAACTCTTCGGCGTCGTGCTGGACGCGCCGTGGTTCCATGTCGGCGACCCGATGGCGCTGGCCGATGCCGAGCGGCTGCTCCGCCCATGACGCTTTATTCCATCGCTCCGCACGCCAAATTCCTCGCCACCCTGGCCGAAAGGGTGATGGATGGCACGCTGTTGGGCGATTGGGATCGCAGCCAACCGTTCTGGCTCAGCGACGTCACCATCGTGCTGCCCACCCGCC
Source organism: Devosia sp. A369 (assembly GCF_054489345.1). Classification (NCBI taxonomy): domain Bacteria; kingdom Pseudomonadati; phylum Pseudomonadota; class Alphaproteobacteria; order Hyphomicrobiales; family Devosiaceae; genus Devosia; species Devosia sp. A369. The sequence continues at coordinate 29,195 of NZ_JBTMWV010000005.1, read as the reverse complement.
GCGCCAAACAGGTGCTGGCCGACGCCTTCGCCCGCCACCCCGACAACAATGGCCTCCTCCCCGACATCCGCACTTTTGGCGGCGAAGTGGAAGACGAAGAGCCGTTCCTGCCCCCCTTCGATGCGCCACCGACGCTGCCCGCCGCCAGCGGCCTCGAACGCCGTCTGGTGCTGTCGCGGCTGGTCGCCGCCTGGGCCGGGTCGGAAGCGGGCCGCGAGGCATTTTCCAGCCCACCCACCGCCGGCGAAATTCTGGCCATGGCCGAGTCGCTGGGCGAGCTGATCGACGATCTGCTGACCGAGGAGCGCAGCGCCGACGACATCCGCGCCATCGTGCCGCAAATCGCAGGAAATCTGTCAGCATACTGGCAGCAGACGCTGAATTTTTTGGACATCGCTTTACGCTTCTGGCCCGAGCATTTGTCGGCAAAAAACCGCGATGACGTGGCCAGATTGCGCGGCCAGCGGCTCGACCGGCAAGCAGACGCCGCCATCCATCTCTATGGCGCGCGCCCGGTGATCGCCGCTGGCTCCACCGGCTCGATTCCCGCCACCGCCAGATTGCTCAAGGCGATCAATGCCTTGCCACGTGGCGTCATCGTGTTGCCCGGCCTCGATACCGCCCTGAGCGACGCCGACCACGCTGCCCTGCTCAACGACAGCAATGCCCCGCATGGCCACCCCCAATACGGCCTGGCTAGGCTGTTGAATAGCCTCGGCAAAACCGTCGCCGAGGTCACCGAATTGGCCGCCAATGTTTCCCCCCGCACCCTGCTGGTCAACCATGCGCTGGCGCTGACCAAGGACACCGCGCGCTGGGCCGAGCACCGTCTCAGTGAGGTCGAATTAGCCAATGCCAGCAAGGGCTTGTCGGTCATCCGCGCCCGCAACGAGGACGAGGAAGCCCGCGCCGTCGCCATGGCCGCGCGGCAGGCTTTGGCCGATTCCAAGACTGTCGGCATCGTCACCCCCGACCGCAACCTCGCCCGCCGCATCGCCGCCGAATTGCAACGCTTCGAGATCGCCGTCGATGACGCCGCCGGCGTTCCCTTGTTCCAGTCAGCATCCGGCCGCTTGCTGCGCCAGATTCTGACCCTCGCCAGCAGCGATTGCGCCCCGGTCGATCTGGTAGCGCTATTGCGCAACCGGGCCACCCGCTTCGGTCTGGAACGCGGCGAAATCGCCCTGCTGGCCGACAATATCGAGCTGGGTCTCTTGCGCGGCCAACGCCCCAATCCGGGGCTTACCGGGCTGCGCGTCCTGCTTGCCGCCAATCTCGATCGCAGCACCAAACACCCGGCCCGCAAGCTCAAGCCCGACGATGGCCCAGCCATCGAAGCTCTGTTCGCCCGCATCAACAACGCGTTGGCGCCATTGCGCAATTTGCTTGCCACCCCCTCGATCAGCGCCAGCGAATTCGCCGCCGCTTTGCATGCCGCCTTCCTCGCCGTGGCCGATGGCGCCGACCTCCCCGGCCGCCGCGAACTCGATTCCTGGGCGGCGCAACTGGCGGCGCAGGCCGGCGAAGGTCACCACTTTGCGCCGATCCAGTTGGACGGCGTGCTGTCGGCCTTGATGACCGGCGCACAGGTCCGCACCCGCAACGACAGCCGCGACGATATCGCCATCTGGGGCCAGATCGAAGCCCGCCTGCAGCCCCCCGATTTGCTGATCCTGGCCGGCCTCAACGAAGACAAATGGCCCGAAGCCGCCGACCCCGGCCCCTGGCTCAGTCGCGGCATGCGGCTGGCCGCCGGGCTGCAACCGCCCGAGCGGATGCAGGGCCTCGCCGCGCATGACTTCGCGCAAGGGCTGGGCAATGCTGAGGTTATCGTCAGCTTTGCCGACCGCGTCGGCGCCAGCCCCGCCATCGCCTCGCGCCTGTTGCAGCGACTTGAAGCCTTTGCTGGCGACGAAACCGCCAAGCACTGGCAGCAAAAGGGCGAAATCTGGTTGGCGCAGGCCCGCCGCATCGACGCGGTACCGGCCGTGGTGGCGGCGTCGCGGCCGCAGCCCAACCCGCCGGCCAGCCAGCGCCCCAGGGCGCTCAGCGTCACCGAAATCGAAACGCTGATGCGCTCGCCCTATGACGTCTATGCCAAGCATGTGCTCAAGCTCCGCCAGCTCGATCCGCTCGGCGACACCCCCGATGCGCGCGAACGCGGCACCATCATTCACGATATTTTCGCCAGCTTTGTCGAGGCAGGCCATGACGTTAGCGCGCCCGATGCCCTCGATCAGCTCAGCCTTATTGCCAAGGAAAAATTCGCCGGGCTCGAAGCCATTGGCGAGCGCCGCGATATCTGGCTGCGCCGCTTCGACACCGCCGCCAGCCAGTTTCTCGACTTCGAACGCGCCCGCGACGCCCTGGTGAAACAGCGCCATGCCGAAATCGACGGCCAGTGGCAACTGCATCTGGCCGAAGCTTTTACCCTCAGCGGCCGCGCCGACCGGGTGGATGAGCTGGTCGATGGCACGCTGGAAATCATGGATTTCAAGACCGGCTCGCCCCCCACCAAGGGCGCGATGCAGGCGTTTGAAGTGCCGCAACTCCTGCTCGAAGCGCAGATGGCCCATGCCGGCCAACTGGCCGAGGGCAAAATCGCCCGGGCCCAGACCAGCGCCCTGACCTATATCAAGGTGGGCCTTGGCCCCGACGCCTTCCAGCCCAAGCCGTTCACCCCCGCCGAGGGCTATGACATCATGGGGGCGGCCGACGAAATCGCCCGCCGCATGCAAGCCCATATCAGCCATTTCCTGCTCAGCGACACCCCCATGCCGTCGCGCCTGCTGCCGCTGCCCGGCCAGCGCTTTGCCGGCGCCTATGACCATCTGGCGCGGGTCGCCGAATGGACCGCCGTCGATGGCGAGGAGGGCGGGCTATGAACGATCGTGGCGAGCTGAAAATCCCCTTCGACACCAGCCGCAATCAGGCCCGCGCCGCCGATCCGGCCTGGTCGATCTGGGTGTCGGCCAATGCCGGCTCGGGCAAGACCTTCGTGCTCACCCGCCGCGTGCTGCGGCTGCTGCTGGCCGGCGTCGAGCCGCAGGCAATCCTGTGCCTCACCTATACCAAGGCCGCCGCCGCCGAAATGCGCCGCCGCGTGGCGCATGAGCTGGCCCAATGGGCCCTGATGGACGAAGCCGAACTCGACACCGAGCTGGTCAAAATCGAGGGCGAGAACTTCCCCTCCATTTTGCGCGAACGCGCCCGAACGCTGTTTGCCAAGGCGCTGGAAACGCCGGGCGGGCTCAAGATCGTCACCATCCACGCCTTCTGCGAATCGGTGCTGCACCGGTTTCCGCTTGAAGCCTTGGTGCCCTATGATTTCGCGGTCATCGAGGACGACGAGCGCACCGCCATGCTGCTGGCGGCGCGCGAAAGCGTCATGGCGCAGGGCATTGGCGTCGCGGGCGCGGTGGAAACCCTGTTTGAAACCCTGAGCGACGACCAGCTGCGCACCGCCATCGATGCCGCGCTGATGGATGGCCGCAAGCTGCGCGCTGTGCTGGCCGATCCCGCCCGCGCCAAAGCCAATCTCCGCCGCCTGGTCGGCACGACTTTGCCTGCGGAGACCATCACCAGGTCCATCGTCGCGGAGCGACTGATCGGCCCCGCCGAATTGGCAAAACTGTTTGAGATCTGCCCGCCCAGCGGCGGCAATCGCAGCCTGCAGGACAAGCTGGCCGCACTCGATCCCAATGATCCAGCCCCCGAAGGCTGGCTGCGCGCCTTCCTCACCGCCGATGAGACGGTGCCGGCGCGCTTTCCCGTAAAGGCCATCACCAGCGCCGATCCCGATCTGGCCGATACGCTGATTGCCGAGGCCGAACGGCTGGCCGCCCTTGCCGAAGCCCGCCGCGCCGCAAAACTGATCGAGCGCAGCGATGCCCTGCTCGACATCATTGCCGCCGTGGTGCGCCATTACGAGGCGCGCAAGCGGGCCCGCTCGCTGCTGGATTTCGACGATCTGGTGGAGAAGCTCGCCAATCTCTTCGAGCACGAATCCGGCGAATGGGTGCGCTACAAGCTCGATGCCGGCATTGACCATATTCTGGTCGATGAAAGTCAGGACACCAATGGCGAGCAATGGCGCGTGGTCAAAGCCATCGCCGCCGAATATTTCGCTGGGGCCGGCGCGGTGACCCGCCCGCGCTCGCTGTTCGCCGTGGGCGACCAGAAACAGTCGATCTATTCCTTCCAGGGCGCCGAGCCGGAGCTGTTTGACGACACTGGCAATGACTATCGGCGCGCGGCCAACCAGGCGGAGACGGCGTTCGAGCGCGTGCCTTTGCGCACCAGTTTCCGCACCCTGCCCGAAATTCTGGCCGCCGTGGATCTGGTCAGCGCCAATCCGGCCATCCAATCAGCATTGCTGGAAGCCGAGGCGGTGCATCACGATACCGCCCGCACCATGCGGGGCGGCAGCGTCACGCTGTGGCCGCCGATCCAGCAGGCGGGCGATGCGCCGCCGGGCAGCGCCTGGCCCACCACGCCGCCCGAAAGTGAACAGACCGCCCCGCGCCAGGTGGCGGCGCGCATTGCCCGCGAAATCAGCCAGTGGATTGCCGAGCGCCGGCCACTGACCGGGCGCGGCCGCGCCATCAGCGCCGATGATGTGCTAATCCTGGTGCAATCGCGCGGCTCGCTGTTTCAGGAAGTCATCCGGGCGCTGCGGCTGGCCGGACTGCCGACGCCGGGTGCCGATCGGCTCAAAGTCACCGGCCATATCGCGGTGATGGATCTGCTGGCGCTCTGCGACGTGCTGCTCAATCCGGCCGACGATCTGCAACTGGCAGCATTGCTGCGCTCGCCTTTGTTCGATGTCAGCGAGGACGATCTGCTGGCGCTGGCGCAACCGCGGGCCAAGGGCGAAACCCTGTGGCAGGCGCTGGCGCATTGCCCACTTCCCTCCTGTGCCGAAGCGCATGAAAAGCTTGCGCGCTGGCGCAGCGAACTGGATTTCGAGCGGCCCTTCGAATTTCTGGCGCAGGTGCTGTATGCCGAAGGCGGGCTCAAGCGCTTCCACGCGCGGCTGGGCGCCGAGGTCGACGACGTGTTCGCCGAAATGCTGGCGCTGGCGCTGGATCACGAGCAGGATTCTCAGCCCTCATTGCAGGGCTTTGTCGCCGCCATGCGGCAGCGCCAGGGCACCATCAAGCGCGAACTGCCCGAAGCCGGTGGCGGCGTGCGGGTGATGACGGTACATGGCGCCAAGGGGCTGGAAGCGCCGATCGTCATTCTGGCCGATGCCACCGCCAAGCCACGCATGCAGATGGTGGGCAAGCCGATTTATGTGATTGCCGAGGCGCCGGGGCCACTGCTGATCCATGCCGCCGCGACTGCCGGGCATCTGCCGGAGACGCTGCCGCTGAAGCAGGGCGTCGACGACAATATTCTGGCTGAGTACTGGCGCCGGCTCTATGTCGGCATGACCCGCGCCGAGGACGAGCTTTATGTCACCGGCGCGCTGACGCCGGGCTCGGACGCCGGCAAGCAGCTGGCCGGCAGCTGGTATGAGGCTATCGAGACGGCATTGCGCCCGGAGGCTGCCAGCGTCGTGGACGGCGAGGGGCGCGAGAGCGCCCTGGTCTATCCGCGCCAACGCGTCCAGCCGCTGCCGGCCGGGCCTGATGCCACATTGGCGGCGCTGGTCGATCAGCCACTGACGCTGGCCCCGGTGCCGGCCCCACCCAGCATCGTCACCGTGACGCCCTCGATGGCGCGGAGCCATGTGGCGCCGGTGCAGGCGCTCGATAGCCTCGCCGAACAGGTGCGCGACGCCGAGCTGGCGCGGCAGGAGGGCATTGCCCTGCATGCCCTGCTGCAACATCTGGGGCGCATCGCGCCGACATTGTGGGATGACGTAGTGCCCAAGGCGCTCGAAGCGCTCTTGCCCGGCGCGGCAGAAAGCCACGCTCGGCTGGGGGCCAAGGCAAGTTCCATCCTCACCAGGCCGGAGCTGGCGAGCCTGTTCGGGCCGCAGAGCCGGGCGGAAGTGCCGTTTTTGCTCGACGCGCAGCGCGATGGCGCGCCGATCCGCCTCGCCGGTCGCATCGACCGGCTGGTCATTGACGACTCGGGGGTAACTCTGGTCGACTACAAGTCCGATGCGTCGGTGCCCGGGGGGCCGGGCGAGGTGCCGGGAAACTATCTTACCCAGCTCGGACTATATGCGTTGGTTGCAGGTCAGCTTTTCCCCGGACGAAGCGTACGCGCGGCAATCCTGTGGACCCAACTGGAATCATTGATGTTTTTGCCACCAGACCTGCTGGCGGCCGAAACGAAGGGCTTCACCATGCGGTGACTCGGCTTGCACCCAGACTGGACTCTACCCAGCTTTAGGCGCACAGAGACCGCCGCTTTCAACCCAAAGGCTAGATACTATGACGACTCACGTTTCCGACGCCAATTTCGGCGAGGAAGTCCTCAACTCCAAGCAGCCCGTCCTGGTGGACTTCTGGGCAGAATGGTGCGGACCGTGCCGTGCGATTGCACCCGTTCTCGATGAGCTTTCGACTGAGCTGGCCGGCAAGGTCAAGATCGTCAAGCTCAACATCGACGAAAACCCCTCGACCACCTCCAAATACGGCGTCCGCTCGATCCCGACCATGATCCTGTTCAAGGGCGGCGAAGCCGCCGACATGAAGATCGGCGCCGGCACGCCCAAGGCAGGCCTCAGCAAATGGCTGGAAAGCCACGCCTAAGCCTACCCGCTGAATTGACCACGACACCGCTGGGGCAACCCGGCGGTGTTTTTGTTTGGTGCTGAACCATGTGGATTGCCCGGACGAGCCGGGCAATGACGATGGGGGGATGGATTGTGGCCTCCTCCCCACCGTCATCACCGGGCTTGTCCCGGTGATCCATCTTCCCCGCACCAGCAGCCGCTCCCCTTGAGGGCAGGGCTTCGCTCCCGTGCCACCCCACCCACAATGTCACCCCGGGCCTGACCCGGGGCCCATCTCGAGATCGTCCCACAGCCGCAAGGTGGCCGCCCCACCCACCTCAGGATGGGTCCCGGCTCAAGGCCGGGATGACATCGGGTTTGTGGGGCGTCCGGAACACCCACTTATCCATCTTATCCCCGCCCCCAAATCCTGGCCCATACTCCCCCCATCTTTCCGGGATACGGGCGGCGCTGCAGCGACCGGTGTCCGGCAAGACGGTCGGGAGGGGGGAGGTCGCGCTCCGCCCTGGGCTGTGCGGATGGGGCTTTCGGGCATGGGGCTACGGTTCCATGCTGGGCTTGCGGTCTGCCTTCCGAGAAAAACCCGACGCCCCGAGGCGGTTTCGTCTCACTATTTTATACTTACCAGAGGCGACAACCGCCTCGGGGCTCCGCTCGTTCAACTGTCCCCGGAGGCGTCAGCGCCGACCGGCGCTTTGTTCCGCCCGACACTTGCTGCTTTAGCCACGATCACCTGCTAAAAAGAGGCAAAGAAGACCTGGGAGTATCCCGCCGTGACCCTGCTCAACCTCGCTGCTGCGCCGTTCAATCTCGATGACGATGCCATCGCCTGGGTCCACACCACCCGCGACGGGCTCACCCCGCGCGACAAGCTGGCCCAGCTCTTCGTGCTGCTGGAGCGCGGCACCCCCGCCGAAGTGGCCGAGGAGGTGCGCGGTTTCCGGCCCGGCGGCATTACCCGCATCTATTCCGATGATCTGGCCGCCGAAGTCGCGCTGGCGCGCGATCTCGGCACGCTGAGCGCCATCCCCCTGCTGATCAGCGCCGACCTCGAAGGCAGCCGCATGAGCCTGCCCTTTGGCACCAGCGTGCCCAATCCGCTGGGATTGGCCGCGGTGGATGATGTGGCGGCGACCAGCGCCATTTCTACCATCATGGCCCGCGAGGCGCGGGCGGTGGGGCTCAACTGGAGCTTTACCCCGGTCATCGATATCAACGCCGCCTGGCGTAGCGCCATTGTCGGCACCCGCTCCTATGGCAGCGACATGAACAAGGTCGAGCGCCACGCGCTGGCCCAGATCGAAGCCTTCCAGGCCAATGGGGTCGCCGCCACGGTCAAGCACTGGCCGGGCGAAGGCTATGACGACCGCGACCAGCATCTGGTGACCACGGTCAATCCGCTGACCATGCCGGAATGGGAGGCCAGCTTTGGCCTGCTCTACCGCAAGGCCATCGAGGCGGGCGTGATGAGCGTGATGAGCGCCCATATCGCGCTGCCCGCCTTTGTCCGCGCGCTCGATCCCGAGGCGGGCGCCGAAGCCTATCGCCCGGCCTCGCTCAGCAAAATCCTCAATGAGGATTTGCTGCGGCGCGAGCTGGGCTTTAACGGGTTGATCGTCTCCGACGCCACCCCGATGGCCGGCATGGGCGATTGGGGGCCGCGCGATGTGGTGCTGCCCGAGGTGATCATTGCCGGTTGCGACGTGATCCTGTTCACCGACGACGCCAACGGCGATCTGATGCGGCTGGTCAAAGCCGTGGCCGATGGAAGGCTGACCCAGGAGCGGGTCGACGAAGCGGTGACCCGGGTGCTGGCGCTGAAGGCGGCGCTGGGCCTGCACAAGGTGGACCATCCCGAACCCAGTATCGACGCGGCGCGCCAGATCGTGGCGACCGACGAGAACCGCAAGCTGGTGGCGGACATCACGGCGCGGGTGCCAACGCTGGTCAAGGATATCAACGGGCTGCTGCCGCTATCGCCGGGCAGGCACAAGCGGGTGCTGGTCTATTCCGGCGGGGTCATCGTGCCCTTCGTGCCGCAGCCGCTGCCGCTCAGCCTGCCCGATCGGCTGGGAAGGGAGGGCTTTGACGTCACCTTGTTCGCGCCCGGCATGGAGGTCAGTTCCAAGGATTTCGATCTGGTGCTGTATCTCTTCGCCGAAGAGACCACGCTGGGTCGCAGCCGGATTTTCCTCGACTGGGTCAAGCTGACCGGCTCGGTGTTCGGCGCCATGAGCCGGCTGTGGCACGATGTGCCGACGCTGATGATCTCGTTCGGCTATCCCTATTATCTCTACGACGCCCCCCGCGTGCCGGCCTATATCAACGCCTATGGCTCCAGCGAAGCGCTGCAGGCAGCCGTGGTCGAAGCGCTGCTGGGCCGCAGCCCGTTTACCGGCACCAACCCGGTCGACCCATTCGTCGGCAGCGGGCAGGGACGGTATTAATCCGGCGGCGTTCCATTGCGCGCCAGCACATCGCCGGCCAGATAGAGCGAGCCGCAGATCAGCACCCGCGCGTCGGGGACCGCGGCCGCCGCCTTGAGCGCCGTCAGCACCGAGCGTGCCGGTTGCGCGGCAAAGCCGGCCTGCTGTGCCTCGGTGGCGATAAAGGCCGCCGGATGGGCATTGGTCTCGTCGGGAATGGTCAGGGTGAACACCTGCGGCGCCAATGCGGCAAACGGCGCCAGAAACTCGGCCGGGGCGCGGGTGTTCATCATCCCCATGATCAACACCAACGGGGCTTGGCGCCTGGCGTTCATTTCGTCCAGCGCCTTGGCCAGCGCGGTGGCGCCGTGGGTATTGTGCCCGCCATCGAGCCATAATTCGCTGCCCGGCGGCAGCAGGTCGCGCAATTTGCCATGCAGCGGCATCAGCCGCGCCGGCCAGGTGACCTGACGCAGGCCCGCCGCGAAGGCGGCTGCATCGACCGGCAGGCCGAAATGGCGGGTAGCGGCAATGGCCAACGCCGCATTGTCGAATTGATGGGCGCCAAACAAAGCCGGCGGCGGCAGATCGAGCAGGCCGATTTCGTCGGAATAGACCAGCCGCCCATCCTGGGCCGAACCATGGAAATCCTCGCCCTGCCAGATCGGGGTAATCCCCAGCCGCCGCGCCGCCCGGTCAAGCACGGGACGGGCCTCGTCGCGCTGCAAGCCGATCACCGCCTTGCTGCCGCGCTTGAAAATGCCGGCCTTGTTGGCGGCGATTTCGGCCAGCGTATTGCCGAGAAAACCCTGATGATCGAGATCGATCGGGGTGATGATCTGGCCCAGCGACCGGGTCACCACATTGGTCGTGTCATAGGTGCCGCCCATGCCGGTCTCGAGCAGCAGATAATCGGCCGGCGTTTCGGCGAACAGCGCGAAGGCGGTGGCGGTGGTGATTTCGAAAAAGGTGATCGGCCGCCCGGCATTGAGGGTTTCCACCCGCTCCAGCGCCGCATTGAGCCGCTTGGTGCTGACCAGCGTCCCGGCCAGCCGGATGCGCTCGTTGAAATGCACCAGATGCGGCGAATTATAGACATGCACCTTTTTGCCGGCCGCTTCGAGAAAAGCCCGCAGATAGGCGATGGTGGAGCCCTTGCCATTGGTGCCGGCGACATGGATTACCGGCGGCAGGTGATCGTGCGGGCTCCCCAGATCGGCCAGCAGCGGCAGGATGCGGTCGAGACTGAGATCGATCAGCTTGGGGTGCAGCGCCGACAGGCGCGCGAGAATGGCATCAGTGCGGGACATGAGACTCACCAGGAACAGGCCCTGATGGGGTACCGCCGATGCGTCAGGGGGGCAAGATGGGCCGGTGTCTCAGAACTCCGACCAATCCTTGTCGGGCGCCGCATTGCCGCGCCGCAGATAGCTGCCGGCCACGGCCTTGAGCCTGTCCTGCATGCCCCTGATACCGCTCGCCGGAGCTGCAACGCTGCGGGCCGGCGCCGCATCGATAGTGAAAATATCGACGATGCGGTCGAGCTCGCTGGCCTGGGCTTCGGTCTGCTCGATGGCGGCGTTGGTTTCCTCCACCAGCGCGGCGTTATGCTGGGTCATCTCGTCCATCTGGTGGACGCCGACATTGACCTCGTCAATGGCGCTGGACTGCTCGCGGCTGTCGCGGGCGATGGCTTCCAGTGCGGCCGTATTGTCGCGAATGGCGCTGAGCATGGCGGCCAGCTTGGCAGCGGCATCGGCCACCAGCAGCGAGCCGCCCTTGACCTCATTGGCGCTCTGCTCGATCAGCAGTTTGACGTCGGCCGAGGCACTGGCTGCCGATTGCGCCAGCCGGCGGACTTCCACCGCCACCACGGCAAAGCCCTTGCCGGCGTCGCCAGCGCGCGCCGCTTCCACCGAAGCGTTGAGCGCCAGCAGATTGGTCTGGAAGGCAATGTCGTCGATCAGCCCGATAATGTTGGAAATCTTGGCAGAGGAGGCGGTGATGCGGTCCATGGCGTCGGTCGCCTGCGCCATCACCTGCCCGCCCTGTTCGGCGGTGGCGGAGACCGATTTGGCCTGCACGCTGGCGGCTTCGGCCTTGTTGGCGTTTTCCAGCACCGTGGCGGCCAATTGCTCCATGGTGGCCGAGGTCTCTTCGATGGTCGCCGCCTGCCGTGCCGTGCGCTCGCTCAGATCATTGGCGCCCGAGAGGATTTCCCCGGTGGCAGTCTTGAGCGCGCCGGAGGTCAGGCGCAGTTGGCCGACAATCTCGCCGAGCTTTTCGGCCACCGCATTGGTGTCGGTCTTGAGCCGGGCGAAGGCCCCCTCATAATCGCCGCGCACCCGGCGCGTCAGATTGGTGTCAGCCAGCGCCGAGAGCACCTCGCCGGTTTCCGACAGGCCGCGATCGACGGTTTCGACCAGCGAATTGACCGAGCGGGCCAATGCGTTGAGTTCAGCATCGGGGAATTCGGCCTCGACGCGGCGGCTGAAATCGCCGGCAATGGCGGCATCGACCACATTGCCGAAAGCGCGCTGCAAATTGCCCATCATGCGAGTGCGCTCGGCCTGATTGGCCAGCACTTGCGCGGCTTCCGCCTCGGTCAGCTGAGCCACCTTCTGGCCGTTTTCGCGGAACACTTCCACGGCGCGAGCCATGGCGCCCAATTCGTCGGTGCGGTCAGCGCCGCGCACGTCCACTCCCAGATCGCCCTTGGCCAGCGCCTCCATGGTGTCGGTGAGGCGGGTGATCGGCTTGGTAATAGTGCGCGAGAACAGCAGGCCCAACCCCGCCACGACGGCGAGCAGGCCGGCTCCAATGGCCAGCATCATGTTGCGCATATTGGCGACCGGGGCCAACACCTCATCAGTCGCCATCACCGCCACGGCGGCCCAGCTCTGGCCGCGTGTGGTGATCGGCGCGGCGGCGACCAGCATGTCGCTGGCGCGATAGGCGCTGGTCTCGCCCTGGGCCGGAATGCCGGTCAAGGCGGCGTCGAGCACCGGCCCGGCAAATTCGGTGGCCAGCGCATCATTGGCTTCGGTGAAAATGGAATCGCTGCGCAGCAGCCCGTCCGGGCCGACGACGATGACTTCGCCGGTCTGGCCCAGTCCGGTGCGATCGCCAATGACCGCGTCGAGCCGCTCAGAGGGCAGTTGCAGCGCCAGCACGCCGACCTTGCGGCCCTGGGCATTGAATACCGGCTTGGCGAAAAAGCTCGCCGCCTGGCCGGCAGCGGGGGCATAGGCGGCGAAATCGGCAAAAGTGATGGCGTCGGGATCTTCGATGGCCACCGCCTGCGCGAACACCCCGCCCAGGCTGGACGACGCCAGCGGGCCGGCGGCAAAGCTGGTGCCGAAATCGACGCCCTTGTTGACCGAATAAACCAGAAACCCCTTGAGATCGAACAGATAGAGGTCGCGATAGCCGCGCGCGGTGATCTGGGTGCGGTAGCCGGGATGGAAGCGGGTATGGGTGACATCATAGGCGCCGGTGGTGCCCAAGGTGGCCAGCGCTGCCAGATTGTCCTTGTTGGGATTGTCATCGACATAGAGCTTGCGCACTTCGGTGGTCGGATCGACCTTGAATTGCAGCCAGGCGCCGCCGAAATCGCGCAGCGCCTGCACGGTCGCCTCCGAGCGCGAGGTAGCGACCAGATCGTCTTCGACCGATTTGAGATAGGTGGACACTTGGCTGGCGCGCTCATTGGCCAGCGTCATCAGATTAGTTTCGGCGGAATTGCGCAGCGCCTGGCTACCAATCAGGTAACTCGCCAACCCCACACCCAGACTCACCAGCAAAGCCGAACCGAGCAGCGCCAGCGGCAGCTTGCGCGCAATCGGCAGCGAGAATTTGATCATGGAACGCGCCCCCTCATTCCGAATGGCTGGCGCAGCAAATGCGTCAGCCCGGTCGGCAACCTAGGGGAACGTCCTTAAGTGTCGGTAAAGGCCTTATTCGGCATGCGCCCCGGCGGGCGGCAACAGCAGATCGCCGTCATCGCCTTCGGCCGCCACGGCCGCGTCGCGCAGGCTGGTCCGGGCTACGGTCGGCGCCGTGTTGGTCAGCGCACCGGCCGATTCCGCCTTGGTCAGGATGGCGGCCAGCGAACCGATGGTGGCGCGCAGATTGTGGCGATGCACCACCATGTCGACCATGCCGTGCTCGAGCAGATATTCCGAGCGCTGGAAGCCCTTGGGCAGCTTTTCGCGAATGGTCTGCTCGATGACGCGGGCGCCGGCAAAGCCGATCTGTGCGCCCGGCTCAGCCAGATGCACATCGCCCAGCATGGCATAGGAGGCAGTGACGCCGCCGGTGGTGGGGTTGGTCAGCACCACGAAGAAGGGCAGGCCCGCCTCGCGCAGGCGCAGCACGGCAACCGTCGTGCGCGGCATCTGCATCAGGCTGAGCACGCCCTCCTGCATGCGCGCGCCGCCGGAGGCGACGAACAGCACGAAGGGGGTCTTGCGATTGGCCGCGGTTTCGAGGCCGGTGATGATGCCCTGCCCGGCAGCCATGCCGAGCGAGCCGCCCATGAAATCGAAATCCTGCACGGCCACGGTGATGTTGCGTTCGAACAGCTTGCCGGTGGCGACGATGACGGAATCGTCAAAGCCGGTCTTGGCACGGTTTTCCTTGAGCCGATCCGGATAACGCTTCTGGTCGCGGAATTTCAGTGGATCGACCGGCACGGAGGCCACCGGCACCAGCTGATAGGCGCCATCATCCAGGAAGGTCTTGAGCCGGTCAGCCGGCTTGATCTTCATGTGGTAGCCCGAATTGGGCACCACCCACTGGTTAGCTTCCAGATCGCGATAGAACACCATCTCGCCGGACTCGGGGTCCTTGACCCAGAGATTTTCCGCGATCTGCGGCTTGTTGCCGAGGATGGAGCGGATTTTGGGGCGGACGAAATTGTCGATCCAGTTCATGGGAGCCTCGTACAGGGACTTTGCGTCACCTAAGCGTCAATTGTGGCAATTGTTATCAGGCCCGGCGGGCCAGGGCAAAGGCGGAGCTGGTGCCTGTGGAGAGATTACCCCCGCGCCCGCTTCACCCCGGCAGCCAGATCGGCGACGATGTCGCGCACCGCAGCCACGGTCTGGGCGCCGCCCTTGCCGTCGACCAGCGAGCGGGCCACGGCGTCGACCAGCACCGAGCCGACCACGATGCCATCGGCATGCTTGCCAATATCGGCAGCATCATCGGCCGTCTTGATGCCGAAGCCGACGGCCACCGGCAGATCGGTATGGCTCTTGATGCGGTCCACCGCCTCGCCCACCGCGCCGCGCGACTTGATCGCCGCGCCGGTCACGCCGGTCATCGAGACGTAATAGACAAAGCCCGAGGTATTCTTGAGCACCGCCGGCAGACGCTTGTCGTCGGTGGTCGGGGTGGTCAGGCGGATGAAATTGATGCCAGCCTTGAGCGCCGGAATGCAGAGTTCTTCGTCTTCCTCGGGCGGCAGATCAACGATGATCAAGCCATCGACGCCCGCTGCCTTGGCGGCCGCGAGAAACTTGTCGACGCCGAAAATATAGATAGGGTTGTAATAGCCCATGAGCACGATGGGCGTGGTCTCGTCCTTGCGGCGGAAATCTTCCACCATGCCAAGCACGCCGCGCAGGGTCTGGCCGGAGGCCAAAGCGCGCTGGCCGCCAAGCTGGATGGCAACGCCATCCGCCATCGGATCGGAGAAGGGCATGCCCAATTCGATAATGTCGGCGCCGGCCTGCGGCAGCGCCTCAAAAATAGCCTGGCCAATCGCCAGATCGGGATCGCCGGCCATGATGAAGGTGACCAGCGCCGGACGATTGAGGGTCTTGAGTTCGGCGAAACGCTTTTCGATACGCGACGTCATGATCTACAGCAGCCCCAGATATTTGCCGACGCTCTCGACGTCCTTGTCGCCGCGCCCGGAGAGGCACAGCACGATCGACTGGTCCTTGCCCATGGTGGGCGCCACCTTCATCAGCTGCGCCAGCCCATGTGCCGATTCCAGCGCCGGAATGATGCCTTCCATACGCGTGCAGAGCTGGAACGCGTCCAGCGCCTCATTGTCGGTAATCGGGGCATAGGTGACACGCCCGCTGTCGTGCAGAAACGAATGTTCGGGGCCGACGCCGGGATAATCGAGGCCGGCAGAGATGGAGTGGCCTTCCAGAATCTGGCCGTCGCTATCCTGCAGCAGATAGGTGCGGTTGCCATGCAGCACGCCGGGGCTGCCGCCGGTCATCGAGGCGGCATGGCCGTTCTTGGTGTCGATGCCATGGCCGCCCGCTTCGGCGCCATAAATCTTGACGGAAGGATCATCGAGGAAGGCGTGAAAGGTGCCGATGGCGTTGGAGCCACCGCCGACACAGGCAACCACCGCGTCAGGCAGCTTGCCTTCGGCCTCGTGGAACTGCGCCTTGAGTTCGGTGCCGATGACCGACTGAAAATCGCGCACCATTTCCGGATAGGGATGCGGGCCGGCGGCGGTGCCGATCAGATAATAGGTCGAGTCGACATTGGTCACCCAGTCACGCAATGCCTCGTTCATGGCGTCCTTGAGCGTGCCGGCGCCAGCGGTGACCGCGCGCACTTCGGCGCCGAGCATCTTCATGCGCAGCACGTTGGGCATCTGCCGCTCGACGTCGGTGGCGCCCATGAAAATCACGCAGGGCAGGTCGAATTTGGCGCAGACCGTCGCCGTCGCCACGCCATGCTGGCCGGCGCCGGTTTCGGCGATGACGCGGGTCTTGCCCATGCGCTGGGCCAGCAGGATCTGGCCGAGGCAATTGTTGATCTTGTGGCTGCCGGTGTGGTTCAGCTCTTCGCGCTTGAACCAGACTTTGGCGCCGCCCAGATGCTCGGTCAGCCGCTTGGCGAAATACAGCGGGCTCGGGCGTCCGGCATAATGCACCGACAGATCGGATAGCTCGGCCTGAAACGCCGGATCGATCTTGGCAGCGCGGTAGTGCGCCTCAAGGTCCAGAATCAGCGGCATCAGCGTTTCGGCAACGAAACGCCCGCCATAGAGCCCGAAGCGACCCTGATCGTCAGGGCCATTGCGCAGGGAATTGGTGCCGGTGGTAGCCACTCGTGCCTCACAGATACGTCGGCTCCTGCGTCTCCCTCCCCCTTGTGGGGAGGGATGGCGCGCAGCGCCAAGGGTGGGGGTGGGCCACGTGCGCCGGGCGAAGGAAGACCCCCACCCGACCCCTTCGGGGCCACCCTCCCCACGAGGGGGAGGGAAAGAAAAAGCTAACCGGCTGCCCTGGCGTTCCGCATGAACGCTTCGATCAGCCGCTTGTCCTTGACGCCCGGTGCGCTTTCGACGCCGGAAGACACATCCACCCCGAAGGGGCGCACGGTCTTGACGGCATCGGCCACACTCTGCGGTGTCAGGCCCCCCGAAAGCATGAAGGGGATGGATGGGTCAAGCGCCTTGAGCAGGCCCCAGTCGAAGGTCTCGCCCAATCCGCCCGGCCGATCGGCGCCCTTGGGCGGCTTGGCATCGACCAGGATACGGTCGGCGACGTCGAGGAACGCGCTGACATGGATCACGTCTTCGGCCGAGCCGATGGGCAGCGCCTTGATGATTTCCACACCGGCCTCGGCGCGGATGGCGGTCACGCGGTGCGGCGTTTCCGGCCCATGCAGCTGGATCCAGTCGGGGCCGAGCGCCGCCACTTCGGCGACGCAGCTATTGTCCGGATTGACCAGCAGCACGCAGGTTTCGACCCGCCCGCGGGCCGCCGAAATCAGCGTAGCGATCGTCTCGATAGAGACGTGGCGCGGCGAGCGCATGAAATGCACAAAACCCACCATATCGGCCCCCGCCGCGATGGCGGTTTCGAGGATGTCTTGGGTCTTGATGCCGCAAATTTTGATAATCAGGGGATCGGCCATCTTGTCGCTCAGCGCAACTCCAGGAGGTCATCGACTTCGGTCAGCGCGCCTTGCGCGGCCTGGCCTTGGGTGCGGCGCAGCTTTTCCAGCTCGCCATTCAGCGCGTGGGCTTCGCGCCGCCAGTGCTTTTCGCGGCGCCGGTGGTGGCTCTGGGCAAACCATGTGGCGGTGCCGCCCAGCAACACGCCGATCAGCAGCACGACATAGAGCACCACAAACAACGGCACGCCATAGCCCGGCGCCACCGCCGCATCGCTGGCGGCAAAGGGATTGAAATTAATGGCCACGAAGTGCCGGTTGGCGAGGGCGAAGACAATCAATCCCAGGCAAAGCGGGACGAGGATCACCCAACCAACGATTTTGCTGACCATGCGCCTGGTGACCTATGGAGCCCTGGCCCCGTGAGTGAAGCGTCGTGCACCGCCGAAGCGGAAAAGCGGGGCCCCACTTTTCCCGGCTGCGCTCAACTGCGGTTAAGCCGCTCGCGGATTTCCTTGCCGGCCTTGAATTGCGGCACATATTTCTCGCCCACATCGACCTGTTCGCCGGTGCGGGGGTTGCGCCCGATACGCGCCGGGCGGTTCTTGACCGAAAAAGCACCGAAGCCGCGCAGCTCGACCCGATCACCGCGCGCCATGGCGTCGCCGATTTCATCGAGGATGGCGTTGACGATGTTTTCGATATCACGCTGGAACAGATGCGGGTTCTCCGCCGCGAGTTTCTCGACGAGTTCCGACTTGATCATCCCCGGCTCCAGTTGGCAGGCTGTGGCCTCATTCAGTTACGAGGCAGCGCCAACCTGCCAAAGCGAGACCAACCCGTCAAGCGTGATGGGGCCATCGGGCAGACCGAACGCGGCCCGAGCCTGCCCATTGAGGAAGGTTCCGAGCAGGTCAAAGCCTTGCTGGGGCTGTGGCCAGACGGTGTGAACCTCGAGATCGTCGGCCAATTCGCGCTCGCTTTTCAGCCAGGCGATGGCCTCCAGCTCGCCGCCAATGGCGTCGATCAGGCCGGCTTCCACCCCGACTCGGCCGGTCACGATGCGACCATCGGCCAGCGCCAGCGTCACCGGCCGGCTCAGGCCGCGCCGCTCGGCGACGATATCGACGAACCACTGAAAGCTGTCATCGACCAGCGCCGCAATCGAAACGCGCGGCGCCCCCTCCAGCGGCTCGTTGTAATCCGGCTCAGCCTTGAGCGGGCCGGAGGCCACCTTGTCGAGATCGATGCCGATGGTGTCCATCAGCTTGCCGGCATTGATGTGCTGGTAGAGCACGCCGATGGAGCCGACGATGGACAGCCGCCGGGCGAAGATCCGGTCGGTGGCGATGGCGGTCATATAGGCTGCGGAGGCGCCCAGCTCGCCGATCACCGCCACGGTGGGCTTGGCTTCGCGCAATTGCGCCAGGGCTTCGTAAAGTTCCTCGCCGCCCGCCGTGGTGCCGCCGGGCGAATTGATGGCGACGATCACCGCTTTGACCGCATCGTCCTCGGCCAGGTCATCGATGGCCTGCAGCCGATCCCGGTCGGTGGTGATGGTGCCATCGATCACCAGCCGCGCCACATAGGCGCCGCCTGAGGTCTGCGGCCAGGCAAAGCGCCCCAGCCCGACCAGGACGACCAGCGCCAGCGCGATAAAGGCCAGCACCCGCCAGCGCCCGCGCGATTTGCGATAGGTTTCTGCCGCAACGACCGTATGGGCATCAAAGGGGCGGGATGGATCAGTCATGGCGGCCTCGCTCTTGCCTATCGGGGTAGCCGCCACCCGCCGGCTTGGCAAGCGCAACCGCGTTAGCCGGCCTTCTTGGCCGCCTTCTTTTCCTGCGCCACCACATAGGCGCGCAGCGCTTTATTGATGTCGGTCTGATAGCCCTTGCCGTCCTTGGCATGGCGCTTGAACCAGTCGAGGATATCGGCGTCGAGACGCAGCGTGGTCTGCTTTTTCATCAGCCGATACATCGTGCCCTGCTTGGCATTCTCGAAGAACGCATCATCCAGCTCGGGAATATCGGAGTAGTCGATCTCGCTATCGGGGCGCGCGGCCAGTTCCCGCATGCGCTCGATCTGCTCTTCCGTGATCGGACCGGGCACATAGCGCACGAACTTAGGGCTCTCTTCGTTCATAGCGTTTCCTTTCTGCCCGCGATGCCGGTCGGGCCGAGATGATGCGAATGAGGTGACCAGCTGACATCTCCCGGCGCGTATGGACCACAAGCAGGATAGCCTCTGGGCCAAAGCGCCCGATGGTCTTGAACCGCGCTTCGCCCGCGACCGTCTTGGCCGGCAAGGTCAGCTCGTGGGGTCTTTGAAGATCATGGCCGCATCTTCAAAAAAGACACCATGCTTTGCCAAGTTCAGCTGTCGCTTATGCGCATCCCATTCGAACTCCACGCGCAGCCCCCTCCGCGTTTCGCCCAAATGTAACTACAATTTTGTAACTACACAAGCGGCTTGACCATGAATTTTGCCGCCGCCTCATAGCTGGCGAGCTTGTCGGTCAGTGCGGGCGCGGCGACGACGCGGAAGCCGTGCTTGTACCAGAAAGGCAGCGAGTCATTGACCGCAACCAGGCTGACATTGGCGAAGCCGGCAGCGCGAGCGTGGCGCAGGATATCGCCGACGATCATGGCAGCCGCCCCCGTGCCGCGCAGGGCGGGCAGCAGGGCCAGATCGTGCAGATAATAGGTGTCGGCATCCGCCGGAATTTCACCCAGCAGGCTATTGAGCTCCGGCAGCGCCTGATAGCGCCAGGGATGGGAGAGCAGATAGCCCGAAGGCACCCCGTCCAGTTCGAGCAGCCGCGTGCCATCGGGATAGAGCCGACGCCGCTCGGCAAACACCGCTGCATCCTCGGGAAAATTCGGATGCACTGCCGCAGCAATGGTCTCGACCGCAGGCAGATCCAGCGTGGTCATGGCCCGCCAGTGCATTACATTCTTCATCAGGCAGGCCCCTTGGTCGCGGTTGCGAACCGCTTACCCTTAAAAAGCAAAAGGCCCGCGCTGTGAAGCGCGGGCCCGGATTTTCAAGCCGTTTGGCTTAGTTGCCTTCGCGACCCTTGAGCGCAGCGCCCAGGATGTCGCCCAGCGATGCGCCCGAATCGGACGAACCGTAATTGGCGACGGCTTCCTTTTCCTCGGCGATTTCCAGAGCCTTGATCGACAGCTGGATGCGGCTGGTCTTGCGATCGTACTGGGTGACGCGTGCGTCGACCTTTTCGCCCTTGGAGAAACGCTCCGGGCGCTGGTCGTTGCGGTCGCGGCTGAGGTCAGCACGACGGATGAAGGCCGTCATCTCGGTGTCGGCGATACGGACTTCAATGCCCCCATCGTTGACTTCGACAACAGTGCCGGTGACCACAGCGCCCTTGCGGATGCCACCCTGGTCAGCAGCGCCAGCCGGCGCGTCCGACGTGGTTTCGCCGGTCGACAGCTGCTTGATGCCCAGCGAGATGCGTTCCTTTTCGACGTCAACATCGAGGACCTTGGCCGAAACCATGTCACCGCGGTTGTAGTCGTCCAGGGCGATTTCGCCCGACTTCTGCCAATCGAGATCGGAGAGGTGAACCATGCCGTCCACATCGCCGTCGAGGCCGATGAACAGACCGAATTCGGTCTTGTTCTTGACTTCGCCTTCGATAACCGAACCGACGGGGAACTTCTCGGCGAAGCTTTCCCACGGATTGGCCAGGGTCTGCTTGAGACCGAGCGAGATGCGGCGCTTGTCCGGATCCACTTCCAGCACGACAACTTCGACTTCCTGGCTGGTCGAAACGATCTTGCCCGGATGGACGTTCTTCTTGGTCCAGCTCATCTCGGAGACGTGGATCAGGCCTTCAATGCCCGGCTCCAGTTCAACGAATGCACCGTAGTCGGTGATGTTGGTCACGCGGCCGGTGAACTTGGCCTCGATCGGGTACTTGGCTTCGATGCCATCCCAAGGATCGGCCTGAAGCTGCTTCATGCCGAGCGAGATACGATGGCTCTCGTGATTGATACGCACGATCTGGACCTTGATGGTCTCGCCGATCGTGAGCACTTCGGATGGGTGATTGACCCGGCGCCAAGCGATATCGGTGACGTGCAGCAGGCCGTCAATGCCGCCGAGATCAACGAACGCACCGTAATCGGTGATGTTCTTGACCACGCCGTCAACAACCTGGCCCTCTTCGAGCTGCTGGACGATTTCCGAACGCTGTTCAGCACGCGACTCTTCGAGGATGGCGCGACGCGAGACAACGATGTTGCCACGACGCTTGTCCATCTTCAGAATCTGGAACGGCTGCGGCACGTTCATGAGCGGTGCGATATCGCGGATCGGACGGATGTCCACCTGCGAACGCGGCAGGAAGGCGATGGCGCCTTCGAGGTCGACGGTGAAGCCGCCCTTGACCTGGTTGAAGATGGTGCCTTCAACGCGCTCATTGTTGTTGTACATTTCTTCGAGCTTGACCCAGCTCTCTTCGCGGCGAGCCTTCTCGCGCGACAGCACGGCTTCGCCAGCGGCGTTTTCGACGCGGTCAACATAGACCTCGACGATCGAGCCAACGACGATGGTGCCGTCACGGCCAGCCTGGCCGAATTCCTTCAGCGCGATACGGCCTTCGGTCTTCAGACCGACGTCGATGATCGCCAGATCCTTTTCGATCGCGACGACGGTGCCCTTTACGACGGCACCCTCTAGCGGCTCATTGTCGACGAACGAGTCCATCAACAGGGCTTCGAAATCTTCTTTCGTCACAGTTTGCTGTGCCAAATATCTTCTCCAATGCACCGGGGGTTGGCGTTAAAAGACCGGAAACCCGCCATTTCCAAACGAAAATGCCGGCGCGCGAGCGCCCGATCGAACAGTTGATTGGTAATTGTTTCCGGTGCCAGCGCCTGGATGATGGTCGGGGCCGAACCGCACAAGGGTGGATTAGAGCTTACAGCCCTGCCTTGTGCGCCATGGTCCCATCGACAATCGCGATGGCTGCGCGGAGTGCGGCCTCTATATCGAGAAGCGTCGTATCGAGCAAGTGCGCGTCGTCCGCTTTGTAGAAGCCGCCATGGGGATTTTGCATGTCACGCGCGTCCCGCTCTTCAATCTGGTGATAGAGAGCGTAGCGGTCAACCGCCTGGCCACGCGATTCAAGCTGGCGCGCCCGGCGCTCCATGCGCGCTTTGGAATCGGCCTGGATGAACAATTTGACATCGGCATCGGGGGCAATCTTGGTGCCGATATCACGGCCGTCGAGCACTGCGCCGCCGGCCTGGGTGGCAAAAGCTCGCTGATAGTCGAACAGCGCCTGCCGCACCGGACCGATCACCGCCACTTTACTGGCCATCACCCCAGCATCGGCCGAGGTAAGCGCCTCGATATCGTGGAGATGGCTGGCGTCGAGCGCCCGGGCCGCCGCAATCGCCGCCGCCTCGAAACCCGGCTGCTCATCCTGCCCGGTCACTGCCAGCCCGACGGCGCGATAGAGCAGGCCGGTATCGAGATAAGGCAGCTGGTAGTGGCGGGCCAGACCCGAAGCCAGCGTGCCCTTGCCCGAGGCGGCGGGTCCATCCACGGCAATAATCATGACAATGGTCCTTTGACAGGCGTGAAGCGGGCTCCGATAGCGGTCATGGCGGCAACGAAGCCGGGAAAGCCGGCATCGATAATGCTGGCGTCGTCGATGGTCACGGGCTGCTGGCTGGCCAGCCCCAACACCAAAAAGCTCATCGCCATACCGGCATCGCCTCGGGTCAGCACGGTTTCGCCGCCCTCGACCGCGCCGCTGCCCATTATGGTCAGCCGATCCGCACTCACCTGTGCCGCGACCTTGTTGGCAACCAGCCCGGCCACGATGGCGTCCAGCCGGGCGTCGCGCAAATCCGCTAGCCCCTCGATCACCGTCTCGCCCTGGGCATAGGCCGCCGCGACCGCCAGCAGGGCCATATCGTCCAGCATGGCGGCGGCGTGTTCCGCACTGACCCGCACGCCCTTGAGCCGCGACGAGCGCACGCGCAAATCGGCGACATGCTCGCCGCCGGTCTCGTGCTGGTTGAGAAACTGGATATCGCCGCCCATTTCGAGCAGCGTGTCGATCAGCCCGGTCCGAGTGGGGTTGATCAGCACGTTTTCGACCACGAGGTCCGATCCCGGCACGATCAACCCGGCCAGCAGTGGATAGGCCGCCAGCGCGGGATCGCCCGGCACCATTACGTGGCATGGCCGCAGCGGGGTGAGGCCGGTCACACTGATGCTCGCCACACCTGCCGCGTCATGCGTCACCGTCACCGCCCCGCCAAATTGGCCGAGCAGCTTTTCCATATGGTCCTGTGTCGGCACCGGTTCGACAATAGTGGTGATCCCGGCGCTTTGCGCCCCGGCCAGCAGCAGCGCCGCCTTGGTCGCGGCTGTTGGCACGGTAACCTGCTGCGGCAGCGAGGGACCGCGCAGCGTGACCGTCTCGCCGTCGTCATCGAGCGCAACGCCGAGCGCCGCCATCAGGGACTGGCATTGCCGCCCGCCAGCCAGCTGCGACGAAAAACCATAGGGAGCCAACAGACCCAGCAATAAGGGCGCCGCACCGCCCGTCTGCGCCAACTCGATCGGGCTAGCGGGGGCCAGCAGGCCGCCGACGCCAAGGCCATCGATCTGCCAGCCGTCAGCGTGCCGTTCGATGCGCACGCCGAGCTGGCGCAATACCGTCATCACGGCGGGCACCGTGGCGGCCTCAGACAGGCCCTCTATATGGCTGCGGCCCACGGTCAGCGCGCTCAGCAGCAGCGCGGCATGGGAGATGGCCTGATCGCCGGGCGTCATGAAACGACCCGTCATCGGGGCGGCGCCATGGCTGGCAAGCGGGGCCGGTTCGGCGGGATTTTTGGCGTTCTGATCGGTCATGGGCGAAGCCGGCTTTAGCACGGCCCGGAGCGGCAAGGCCATCGCGGGCTGTCGGTGGGAACCCGCTGTCCACATTTTCGGTTTGACAGGGGGCAGGTTTGGCCATAACCGGACGGACCAAACCGGGGCCAAGAGCCCCGCAAATCCTTACGACGAGGAACATCGATGGCCAGTTCCGAACGCGGCACAAAACGCACCGATCCAGAGACGGGCAAGAAGTTCTACGACCTGAACCTCGACCCGATTGTCTCGCCCTATACCGGCAAGAGCTATCCGCGCTCCTATTTCGAGCAGCTACTCGCCAGCAAGCCCGCCCCCGTAACCGCGCGCAAGCCCGCTGCGGATGAGGACGAAGAAGAGGTCGAGGACGAAGTCGAAGACGTCGCCGCGCCCGAGATCGTCTCGCTCGAAGATGCCGACGCCGAAGAATCCGGCGATGAGGAGATCCCTGACGTCGAGGACGTCGAGGTCGATGAAGAACTCGGCGAAGACGAAGCGGACGTCTTCCTTGAGGAAGACGAGGATGAAGACGCGGAACTCGGCTTCGACGTCGGCGGCGACGAAGACCGTTGATTCTAAAAAACTTTTCGGCCGGCAGAGCTATTTTGCCGGTCGAATAAAAAAGTGTCATTTAGGCACTTGCAAGGGGGCGGATCATCCAATAGGTTCCGCCTCGCTTCGGGAGGCAATTGCCACCGAGACCCAAAGGAATGGGGCCTTAGCTCAGCTGGGAGAGCGCTTGCATGGCATGCAAGAGGTCAGCGGTTCGATCCCGCTAGGCTCCACCATTCCGTTTTCAATCTCGAAAACACCATAAATCGCAATGACTTAGCAGGGACCGCCTTCGGGCTGCGTACCCCGCCAAGTACCCCATTTGCGTACCCCACCACCGCCATCTCTGTGTGTTCCGACAACGGAGCGCTGACCGCGTCTGGCCCTCGCCTCTAGCAGCCCCTTGGCGGGCGCATAGGGCGGCTTTGGCACGGCGGTAGGCTCATCGCCCCAACGCAGCCTAACTGACTCTGTGTGCCCTCCTGGGGGCTGTTCCTCCATGCCTTCCCGATACTGGGCGGGCACCACCGCGAATCAACGGGGCAATCCATGCGCGGTCTATTCTCTTCGGCTCAGAACTTTATCCACAATGTTGGTCTCGATATCCGGGCGGCCGTCTCGAAGCACTGGTTCAACGGCTTGGGTGGTTCATCCAGCGGCGTTTATATCCTGGTCCCGTTCACCCGCCTCAGCATGTGGGTGGAGTGGCGCGAGGTCTCGGTGGGCTTCGGCCATGAACCCGGCAAGGCGCAGTGGGAGTTCTTCGCGGGGCGGCTCCAGGGCGTCCTGTGCATTGAACCCGCAGCGGGGCGGTGAGCGCCATGACCACCTTCATCGCCGTTATCGCCGGCCTCGGCACTTGGCTCGGGCTGTCCCTCGTGTTTGCTTTTGCCCAGGGGTATCTGCGGGGCATGGGCAATCTGGGGAGGCTGTTGCTCAGTCTCCAGCCGTACAAAATTATCGTCCAGGTGATTTGCTGGTTCGCAGCGGTATGGGCAGGACTGTCAATCTTCACCAGCTTGAACGGCTAGTGTCTCACTATGGGGGTGTCCTCGGTTTTGAGGGGAGGCCCCCATCTACCGTGCAGATTGCGAGGTCATCATGCGAGCCTATCGGATTGAACACTTTTCAGGGATTGGGCCTATAGCCGCTGGCCTTGGTCTAATCCATTATCATCACGCCCTAGACGCTATTCAGCGTGGGGTGGAGCGGGCAGCAGAGGGTGAACACATCAGCGAGCTGAGCCAAGCTGATGGGGTGCAGCACCGGGCTGAGACATATCACAATTTCGGCTGCGACACCCTGACACAACTGCGGAAGTGGTTTCCCTCACCCCTGGGTTGTGAGGCAATGGGACGGGCGGGGGGTGTGCTTCGAGCCTTTGACGTCAAGGAAAGGGACGCGACATGCGCGGCCACCCGTGTGATGTTCGATAGGCGTCTAGCCCCGCTCCTATGGGAGCTACCTGCGAGCCGCCTTCACTCGCTCACTGACGAAACAGGGGCGGCGATGTAGGCCCCGGCCACCTCCGGCCCGAACAGCCGGTGACCACGCCCCTGCCATTAATCGGTGGCTGAAGCTCCCCAACCTCGCGCACCGCCCCAAGGAACCTGATGACAGACCTCAACGCCGCCACTCGCGAAACCATCACCAAGGGCAGACACTACCTCTTGGCCACCGCTGGCTCATGCCCAGGCAGCAGGGGCACGGGCGGCTGGGGTTATCTGCTCCTGCTGAACGACAAGCCCGCTGAGCCCCGCCAGCGGGTCCACGCTGAGCAGGTGCCTATGATCGCCACCAACAGTGAAATGGACTTGGTTGCAGCAATCGAGGGCCTGAGCATGCTTGTCGAGCCGAATACGCCCGCCATCGTGCAGTCCATCAGCGGCTACCTGATCACCGGCATGACGGAGTGGGTGCCAATGTGGAAGTTGAATGGATGGCGGGACGGCAAGGTCGAGAACATTGAGCTATGGAAAAAGCTGGACGCCTTCAACCAAGCGCGGACCATCGTATGGGAGAAGAGGGCCGATGTTGATAACTGTCCACCAGTCCAGCTTGCAGGCCGCATGGCAAAGCTGGCCCTAGATGGGCGTAACGTCGATGAACACGGCGAGCTGAAGGCTTCCAAAAGGCTCCGGTTGGATGCCTCGGAAATGTGAGGGTCGCCATCGGTTTAGGGTTGCGGTTCCTTTTCGGTACTTAGTATCTATTAGAACCCACCTTAGGACCCAGTGCGCATTTTGGACCGCAACGGTGGAGATAGCCTCAGGCATGCGTACCCTCCGCTAAACAAACGCAGGACGTGATGAAGATTGAAGCGATAAAGCGCAGGCTTGCCAAAGCTGCCCCAGGGGTTGCCATAGGCCCATTTGAGATTGACCTTGGTTACATCCGGGCAGACCCGACCCTTCAAGTTCGGACGCGCCTGGACCCTGGCAATCTGGCAGACCTGAAGGCAGCCTATAAATCCGGTGCCAAGGTCGAGCCCGTCACCCTGGCCTTCATCGACGGTGACGATGACATGCCGGTCATTATTGATGGTCATCACCGGGTGACCGTGCTGGAGACCCTGGACGCTGAGGCACGGGTGCGAGGGGGCGAGCGGGTAAGGGTTGTGAGTGCGCGATTTGCCCGCCTCAGTCGGGAGGAAGCCCGCTTTCAGGCCGCTGATGCCAACTCCAGGCACGGGCTGAAGCTCGACCGTGAGGCCAAGCGCAGACTGTTCGTGCGGTATATTGAGGCAGGTCGTCATCAAGGCGCGGCGGGTTCGGCCAAGTCGTATCGGGACATCGGCAAGGAACTGGGGACCACCCACAATTCCATATCAACGTGGATGAAAGCCAATTTCCCGGCCCTTGCTGCGGAGATGGGAGACGCGAACATGGTCAAGGCTGGCGGCTCTGGGTCACCGCCCCCGTAGCTTTGGTCAAGCACAAGGCCCATGCCAAGCTCATGGAAGTTAGCGGCCTGTTTGAAGGCGGCTTGAGCGGTGACAGAGAGGAAATCATCGCGGGCATGAAGAGCCTCTTGGCCGACATGGAGCGCACCCACGCCCGTACCAATAGCTTCACCCGAGACGATGCTATCGCGGGGATGGGTGATGCGCTGGGGACCGACAAACCTACCTTCTGAGTGGGTAATTTACCCATGTGCAGTAAACGCCACCACATTGGCGGTCGCGGCACGAGAACGTTTGGAGGCCCACTATATGTGGTGTTCGTGATAACCCCTCACCATAGAAGTAGTGGCTCATGGGCCATAGCGGGCGTATATTCGGCCAGCGCTGGTTTTGGCGAAAATCTTCGAGCCGTTAAGATTGAAAAGTGGGTGGGACGCTACCCCCTCCGCCCCCTCACCAGCCGGAGGACCATCGTCTGCGTCATTAATTTGCGGAGAAAAGGCCCAGGAATGGTGATGGTCAAACCGAAGTCGGCGGAGCTGCGCCGCAGCATTGATGTTGAGTTGCCCGCCATTAAGCGCCTTCCGGCCCTGGCCAGCCTGGACGCTGAGATGCAAATCCAAGTGGTAACAATGCTGGCCATCGTTGCCCAACGCCCTGGCGTCTATCAGCGGGATATGGATGGCCATGTTGGCGTCAGCCAGTCATCGGTCTCCCGCAACGTCCACATCCTCTCCCGCTGCCGCCGCGATGGCACCCCAGGCTTTGGCCTTGTTGAGCAGCGTCCTGATGCGAGAGATGTACGCAGTCAGCGGCTATGCCTGACGGCAGCGGGGGTAACCTTCGTCTCCCGGTTGATTGACCAGAGCGCTGCTGTTGCCCAGACTGAGACGTTACCCGCACCAGCGAGGGGGTAGGTTTGCGGGCACGCATTGGGAGGTTTGGGTGGATTGACCCACCGACATTGCGCGGTGTGCCATGCAGCTCTAGCCAATGAGCCTCTTTCGGTCGGCAAGTATCGACAAGACATGTACGGTTGACGAAGTTGCTTCGAGACACAAGGCAGCCAACCGGTGGCCTGCGGTGCGGCGGTGTTGTAGTTGCGTAGCAAGGTCATATGAGGCGCGGGCATGGGCTCGCACCTCCTTATAACCATCGCCGGGCACTGCCGTAGCAAGGAAGGCTTCCATCATTCGCTTGGCGTCAGTGGTGCTTGGTGCCACGCCATCCTGGCTGGTATGGATGTCGGGGTCGTATACTGCCTGGGCAACCGAGATTAGGATTTCTCGGCAGAGTAGTCCTACCCCCTGATAGTCCTCCTCGGTTGCCGCTGCTTCGATCTGCTCGCGTGCTTTGGCAAGCGCTCTGTCCACCCTTTCCCAACCGGTCGGCTCGCGCTGAGGCGGAGCCTTAGGCGTCCGTGAAGCAGTGGCGTCAATAGCGACCCTGAAAATGTCCCTGACATGCTCGCGCCGCTCGGCATAGCTCGGCAGGTGCGCCCGCCAATGGTTGTACCAATCCCAAAGACCGGGATAGGGATTCTGGTAGATTAAGCCCAGCGCTGTTGTCGCCTGGGAAATCCTGGCCTCGCGTGCAACGTAGTAGTCGTCCACATCTTGGATGCGCTTGCCACCAGTCGCCACGTCAATCATCAACTGCCGCTGGACCATCAACTCACCGATCAGAGCCTCGGGCCCGGCCAGCTTGCCACTAGGCTCTACCATGTAGTCTGAATAGCCCCGCGTTCTGTAGACACCTTCGGGGTTAGGTTTGGTGTCGTCGCTCGAACTCGACAGGTGAGAGCATACCATTGCGGGCGTGCTTGCGGGTCGGGTTGTAGAACATCTCGATG
>NZ_JBTMWV010000049.1:0-1726 GCF_054489345.1 Devosia sp. A369 | reverse complement strand
GCAGCGAATTTCTCAGCGCCCATCAAGGGGAGCTGTTCTTCGATTGTTTGTTTGCTCTCCCGTTCCTCGCAAAGGGCCACGCCCTTATTTCTCGTAACGAACCCACCACGTGGGGTGGCCCATTTTTCGACGCCGCGGGAAATAGCGGATATGGCGAGGCATTGCCATTCGCGCTTATGAGAAAAATAACCGGTCAGGTCTCCTACATGGAGGCGCTGCTGCACGATGACGATGCGCCCGTGCGTCTTGCTGTTCAGGCGGTGTAGAACATCATTTTTGAAATATTCGGCGACTTGCTCGCGCTTGTCGGCATCCTCAATCTGAGACGGTGACTGTGGGTCGTCGATGATGATGACATCGTAGCCTTTGCCGATAATCGCCTCTCCATACCTGAGGAAAGACAAAGAACCGCCCTGTGGGAAATCCATGCGCCGGTCAGACGCGGTGAATTCGATCTGGTCAAACACGCCGCCGTATCGATCTGACCGCATGAGCCTAACGACCTTTTGGCGGAAATCATTGGCTAAATCCGATGTGCCGGCGAGGATCAGTATTTTTAGCCGCGGATCCTTACCGAGCAGGAATGCCGGCATGGCGATCGAGGTCATAAATGACTTCAGGCTGCGCGGCGGCAGGTTGATGATTAGTCGATTAGGCGTTCCGGCTATGAATTGGGTTATCTGATGCGCGATGACGCCGATATGCCAGTTTTCGAGCAGCTGTTCGCCAGGATGAAGAACCTCGAAAGCAAGCCCGGCAAACATATCAAACTGGGTCCGATACATCAGCTGATAGGGGTCACTCCTCGCCATCTGTGTTCCCCTGTCTGATCGCGTCGGCGATTAGATTGCTCAGTCGCTCCTCGTCGTTGGAAGTCGGCTTAAACTTTTGCTTAGGGTCAAATTCACTCAGAAATTGGAGCGTTGGGACCCATTTTCCGAGCTTGCCAGCAGCGACCTCGTGAAGAGCTCTGGAAATGATCATGTCCATCGGCGTGCTGGTCGTGCCGTCTGACAATTTCAGCTTCTGATGTAGCTTTTCATGGAGCTTAGCTTTGACCGTGGTGCCCCGAGCTTTGCGCCCCTTTGGGTTACCCGATGTTCCCGGCTTGAACCGCGAACTCTTCGGCGGCTTCCCATATCCAACCTCATAGGGGGCATCGCCGTCGCTATCATGGGACATTGGTGCCCTCCGCGCGTTCTTCCGTGACGTCGGAAAGGGGCCTCTGTGATGGCAACAATACCGGCTCAATTCCTGTCGCTGTTTGGAAGCGGCGCAAAATGACGTCGACAAATCTTGGATCGATCTCGATGAGAGCCGCTCGACGCTTGGTGGCTTGCGCCGCCAGCAACGTCGTCCCGGAGCCGCCGAATGGATCAAGCACCAGATCGCCCGGTATTGTGGAGTCCCGAATGGCATCCTCAACCATGGCAACCGGTTTGACCGTGGGGTGATCATCAAGGTCAGTTTTCCGCGTCGCTGAAAATGACGAAGCTCCGGGGTACTGCCAAAGGTTAGAGCGGTTACGGCCGAGGCGACCGAGCTGCACGTTGTTGGTATGGCTGGCCTCTCCGTGTTTGAAGACAGCCACCATCTCGTGCTGACTGCGGTAGAACGAACCCATGCCACCGTTGCTCTTCGCCCATACGCATATGTTGAGGAAGCTGTCGAATAGTTGGCGTCCCGCGAGCACCATGTCGGCGATATGGCGCCAATCAATGCAGTG
>NZ_JBTMWV010000048.1:0-2419 GCF_054489345.1 Devosia sp. A369 | reverse complement strand
ACGGTATAGATCCCCAACCCTCCTGCAAGCGTCGCAGAAGGAAGATAGGTGGCCGACTTTTACGCCGCCCGAAGCGGGACTATCCCGCCGCTACCGTGGACTAATTTTGCACCGCCGCTCTCACCAAATTTATAAGGCCTTCGCGCCGCATGCGCCGACGCATCACAACTTGCCCAGTGGCATCGAAGCCGGCCAAACTGCAACTGTTCTTTCCAAGGTCGATACCCAAAATTGCGATCTGCATTGCTCTGCTCCTTCTTGCTCGATTGATCCTGGGCAATGATGCGCCAGGAAGGAGGGGCGAGCCATTCCATAAGCATGATCGCGGATGGGGACGAGCCAGAATGAGGTATCCCGCATTCGAAAAGCTCGAGATCATCAGACTGGTCGAGCAGTCGCGCCTGCCGGCGAAACGCACCCTGGACCGACTGGGCATCCCACGGCGGACCTTCTATCGCTGGTATGATCGCTATCTCGGTGGCGGTCCTGAGGGGCTGGAGGATCGACCCTCGGCACCGAGCCGGGTGTGGAACCGCATCCCAGCTGCCATCCATGACCAGATCATCGAGATGGCGCTGGAGCAGTCCGAACTCTCGCCTCGGGAACTGGCGGTGCAGTTCACCGACGAAAAGGGTTACTTCGTCTCCGAAGCCAGCGTTTACCGGCTTCTCAAGGCCCACGATCTGATCACCAGCCCGGCCTATGTGGTGATCAAGGCGGCGAACGCGTTCCATACCAAGACTACCCGGCCCAACCAGATGTGGCAGACCGACTTCACCTACTTCAAGATCATCGGCTGGGGCTGGATGTATCTGTCCACCGTGCTCGACGACTTCTCGCGCTACGTCATCGCCTGGAAGCTGTGCAGCACCATGCGGGCCGAGGACGTTACCGACACGTTGGACATGGCGCTGGCAGCTTCAGGGTGTGACCAGGCCCATGTGCATCACAAACCCCGCCTGCTCAGCGATAATGGCCCGAGCTACATCGCCGGCGAACTGGCCGATTATATCGAGGCGCAGGCCATGAGCCATGTTCGGGGCGCTCCAATGCATCCCCAGACGCAGGGCAAGATCGAACGCTGGCACCAGACCCTCAAGAACCGCATCCTGCTGGAGAACTACTTCCTGCCCGGCGACCTCGAGGCCCAGATCAGCGCCTTCGTCGAGCATTACAACCACCGGCGCTATCACGAGAGCCTCGATAACGTAACACCGGCCGACGCCTACTTCGGCAGGGCCGCAGCCATCATCACACAACGCGAAAGGATCAAACGCCAGACTATCCAACATCGCCGCTTGCAGCACCGCAAGCTCGCCGCTTAACATCACCCAAAAGACGAGACCGACACTCCGATAATCCGCGATCCAATCTGAGCCAAATGATCTGACGACGGACAGCTGAGGCATCTGGCGCGGCGGCGCCGTGGGCGCTATTTGTTCACGGCATCGGCGGCCGCAGACAAAATGGCTACCGTTTCCTCCCGACATTTCACGATGCCGGACACCCGGTCTTGATGATCAGTTATCGCGGTGACGGCGGTTCGCCCGTCGACCCTAGCGGGCTCTATGCATTTGGCCTTACCGAATGGCCAGACCTTGAGCGCGCCGTTCGCTACGCTTTGAAAAATGGGGCGCCGTCCGTCATTTTGATTGCTGAGTCGATGGGCGGCGGCATCGTCGGTCAGTTCATGCTTCACTCGGAACAGAGTGAAGCGATTTCTGCGATTGTCCTTGATGCCCCTGCCCTTAGTTTCGACGCCATCCTGACCGACCAGATCGAGAAGATGCATTTACCACTCGCCCCGATCCTGGCGCGGGGTGCTCTGCTCTTTAGCGACTGGTTCTCACCAGTTTCTCTTGGGAAGGCGGAAACCACGGACGCGCTCGCACGCCTGGATAGACCGTTGTTTTTGTCTCACGGATTCATTGACCAGATCGTGCCGATCGGCAGCAGTGATCGTCTCGTCGCAATGCGCAGCGCTCCGACGTCCTACCTCCGCACTGCAGCGGATCACATCCAGTCTTGGAAGCTCGATCCATCGCTGTATGAAGCAAGCCTCCGGGCGTTTCTGTCAACGCTGTAAGGCCGCCCGCTAGTAAACTCGTGAGGAAGGTGTCGAACGCTGGTTCAGCGCAAAGAGAGGCCAGCGAGGCCTACATTCGACGGCAACGACCTCTTGCAGTTCGGCATCTCTATCGCGGAAAGCTGCGGCGTGACGGCAAAGCGGCGTTCGAAAGCAGGGGCACGGCGGCGAAAAACTGCTCTACGACGGATTTTAACGAGAGCCCGTATGTGAATAGCCCCGCGTTCTGTAGACACCTTCGGGGTTAGGTTTGGTGTCGTCGCTCGAACTCGACAGGTGAGAGCATACCATTGCGGGCGTGCTTGCGGGTCGGGTTGTAGAACATCTCGATGT
>NZ_JBTMWV010000047.1:0-2518 GCF_054489345.1 Devosia sp. A369 | reverse complement strand
CCCATGCACGAACCCGCTTTGCGGGAGGGCGGGTGCGGCGTGGTCGCGGTTTCATTATAGACTTGGGATCAAGCCGCACCTGATCTGACGATGGAGTTCCCTTCAACCAGAGGAACTTGCCATGGCTACCCCGTCGACCGACGCTGCCGTCACACCGCTCCGCCAGCGGATGCAGCAGGATATGCTGATGCGCGGCCTGGGCTCGCATACCCAGCACGACTATGTCCGGCACGTCCGGCGCTTCGCTGCGTTTCTGGGGCGCGCTCCCGATACCGCCACAAGCGAGGATATCCGGCGTTTTCAGCTCCATCAGCATGAGAACAGCGTTAGCCCCTCCACCATCAATGGCGCGGTCTCGGCGCTGCGCTTCCTGTTTGAGGTGACGCTGAAGCGGCGCGATCTGGCCCGCGTACTGGTGATCACGCGATATCAGCGCAAGCTGCCCGATGTGCTGAGCGTGGAGGAAGCGGCGCGTCTGCTCGCGGCGGCGCCAACCATCAAGTACAAGGCCGCACTCGGGGTGGCCTATGGCGCCGGCTTACGCGTCTCCGAGGTTGCCCACCTCAAGGTCGACGATATCGACAGCACCCGCATGCTGATCCGGATCGAAGAGGGCAAGGGGCGCAAGGACCGTAACGCCATGCTTTCGCCGCAGCTGCTGGAACTGCTGCGGCTGTGGTGGCGCGAGGGTAAGCGGCGGGGCGTCATGCTGCCGCATGGCTGGCTGTTCCCGGGCCGCTCTTGCACCGATCCGATCTCGTCGCGGCAACTGCATCGTGCGGTGCAGGAAGCGGCCGAGGTCGCGGGCATTCGCAAGCGCGTCAGCCCGCACACCTTGCGGCACAGCTTTGCCACTCACCTGCTGGAACAGGACGTCGATATTCGCGTCATCCAGGTGCTGCTCGGGCACAGCAAGCTCGAGACGACTGCGCTCTACACCAAGGTCTCGACCCGCACGATCCGGGCGGTCGCCAGTCCTTTGGACCGGCTGATGGCACTGATGGAGGACAAGCCGCCGCCCACCTGAGCCGGTGCGCGCCGCCATCGAGGTCGCCGATATCTTCCGTGCTTCCGGCCCTGCCTATCGGATCGCCCATGCCGGGCATCTGAGCCTGGACCAGCTCAAGGTGATGTCGGCGATCGAGGCCTGCCGCACCGCTGCCCTCGGCGGTCACGTCGAAGCCTGTCCTGACTGCGGGCATCAGCGCATCGCCTACAACAGCTGTCGCAACCGGCATTGTCCCCGGTGCCAGGGCGCCGCGGCCCGCACCTGGCTCGAAGCCCAGCAGGCCAATCTTCTGCCGGTCGGCTACTTCCATGTCGTGTTCACGCTGCCTGCCCAGATCGCCGATATCGCCTTCCACAACAAGGCGCAGGTCTACGATCTGCTGTTCAAGGCGGCATCGCAGACCATGCTGACGATTGCTGCCGATCCAAAACACCTGGGTGCCCGCATCGGCATCACCGCCGTGCTCCATACCTGGGGCTCAGCCATGACCCACCATCCCCATATCCACATGATCGTGCCCGGTGGCGGCATTGGCCCGGATGGACAATGGATATCATCGCGCCCGGCCTTCCTGCTGCCGGTGCGGGTGCTCGGCGCGTTGTTCCGGCGATTGTTCATGACCCGCCTAATCGAGCTTTACGATGCTGGCCGGCTCACTTTCTTCGGCAAGATGGCCGGGCTCAGCGACCGACGCGCCTTCCAGAGGCACCTCGCGCCGGTCCGCAAGAAGCGCTGGGTGGTTTACGCCAAGGCGCCCTTCGCCGGGCCGCAGGCGGTGCTCGCCTATCTCTCCCGCTACACTCACCGGGTGGCGATCTCCAACAGCCGTCTCATCGCGTTCGACGGGGCCGGCGTCACCTTCCGCTACAAGAACTATCGCCGCACCGGTGCCGAACGGCAGCAGGTGATGACGATCGCCGCCGAGGAGTTCATCCGCCGCTTTCTGATCCACGTTCTGCCGCGCGGGTTCCACCGCATCCGCCATTACGGCCTGCTCGCTGGCTCGGCCCGCAAGGACTGCATTGCGCAGGCTCGTGAATTGCTCAAGGTCGCGCCGACGCCGGACGAACCGGCAGCCGAAGAGCCCGCCGATCACCAACCGCCATGCCCTTGCTGTGGCGGCGCCATGGTGATCATCGAGACCTTCGCCACCGCGTGCCGGCCGCGCGCACCACCTGCCGCCAAGCCCTCGAACCGGGAGACCGTCCATGACCCGGCATGACCAACTTGTTCAAACGGTCGCGCCACGTCACCGGCCGATGGGATGGTTTGCGCCCAGCGCCGCAGCGATCGCCGTTATGCCCACCAATCCAACGAAAAGCGCGTTCAACCGGGCCTTCAACAGGCCTGAGCGCCGACCGCTGGACGCGCCTGGAACACTTGGTGCCCCAGTTCCTGGCATCCGCCCAACCGCACCAAAACAACAAACCCCATAGCGCAAAGCGTGCGGACCGCGGGTTCCTGCATGGGTGGCTTTGCGACGCCAAGCGGCATCCCAAACCCTTCACC
>NZ_JBTMWV010000046.1:0-2750 GCF_054489345.1 Devosia sp. A369 | reverse complement strand
AGCAACTGGAAACTTCTATCACTGGGCATAGGCGCAGACATAGGAACTCACATCGTCAGCAAAAGCTGCGGTGCCTATACCCCCCTGGGTAAGCCAATGTCAGACGGGATCGGCTTCGCGCTTACCCTGGTTCACGCCATTCGGGTTGAGAACCGACTCATTGGTGTTGTTGCTGATGAAGTCGCTGTTACCGCGGATATCCCCGCTCCAGCTCCCGTTCAGATTGAGGATCATGCCGGCGTTGCCCGCCACTGTGCCGTTGATCCAGGTCCCGTAATTGTGGATCTGCCCAAACGTGCCGCCTCCGCCATTGCCGATCACGCTGCCGCTCCAGCTGCCGCCCGCCTTGTTGAAAATAGCGTTGCTGTTCCCCACAATGTCGCCCACCCAGTGGGCACCATTCTCATTGTGAATCTGGTCATAGGCAGCCAAGACGTTGCCGGTCCAAGTCCCGCTGTTGGAGACGCCGCCATTGGTCGAGAGGTCGCCTATCCAGCTGGCGCCTGCCGCATTGCGAATGCCGCCATTATTGCTGACAACATCACCCACCCAGTGGGCACCACTCAAATTATTGATCTGGCCGGCGTTGGTCAGCACCTTGCCGGTCCACACGCCCGGCGCATGGTTGTTGATGTCACTGGTATTGCTGGCGATATCGGCGTTGTACACCGCGTAATTGTCGAACGCGGCGGCATTGTCGAGATCGTCATGCACCGTGCCAAAATTGATGAGATGACCGTTGTTGACGATGTTGTTGGGGACACGGATCGTCAGTGTCGCGCCTTCCGCCACATAGAGCGTCGCGCCGTGGTCAATCGTCGCCGACTCGAACGAGGCCATGTCGGTCGACATGCCGGTGCCGATCTGCAGCGTCCCGCCGGTCACCGACAGGCCGCCCAGCATGATCCCGCCGCCCAGCGTCAGCGTGCCGACCCCCTGCTTGACCAAGGCAGCAGTTTCGCCGCCGATGGTGCCGAGGAAAGTCGTGTCGGTCTCGTCGCCCACCGTCAGCGTCATGCCATCGGCGATCTGCACGGAGCCGCCCTCGGAGCCGCCGCCCAACAATGAGCCGATGGTCTCGGAATCGGTCAGTAGGAGCGTTGCACCCGCCACATTGGCGATGCTCACCGCACTGGTGTCGGCCAAGGCATTGCCGTTGCGAAGTTCCAGCACGCCGGCGGCGATCACGACGGAGCCGGTGAAGTCATTGTCGTTCGTCAACACCACGGCGCCGCTGCCGGACTTGATCAGCCTGCCGGTACCCGTGAGCGCGGCGTCGACAATCGCTGTCCCGCTGTCGGGCCGGAGCATGAAGGCCTCCGAGGCGTCGATGGTCGCGCCGATCGACAGCGCTTCGGCGCTGGTCAGTTCGTAAACATCGGTGGTCACGGCGGCGCTCAGGGGTGCCGCCAGACTGGGTGTAGTGCGGCGTATTGATCGTCAGCTGGCTGACGTCGCCGCCCGATTGCGAGATCGAATTCGTGGCATTCAAAATGCCGAAGCCGGACGCCGCGCCGCCCGTTATCGTGGTGTCGCGTGTGAAAAACGCGCTCGGACCGAATTGCTCATCGCGGCCAATGCTGAGCTGCCCGGTCCCACTGAGCTTCAGCATGTCGACGGTATAATCCGAGAAATTCTGTTTGCTGCTTCTGATGGTGAACAGCCCGCCACTGAGGTCGAGCCCGAGGGCGGACCACCCCCTATTGCTCATCGTTGGCGTGCCGCTGGTGACGATCGCCCAGTCGCCTTCGGATGGCAGTGTGGCTGTTGTCTCGACGACATTTCCGTCCGCATCCAGGACGATGGGATCCCAGTTGGGTGGGCGCGCATAGCCCGGGCTGGTATCACCCCCGCTCCAGGTGAAGACCAGACCTTCCGCACTGGCCCCCGGCACGCTGGCCAGCAGCGCCGTGCCGGCCATCCCGGCAAGTAGCCGGCAGCGCAATGTCCCGAAATCAGCATAGGCAACAGCGCCGCCGCAGCCGCTATGCTGCGCCGGCCAATTCAACTGCTATCTGTTCACGGACTGTCCCCCGCCCA
Organism: Devosia sp. A369; assembly: GCF_054489345.1. Classification (NCBI taxonomy): domain Bacteria; kingdom Pseudomonadati; phylum Pseudomonadota; class Alphaproteobacteria; order Hyphomicrobiales; family Devosiaceae; genus Devosia; species Devosia sp. A369. The sequence continues at coordinate 710 of NZ_JBTMWV010000046.1, read as the reverse complement.
TCCCCCGACTTGCGGGGTGCCCTCGTTAACAAGACGTTAACGCCCTCCTCGGGCGTGGGCTAACCCAAAAACGGGTCGGCGGCCTTATCCTGTTGATGTTTGACGCCGCACGAGCTGCGGCCCGGCCGGCATGGAGTCGGAGGCTGCCGAAGTCATCATGAACTGATCAACGCTTCTTGGTGTCGTTGCCTTCGGAGCGCGAAAGGCTCACGTTCCCCGCTGACCACATGGCCGTTAGGCTGCCAGCTCGCCGACATCGATTGGGCCGCTCGGCAAAGCGAGTTACCATCGCGTTACATGCATTGAAATGAGAGGACAGGCCGTGATTACTGACGTGGATCGCAAGCATTTGCAGCGTTTTGTCGAACTGGCCGCCCAGGCCTTGAGCACAGGCGACGAGCCGTTTGGGTCGGTGCTGGTGTCCTCAACTGGGGACGCGCGGTAGCTTGCTGGCGGCGCTCTCGATTGGGGCAGGGGGGCTTGCTGGGCTGGTGCAGGCGCTCGGACTGCTGCGCTGGGTCATGTGCTCGTCCCCAGCCTTGCCGCGATGTACGTGGCTCCTGGTGCAAGCGAGATCGACCAATCGATGTGAGAGCGGCGGTGCAAAATTAGTCCACGGTAGCGGCGGGATAGTCCCGCTTCGGGCGGCGTAAAAGTCGGCCACCTATCTTCCTTCTGCGACGCTTGCAGGAGGGTTGGGGATCTATACC
>NZ_JBTMWV010000045.1:0-3469 GCF_054489345.1 Devosia sp. A369 | reverse complement strand
CGGTATAGATCCCCAACCCTCCTGCAAGCGTCGCAGAAGGAAGATAGGTGGCCGACTTTTACGCCGCCCGAAGCGGGACTATCCCGCCGCTACCGTGGACTAATTTTGCACCGCCGCTCTCAGCTCGACCCGCACCAGATCTCGCATTGGTCGAATTGCTCAAACTTGGCATTGCGGCGGTTCGACTGTTCAGAAAATGAGCACTTGAACAGAGCGATTTCAGTATGTTTTACAAGGTCTTGATCATGGTGTAGGCTCGACTTCATCACGCAGGCTCAAGACCCGCGGATACAGCCTGGAGGAATTGATGCTCTCACGTTCGGAGCGCCTCAAACGCGCACGGATCACCTTGCTGCATGGCGGGACGATCGACCCGCACCTCATCGCGCCCCATATTTCCGATAGCTGGAACCGCTGCCTCGAGCTCGGCCTTGATCCGATGGGAACGGCCCATAATGCGCAGCTCACGGCGCGCGAGCTCAGGCAGCAGCGGGACGAGGATGAATTGCTGCATCGCTTTGCCGCATCCCAAATGCAGGCGCTGTATCAGCAGATCGCCGGCAGCAATTTCATGATCGCGTTCGGCAACGCCCGGGGGACGGTCCTAGAAACAGTCTCAGACGGTCAGTTCCGCGACAGCAAGGCCGGCAAGGCAATCCTGCCCGGATCGGTCTGGCTGGAAGAGTTGCGCGGCACCAACGCCATGGGCACAGCCGCCGCCATTCGACAGCCCTTGATCGTTCACGGTGAAGAACATTTCTTCCACACCCATTCCGATGTGAGCTGCTTTGCCGCCCCAGTGTTCCACTCGGACGGCGAGCTGGCCGGTGTGCTGGACGCGTCCTCGGATTGTCGGGCTCGGAACGCACATACGCTGGTGCTGATGCAGATGGCGGCGACGCATATTGAGAACAGCCTGTTCCTGCGACAGCAGGAGGAGCATCTGGTCCTACTGTTCCACTCCCGCTTCGAGCTGTTGAACTCGGTCAGCGGCGGGCTCATGTCGTTCGATTCCCAGGGTCACCTGCAAGCGATAAACCAACGCGGCCGCGCCCTGCTCTCCGGGCTAAGCGTTCGTCCCGGTACGGCATTTGAGGCGATCTTCGACACCAGCTTCGCCAGTGCGCTTGGCCATCTGGCCGATAGTCCGACGCCGAGCCTGCGCGACCTGTTCGGAAGCCAATATGCTGTACAATCATCCGGACGACCGATGACGGAAAGCCGCAACCGACAGACTCAGGCCAGCATCGTTACGGCCGCACCGGCGGTGATGGTGACCGGCTTTGTCGCCGACGACCCGGTGTTGCAGGCCGAACTGGGGAAAGTACAACGGGCGGTGCGCCGCAAACCCCCATTCCTTATTCTGGGCGAGAGCGGCACCGGCAAAGAGATCGTCGCCCGTCACATCCACGCCGCCAGTGGACGCACCGGGGCCTTCGTGCCGGTGAACTGTGGCGCCCTGCCCGAGCAATTATTCGAAGCCGAGCTGTTCGGCTATGCTCAGGGCGCCTTCACCGGTGCGCGCAAGGAAGGCGCGCCGGGCCTCGCCCGCGCTGCTGACCGCGGCACCCTGTTCCTCGACGAAATTGGTGACCTGCCGCTACTGGGCCAGGTGGCCTTGCTGCGTTTTCTCGATCAGTTCGAAGTCAGACCGGTCGGCGGCACCGCGACGCAAAAAGTTGACGTCCAAGTCATAGCAGCCACCAATATCGATCTGACCGCGGCCATCGTCGATAAGCGTTTCCGCTCTGACCTTTATTACCGGCTTGGCGTTGTCCAGCTCAATCTGCCGCCATTGCGGGAGCGCCGCGACTTCGCCACGGTGACACGGTTCATGCTGCGTGACCTTGACCCGACCTTGGCGATAACCGAGAGCGCCATGGACATACTGGCGCATCATGAATGGCCCGGCAATATGCGCGAGCTGCGTTCGGCATTGTTCCAGCTCAGCCTGCTGGTGGCCGAGGATCTGATCGAAACTGATCATGTGATCCAGGTGCTGGGCGATGACGGCGCCCACAGACCCGAGCCTGCTTCCATCGGCCTGCGCGGGTTGATTACGCGTCAGATCAACGAGTTGCTGCGCGAAAATAGCAACAATGTCAGCGAGACCGCTAAAGCCTTGGGAGTATCCCGGAACACAGTCTATAAATATATGCGACACCGTCGCCTGAATTGAAAAAGCAATCTTCGAATTGGATGAAAGAAAACGCGGCTCTGACAGGGCTGCATTGCCCGCCAGATACCGACATTCATCCTAGTGGCGTTTACTACCTTGAGTGTGAATAGGCGCGTGGTTTTGGGCGCCGATTGGCACGGCAAGTCATTGAAATCTCAATCACCGGCGGGGCAGGTGATCGCGCCGAATTACACCTGCCGATCCAGGTAGCCGTGCGCAAGGATGGCGTTCAGCCCTGGTGACGAGGCCCCGCAACTCTCTGCCCGATTAAGCACCCAGGCTAGGCCGAGCGTGCTGAGAAACAGATCATTGGCCGTGATCGTAGCGCGCGCCTGACCATGCTGTTGCGCTCGTACGAGGAATTCACCCGTGATCGATACCAGCTCGTCGCAGGATAGAGCCAAGGGCGAGGCGCGCTGCTTGACGGCGGCTAGGACCGGCTCCGGCAGCCCGTTAAAGGTGCGCAGATAAGCCTGCAGGTCCGCGAGCCAGGCGGACAACGCGGCGTCAGGATCGGCTATCTGCTGGGCTTGGCATGCCTGCGCCCGCAGCGCCACCTGGCTATCCTGCAGCGCTGCGACCAGCAGAGCCTCGCGCGACGGGAAATGACGATAGAGCGTGCCGGCACCAACGCCTGCCGCTTTGGCGATCTCCTCCAACGAGGCGCCAACGCCATGCGACGCGAAGGACTGCATGGCGACACTTAGGATCTTGTCGCGGTTGCGCCTTGCATCAGCGCGCAAACCCGGGGTCTCATGCCGCACCGCAGCCACGGTCATCGCTCTCTCCCAATGTTGGATTGAGGCTGCCTCCATATAACGTCAAGATAAATGGAGGATGGCTCCGCTTAGGAGCCCCTCGAGATCAGCAAGGAACGATCCATGGCGCCACTCTCCATTCTCGAGCTCGTCCGCGTTACCGAAGAGACCGACGCAAGAGCCGCATTGGACAACGCCCGCGATCTGGCGGCCCATGCCGAGCAATGGGGCTATAACCGCATCTGGGTCGCCGAGCATCACAATATGCCGGGCATCGCCAGTGCAGCCACCTCGATCGTGCTGGCTCATATCGCGGCCGGCTCCAAGACCATCCGCGTCGGCGCGGGCGGCATCATGCTGCCCAATCACGCCCCCTATATCGTCGCCGAACAGTTCGGCACGCTGGAGCGTGTCAACGGCGGAGTAAAATCCGGCCATTAGGCGGAGCAAGACCAGGCCACCTTTGGCGCGCACATGAGACCGCCGGGAGGGCATAGCCCGAGCGGGGGTCTCATGTGCGCGTGCGATTTTT
>NZ_JBTMWV010000044.1:0-7836 GCF_054489345.1 Devosia sp. A369 | reverse complement strand
AGCAACTGGAAACTTCTATCACTGGGCATAGGCGCAGACATAGGAACTCACATCGTCAGCAAAAGCTGCGGTGCCTATACCCCCCTGGGTAAGCCAATGTCAGACGGGATCGGCTTCGCGCTTACAATGCAATGAATGTCAGATCAATTCTATCGATCGCTGCCATTACTACCGCTATGGCCCTGCCAGGCCTTGCCGTAGCCCAGGAAGAACACATGATCGGGGGAATGGCGGTGCCTGCCGATCAGGTCGAGGAAGTCCAGGCAAAGTGCGACCTGCTTCGGTCTGCCGACGACAGCGCCGTCAGTGACAGTGACGAAGCGATCACAACCCCGCCTACTCCGACTAGCGCCTCTGGTGAAGGCTGGCTGGAGGACGGCTCCAAGGTCGATATCGAGAAACTCACGGTACAGCTTTGTAAGGAAGGCAACTTCGTTACCAGCACCACCGGTACCGTTTCGAAGTAAGCTTAGGCATCCCGTATCCCAGCGGGGTGTCATTTTCTCAGCCTTTTCCGACTGACGTCCTGCAATCCGAGAGGAATGATCATGAATAAAATTGCAGCAATTGGCATCGCCAGCGCATTGGCGATTGTATCTGCAAATTCAGTTTTAGCCCAACAGCCACCAGCTCAGTCGGTCGAAGCGCCGGCCACGCCCCCAGGCGCGTCCGCCAACAAAGGTGGCGAAATTGTCGAGAACTACGGCACAGTAGTTGATGCCATCGGGCAGCTGGGCGCTGGGGAAAAAATTGCCGCATTGCCGACCGGAGAGCTGACAATAATTTTGCTTAGCTCCCTAGAAGGCGACGTCAATCACGACGGAGCCGAGGTAGACGCGGCAATCGCTGACCATCAGGCCGCTATTTCTGCACTTCAAGCCGAGATAGCCGACGACGAAGCTCTGGTGGCCAAGTTGCAGGAAAGCGGTCTATCGGCAGAGAATGCGATTGCAATTGGCCAAAATGCTGATGGCACTTGGCGCCTGTACGTCGACGATCGCGAGCAATAGCTGCTCAGCATTCACCTTGCCGCGGTCGCCACTGCTCAGACCCGGCATTTATGCCGGGGTGACGCTCTGCCCCTCCCCCGCTATTCATCCATTCGAGGGCCTGGCCAGCACCATGGTAAGTCCAGGCGGCAACGAAGGTCGGGGGGAGCTGGTGAGCCTCCGACCTCCCTCATGGCGGAATATGTAAATTCACTATGACGAAGGCCTATCCGGCCAAGGCATATTCCCTGCCGCGCGCCAGCGCTTCCGATGCTCTGCAAGCCATTCCCTGATCTTCGCCATATCGGCATAGGGTGGACGCTCTTTCCCCTCGCGCCGGAGCCGATCAAGCTCAACTGATTCCTGAACTGTGAACGATGCGTCGTGGTCGTGAGTACCCAGCATGACAGCCTCCGAAAAAGCGGAAAATGAGAACACAATGAGAACAGGTCAACTCACGATTTGGGCAGCTTTCGCCCCTCCTCCACCACCAGCAGGATATAGCGCCTGACCTTTTCGTCAGCCGCCAGCTCGGGATGGTCCCGGCAGACGCGGGAGAGAATCGCCGTCAGCTCGGCCAGGGTCATGGGATGCGCAGAAAATGCCGGATAGCGCCGCCTACCTGCTCGCTCCACCATAACAGTGAAGCCCCAAGAGCCGTGCCGCCGAGGCCTGCCAGTCCGATGACAGACATCCCGACCATCTTCATCCGCTTGAACTCCTCAACCGGCGGCTTTACATCTTCGGCCAACGTCTTTTCGATGCCGGCAAGGCGCTCGTCGGTTTTGTCCCGCGCCTGAGCCGAAACCGCCACGTCAACCGCAACAGTGTTCTCCAGCCTGCCCAGCCGCTCATGAATGTCCTTGCGGCTTTGGCGCTCGGCGGCCAGGTCTTCCCGAACATCGGAACGCATGGCTTCAATAGCTGCAAGGACGGTAGAAAGATCATCTGCCACGGCGCACCCCGACTTGAGTGAGGAACGGGCGGCCGGAGCCGCCCGACTGGGTCAGTTGCCGGTCAGGCGTTCCCATAGCGTCTGGCGCTTTGGCGCGGCCTTAGCCTGCGTCTCCACACGCCCCATAGCCGCACTGTCAGGCTTGGGGAGGATCTTCTGTCCGGCCTTGGTGACAACCTGGGCAACGGTCGTGGCACGATAGGACTGCAGCTGGGTCCAGACGTACCAGCCAAGGCCAATGGCGGCCGAAATGGTCAGCCCGCCACCCTGCCCCGAGAAAATGGCATGAACGTCGTTCTTCATGCTCTGAGGCATTGCCAGATAGATCGGGACAAAGATCGTGGCGAGCGAACCGAGTTCCTGCGCGCGGCGCCAGATCCAGCCGGCGGCGGCAGATTGGATGATCGAAGTCAACATGGTCAGGTTCTCCTAGAAGCGGACAAAGAAAAAGGCCGCTGCGAGGGCGGCCAGGGTGGCAACGGCGACAATGATGGGGACTGCCCTGCCCCGCTCGGGCTTCGCGGTCTCCGGCGGGCGCTGCGGCTCCGGCGTGGGCTTGGGGATGGGAATGCCGGTGCTGCCCTTGGCCCGCCACGCATCGAGGGCCACGGCGGCCCACTGTTTGCGACTGGGATAGTGCTTCACCCCTGCCCGCAGGAACGCCCGCTCGAATGCTTCGACCTTGGCGTCGAGCCCCTTGGCCGCCACCAGCTTGCCGATGGCGGCCTTCTCGCTGCCCTCGATGCCCTTGAGCTCGAGGAACAGATAGGCGTAGTTGGCCTCGTCGCTGGCTGGGTCTTTGCCGGTACGGGCGCAATAAGCCTCAAAGGCATGCCGGCGCGGCCCGGTCCACTGAGCCCAGCCATAGCCACCCTTGGAGCCGGGAACCGTGGGCTTGATCTCCTGCAGGATGGTTAGGCCGGCGCTCTCATGCCCGAGGTTGCCGAGGATCGCAGCGGCATCCACCGGCGTAATAGGAAAGTCCCGAATGAGCTGCGCCATGATGGCAGGCGCTTTCGCGCGGAACACTTGCTCCGCATTGAGTTTGGCCATGACGGCCTCCTGTTGATGGTGGATTAAGGGTTGGGATGAAGACCGCTGGACCACGCCGGCCCAGGCTGGCAGAATTTGACAATGGATCGCGAGCCAAAGATCGATGCCCAGAACAGCAGGTCAAACTTGTTTGCGTTCAGGCGATTAAAATGGGGTGCTCCGCCCGAGCGATTCCGGATGGACCGGGTGCTGCGTGGATCGGCGGGCGACGCCGCACACACCAACGCAGAGCCGGGAGAGGTAACCGACCTAGGGCGCCGGCGCGCACGCGAGAAAGCCGTCGATGTGACCATCTCCGTCTTTGCAGCGACCGCCGTGCTCTGGCTGACCTGGGTTCTGTTGAACTAGAGTTCGGCCAGAGGGCAGCGGCGGTAAACGGCGCTCATGGGTAGTCTCCATAATTTAACGAAGTGCGACGAAGATCGACGGTCCGGGGCCCAGCCCGGGGGGATTGGATGCCGAAAGAGTTTCGAGTTATCGACTGCCGGACGAGTGTCATCGAGCTCGCTGAATACCGGATCATCGCCGACACACCGGAGCATGCTGCGTTCTTGGCTCTCGGGGAAGAACTGGTACGAGGAAGCGGCCGGTCAGGACCGCTGCGTGCCAGAGTTTACCTGCAGGGCCCCAACTCACTTTCGCTCGTTCGGCTCTATGCGAGTTCGGCGGAACGGCAGAAGTCCCAGCGTGAACGAAAACCAGCCGACCGCTGGGGTGATTGAACGGCATGAGCACGGCAAGCGCTGAGCGGCCTTGTCCGATAAATATCATATAAATATCAGAGCTTTGGTCGTTGGAACCTACCCGCCCACTCACGAGTTCCGTCCGTTGAGACACAGGAAGCCGGCACAACCGCCCCGTGCCAGGCCCATGTTTCATCCACGCGGGAGTGAAAGTTATGGCCACTCTGATAATTGTCGTTGTCGCTCTTACCGCCATCAGCGGCGCGTCCTTCGCGCTGATCCTTGGTACCAAAGATCAGTCAGCAGCCAAGCGGCGGACAGCCGAACAGCACGTCTCATTTCCACGGCGGAGTGAATCACATCCACGCAGTGCTCGCAATTTCGTTCAAATTGATATGCAAGCCATGCACGCCCGGCAACCATTTCAGCCCCACCATAAACGCGGGGCTCCCGGAGCGTGATAATGAAGCCAACCACCCTGCCTCACCCGCTTTACGTGCAGGCCAGAGACCATCTCGAACAGGCAATGGCCGTTCTGTCGCGCGAACCCGACGCTGCGCCACTGCTCGCCTTGATCGATGAAGCGGTCGACATCGCAATCGAGCTGGCGCATCTCCCACCGACAGATGTGACGATCCTGCACCTGATGTCTTCCGACGCGGTCCGAGGCAAGCCCGACCGAGAATGAGCGCCCGGGCACGCCATGCACCACGCCGCCCGACCTTTACAATAATCCCTGCCCCGATACGCTGCGGCGCGCAGTCCTGCAGCCTGCTTGGGGTCTGTTGGTAGAGAGGGCCGTGGGACTGCGCAACTCGGGGTGCCCCTGCTAACCTCGCCGATCTTGATCTAGAACGGTTGACACCGCGCCGATGCTCTGGACATGTTCACGGCGTTTCGAGCGGGGGGCAAAATGCTCAAGACTTTATCATTGTCAGCACTGTTTTTAGCGGCGGCCGCCTCATTGGCCGCGTGCTCTTTTTCTCCCGTTTACGGCGGCGCCAATACGCCTTCAGCGTCAAACATTGCTTTCGCCTATGCGGCGCCCAGCTCGCGGCTTGAACAGGTAGTCTATCAACGCCTCGGGCTTAGCTTTCGACCAAGTGACGACGCGCCCGTAATGATGGCAACAGTATCGACTGGTTCACAGCGGGGGATGATGACGTCGACGTCTGGCCCTGCTCCCAGAGTCGCGAATGTCACAGTGACGATGAACATCCTTGAAGATGGCAAGGTCATCTTCACCGCCACAAGATCGGCTTCCGCTAGCTACAGCACCAATAACCAGGTTCTAGCCAACAATCAGGCTGTCACTGACGCGCAGGAGCGCGCGGCCGTGTCAGCAGCGGAGTCCCTACGGCTGGCCGTACTTGCGGATTACGTACGTCGGAACTAGCCCCAGAGACCGTCCGGCAGGCCATGAGCCGCGCCATTCAGCCATGAGCTCGCCAACTCCTTTAGAGCTTGATCATGGTGGTCTCCATTGATGTTGGACGCGGGTTATCGTCCTCTGCTGTGACGGTGACGAGCATGGAGGCGTCGGCTTACGCGTTGACAAAATTGGCCGGCGCCATACATGGTGCCGTCACCCAAGATGGGATTTTTTCATTGAAACGAATTGATGCGCTCGATGGGCTGCGGGGTATTTTGGCCGCGCTGGTAGTGATTTACCACTACGTGACTTGGGGCTCTCTAAGCGTGCCCGCGTTCGTTTCCGGCTTTCTCGACCGGGGCGCCATCTACGCCGTAATTGGTTTTTTTGTTCTCAGCGGCGTGAGCATGTATGTGGCATATGGCGACATGCGCACCGGCTCGGCGCGGGAGGTGGCTGCATTTTTCATCAAACGCTTTTTCCGAATTGCCCCGCTGTTCTACCTCGTGATGGCATTCAACCTTTATGGCCCAGTCAAACAGTGCATCATGGGGGCCTGCTCAGGCTTGGACATAGGGAGGGTTGTCGCAAACGGCGCGTTTGTGTTCGGCTTCTCTGCTCCAGCCCGATCGTCTCTTGTCGTGGCCGGTTGGTCGATAGGAATTGAGTGGGTTTTTTACGCTCTATTCCCGATTGCCGTTGCCCTCGTGGCGCTCGCGCCGAAGCTCGTGTCGGCTCTGCTATGCGCTCTCGGCTTTGCCGTTCTGGTGGCATGGGATGTGCTCTACGGTTTCCGCGCCCCATCGTGGGTAGACTATGCTCAATTCCCAGCGTACGCCTTCTATTTTGCCTTTGGCATCTGGGCGGCAATCAATCGGGCTACGTTGTCCTGGAGCAACGGAATGGCCCTCATGACCGTCATCGCTCTTGCCTTTTTCGTGGCGACCGTTGCCATCAAATACGACTTTTCGAACTCCGTTCATGTCGCGACGGCCGAGGCGGTCCTATTCGGCGCAGTGACGTGCTTGGCCGTCTATGTCGCGGCGTCTACCGCAAACCCACCCGAGCCCATCGCTCGGGTGATGCGCTGGCTCGGGGAAATGAGCTTTGGTGTGTATCTGTTGCATTTCCCGGTTTCCGTGGTGGTTGCCAAGCAGGGATTAACAGGATGGCCGGCGTTCATTATTGCTTGTGCAATCACGGTCGCCGCCGCGCAGGTTATTTTCTTGCTGGTGGAGAAACCGGCCATGCGTATTGGGTCCGCACTCTCCAAAGCCGTCAAACGCCAGCCGAGCGCTACCGTCCCAGCTTAGCCCACTCCGGGAGGCAAGAAGCCCGCCCGTCCGGGACAAAGGCTGATGGAGGTATCCTCGCCCGTTTAGCTGTGCTCCAGAGCGCGCACTCTAGCGACAAGGTCATCAATTTGCCGCTGCTGCTTCTTGATGACCACGAGCAAGCTCACGCTCAGACGCCCATAAGGAACACCATTTGGCGCTGGTAAGTCCTCAAGCACCTGATGACCAAACTCATCAATTACCGGATTGCCTTCGCCATCGACAACAGGCTTCCTATCCCAAGAGGCGAAACGTGGGTCAATCTGGGCTGCATCTTCGGCAACGAGGCCATACCAACCCCATTCGGGGTTGTCGGCCTCGCAAGTGGAGCGATAATAGACGGGCTCCAGTTCAAGAACCTTATCTGCCCACTCATCAGTCAGCGGCTCGATGTCGGTCTTAAACTCACCCGAGGACGTGGAGCGGACAATTTGACCCGTCGAGAGGACCACAAGGTTTGCCGCATCTGCCGTTGTTGATCCATATACCCCAGCGATTACCGCAGAAGTCTGCGCAGCACCGCCAATCCGAGTGCGGCCGGCGGTTGTCTCTAAGATACTATTGCCGATTGTGATCGTGTCATTGACACGCGATCGCGCCACAGCGCCAATAGCGATCTGGCGAGATGCAGCGGGAGCGCTGGAGTCGTCCACACCTGTGAGGTATCCGACATGTGTGTTGTCGACACCCGTTACGATATTGTAAGCGGACATCGCTCCCACAGAAGTGTTTCTAGATCCTTCGGTGGCCTGCTGTGCGGCGTTGAATCCAATGTGAACGCTCCGAGTGTTCGCGTCAGAGTTTCCGGTACTGCCTTTGCTGTACGCGACCCCGCTACCGATAAAAACGCTCTCTTTTCCCACCTTACCGAGGCGGTTCGCACTAGCGCCGATAATGACCTGGGCCGAAGGACTCTCGTTCTCCAGTGATGCACCGCCGCCGACGATGACGTTGTTCATGGCCGCCAGAGAATTTTGCATGGCGCCAAACCCGACAGCAACGTTGTTCGTGCCTGACCACGTGCGGAACGTACCGCTGCCGGGTGAGTCTTCTTTGCCTCGTCCTGCGCTGTATCCCACCAGTGTATTGAATGTGTGATCGAGCCCGCCATTGCCGGCAAACGTGCCGATAATGGTGGCCTCAAGACCGACAGTTGTCTGCTCTGCTGCCCTAAAACCATCGACAAACGAATAGCCTAGGCCATTCAGCCCATTCGATCCGATGGCCGCGTGACCCGCCCGCACCCCGCGAACTGTGGTGCTGTTGTTCGAGAACGGATGGTCAAACCAGTATCCCTCGATCTTGCTGAGTTTGCTGAGTGAAGAAGAGAGCTGGCTCGGTTTGTCTGAACAGCTATTGGGGCATCTCTAGGTGGATTTCGGCCCTGGTTATGCCGCTGCCGGGATTGGCATCAGCGCATTGAAGTAGGCGAAGTCGGGCGTCTTTCGGT
>NZ_JBTMWV010000043.1:0-8561 GCF_054489345.1 Devosia sp. A369 | reverse complement strand
CAAAAATCGCACGCGCACATGAGACCCCCGCTCGGGCTATGCCCTCCCGGCGGTCTCATGCGCGCGCCAAAGGTGGCCTGGTCTTGCTCCGCCTAATGGCCGGATTTTACTCCGCCGTTGACAGGACGAGGGCTTCATGCGGCCCTCCGCCGTGAATTCCTGCCAGGCCTTGGCAACCGAGGATTGGTTGGGGATCGTGACCATGCGCATCCACCGGCCGAGAATGCGCATCTGGTTGACGGCGTTAAAGGACTGCGAGCCGCCCGACACCTGCATGACCGCAAGCGTTCGTCCCTGTGTTGGCCTGATGGCGCCGCCGGGCAGGGGAATCCAGTCGATCTGCGCCTTCATCACCGCGCTCATCGCGCCGTGTCGTTCCGGGCTGGTCCAGACCTGGCCTTCCGACCACAGCATGGCCTCGCGCAGTTCCTGCACCTTGGGATGCTCATCCGCAGCATCATCGGGGAGCGGCAGGCCATGCGCGTGAAAGATGCGGGTGTCGGCACCCATGGCATCGAGCAGGCGTTGCGCTTCAAAGGTCAACAGGCGGCTATAGGAGCGCTCGCGCAACGAGCCGTAGAGCAGCAAAATGCGCGGCTTGTGATCAAGCTTTGCGGCGGTCAAACGCTCAAGGTCGGGTCGATCGAACAGGCCCGGGACAAGATTCGGCAGGTCGGATGCATCAGTCACGAGTCGGGCCTTCAGCACGGATGATTTCGCCATCTTCCTTGGTGAATGTCCCGATGTTCGGGTTGGGGAGGATTGCCAGCACGAGTTCGGAGGGTCGCGCCAGGCGCACCCCTATGGGCGTGACCACAAGCGGCCGATTGATCAAAATGGGGTGGGACTCCATCGCATCGAGCAGTTGGTCGTCCGACAGGGTTTCATCACCCAGACCGAGTTCAGCGTAAGGCGTGTCCTTCTGCCGAAGCGCCTGCCGCACGGTCAGGCCCGCCGCCGCGATCAGTTCAACCAGGCGTGCCCGCGTTGGCGGCGTCTTGAGATAGTCGATGATTTCGGGTTCTTCCCCACTTTGGCGGATCATGGCGAGGGTGTTGCGCGAGGTGCCGCAAGCGGGGTTGTGATAGATGGTGATGGTCATGATTGGCTTTCGGGAGTGATTGGAAGTGGCTCCACTACCGGGCTTCGCAGCAGCCACGACATGAGGGCAAAGGCCAGTACGGCCCCGGCATTTTCCGCGAGGATAAAACCCGACACATCGAGCGGGCGGATGCCAGAAAATGTGTCGGTCAGCGACCGGGCGATGGCGACGGCGGGGTTGGCAAACGAGGTCGAGGCTGTGAACCAATAGGCGGCGGTGATGTAGAGACCGACCAGCCAGGGCACCGCCTTACGGTCAAACCGCAGTCCCGCCAGGATGACGGCGACGAGGCCAAACGTCGCCACGCCCTCGGAAAACCACTGCGCCTCGCCGGTCCTGATTCTGCTGGAGGTTTGCAACAGCGGCAGTGCGAACATGATGTGGGCGGCAATGGTGCCAACAATGCCGCCAATGATCTGGGCAATCGTATAGAGCCCCGCATCGCGGATGCTGATCTCCCGGCGCAGGACGAAGACGAGCGACACGGCCGGATTGAAATGCGCTCCCGATATTGGGCCCAGAACCGCAATCAGCACGACCAGAATTGCTCCGGTCGCCACGGTATTGGCGAGCAGGGCAAGGGCGGTATCCCCGGTGAGCGATTGCGCCATGATACCGGAGCCGACGACTGTCGCCAACAGCATGGCCGTGCCCAGCGCTTCGGCTGTCAGGCGGCGCGGAAGTTCGATAGTCGCCACCTAGGCCGCCGTTCCTGATGGTGTGGTCGTTCCGTCCATGCTGCCGATACCTTGTAGCTTGGAGGTGAGCGCCATGCGATCAATCGAAGCGAGGGGCAGGCTCATGAAGGCGGCAATGCGGTTGCGCATGAAACGCAGCGCCTCATCGAAAGCAGCCTGCTGCTTGAATGCGGGGCCATCAACGGCTGCGGGGTCTGCGATGCCCCAATGCGCCGTCATGGGTTGGCCGGGCCATACCGGGCAGGCTTCACCGGCTGGGTTGTCGCAGACGGTAAACACGAAATCCATTTTGGGAGCGCCTGGAATGGCAAACTCGTCCCAGGGCTTGGAGCGCAAACCCTCCGTCGAAATACCAACTTTATGCAGGGCTTCGAGCGTCAGCGGATGCAAATCGCCCTTGGGCGTACTGCCGGCAGAATAGGCGTTGAAACGCCCTTGCCCGACATGGTTCATCACAGCCTCGGCCAGGATCGAACGGGCTGAATTGCCGGTGCAAAGAAACAGGACGTTGTAAACGCGGTCGGTCATTGATGGGCCTCTCGGGGAGCGCAGCAGGGCGTGAGCGCGGCAATGATAGGGGCGCAGAGCTGGGCGTCGCCGCCACAACAATCCTTGAGCAGGAACAGGGTCAGGTCGCGGAGCTGATCGAGCTTGGCGCGATAGATGATCGAGCGGCTGCGCCGTTCACCTTCGATAAGCCCGGCCCTGGAGAGCGTCGCCAAATGCGCTGACATGGTGTTTTGCGGGATATCGAGCACTCTAGCGAGTTCGCCGGCGGCCAGCCCATCCGGCTCGTGTTGCACCAGCAGCCGGAACGTATCGAGCCGGGTCGATTGGGCGAGCGCGGCCAAAGCCGGGATTGCATGTTGTGATTCCATATATCCAGCTTGGTGGATGTGCGAGGGCCTGTCAATCTTTTGTACGGGCTTCGCATTGGCTTCGTTATGGGACGGCGGGCATAAGCAGGCTCAGACCCATCCCGCTCAAGGCCATGAGCGCGACCACGATCCAAGGCGGGGCTTTCCAAACGGTCAGCAATACAAAGCCCGTCAGGGCCAGCGCGAAGTCATGGGGACCGATAATGGCGCTGGTCCAGACCGGATCGTAAAGCGCAGCCCCAAGCAGTCCGACCACGGCGGCATTGGCGCCGCGCATGGCCGCCTGCATGGCAGGCCGGGAACGCAGCGCATCCCAAAACGGCAGCGCCGCAAGCAGCAGCAGGAAGCCCGGCAGGAAGATCGCCAGCAGCGCAATGACCGCGCCGGCCAAGCCATGCGGCACCGGCCCCATGACCGCGCCGAGATAGGCGGCAAAGGTGAACAACGGCCCCGGCATGGCTTGCGCCGCGCCATAGCCCGCCAGGAACGCATCCTCGCTCACCCACCCCGAGTGAACCACCTCGACTTCGAGCAAGGGCAGCACCACATGCCCGCCACCAAAGACCAGCGATCCGGACCGGTAGAAGGCGTCGAACAGCGCCAGCCCCGGCGATGAGAAGGCCCCGGCCAGAATAGGAAGCCCGATCAGCAGCAGTAGAAACAGCACCAGCGCCATGACCCCAGCCTGTTTGGTGACAGGAAATCTCAGATGCCCGGCCACGGCAGCGGGAGCGGTCCGGCATAGCCACAATCCAGCGAGTGCGCCGACGATGATCGCGGCGATCTGTCCGACGGCCCCGACCACGAGTACGACGATCAGAACCCCCACCAGAGCAATGCTGGCTCGTTCCCGATCCGGCGCCAGCGTCCGCGCCATGCCCCATACGGCCTGGGCGACCACCGCAACGGCAACGATCTTGAGCCCATGCAGCAGGCCAAGGCCCGCCGGTCCGGCAAATGCAGCGGCGCTATAGGCGAATAACACCAGGATCAGCGCCGAAGGCAGGGTGAAGGCAGCCCAAGCCGCCAGGGCCCCGAGTGGCCCGGCGCGGAGTAGGCCGAGTGCAAACCCGACCTGACTGGAGGCCGGACCGGGCAGGAACTGGCAGAGCGCGACGAGTTCGCCATAGCTTGCCTCATCCAGCCATTTGCGGCGCACCACCAGCTCGTCCCGGAAATAACCGAGATGCGCGATCGGCCCGCCAAAGGAGGTGAGACCCAGCTTTAGAAATGCAAAGAACACTTCCCCAACGCGTGAAGGTGTCGGGCCAATTTTAGCATGTGGGGCGTCAGTCAATTTCGTCACTCATGATCACAATCATGAACAAATTATAGAATCTTGGTATCGGTTCAATGACGATGAGAGGCTGACCGATGCCGTGTCATTATCCGCTGCATGGAGGATGGGAATGGATAGCGGTGTTTGATCGGTGTTGGTTGCTCTGGGCGGGTGACGAAGGCCTGGTGCTTCGCCAACTGGTTGATCGCGCATTCGCGCAGTGGGACGCAGCGTCATTGCCAGGTCGTGCCGGATGATCGACGAACTATGAATGGTCTCTGGCGAACGACCGTGACACCTGGCATTCCGGCTCGGAAAGATCGTTCGGGGCGAGCTTCCGTCGAGTGCCGTCTTGTCTTCGGCTTGCGGTAGAACGTGACGGCACCAGCAGCCCGCCTTCGCATCAACGAAGCAGGAAGGGCATATAAACACCTAGTTCTGTCGATATTTCATCAGGGCCAACGAAGACGTCTCGTCAAGCTTTTGTCACAGCTAGGAATATGGGCTCGCACCTCCGTGCCCGTTGCACGTGCTTAAGGCATTGGTTGAAGCGGTCTGGGGGCATTCGACGTCCTCGGCACGATCCGCCTATTGCCCCAAGCACCGCATCTGCCTGCGGCAAATAGCTCTCCCACATCGGCCGCCTCTCGAACTTGGTGTCTTCCGGGTGACCGTCAAACCGGCACAGGGCGCGGGCGGCTAGTTCGCGGGCCGGCTTGAGATTGCTGGCAGGGGGCATGTCATCGACACCTGGCTTCCATTCAACTGCCTGCAGCATCACACCCACCTCTTCCAGTTAGCTGATCCACATGGGCCGGCCATCAAACATGGGCCGGCCATCAAACAAGGTGCCTTCGGGGACGCTCTCGAACGCGCATAGAGCACGGGAGGCTAGCTCGCGGACGTCTTTGGGCTTGCGGGTAGAGATCATAAGAACGCGGCTCCGGTCGGCACCGGCACTGATCTGTGAGCGTCGGCCAAATCCACCAGCCAGCGAGCAACGCCATCCGGAATTTCCACGGCGCTATTTCAATTTGCCGGATGAAGTGGCGTGCCACGTGGCAGACGGCCGGGATTTTCTGCGCGATAACCCGGCCCGCTACGACGCCATCGTCATGGATGCGTATGTCGGCGCGTTCGTACCGCAGCACCTCCGGTCGATGAGCTTCTTCCGACTGGCGCATACCCGTCTTGATGAAGCCAGGGGTCAGCTGATCGCCAACGTGTTTACGGAGCATGATTTCGATGAGGCGCCAGATGACGCCGCCACGGCGATGGGCGAGTCTGGAGCAACGTGCGGGTCCTCGACATCCGGGGCAGGCAGCACCGCAATGCCCTGGTCATGGCGGGAAACGTGATGGCGCTTCAGGAGCCGGAACTCCTCCTGCGACCCATGGCCGGAATTACAGAAATCCTGCACGACATCAACCGGTGGCGCTTCCGCGAGTGGCGGCTGCGCGGTCGCGACAACCGCAGCGTGAATGCGCTCCCCAGCACCTGATAGGAACCCATGTCCAGACCCGAAAGCTCCGCCTTTGTTAAAGGCCTGCTCTGCCACTGCCCGCGCTGCGGCCGGGGCAAGCTTTTTCCGGCTTCCTGAGCCTCGCAAAGGCTTGCAGCCGCTGCGACCTCGATTACAGCTTTGCGGACAGCGGCGACGGACCGGCTGTGTTCGTGATCTTCCTCGTCGCGCCGCTTATCATGGTTTTTTGGTATCTCGCCGAGGCCTGGTTCCACCCCGCACCGTGGATGCACCTGGTTTTGTGGATTCCCACGACGGTGGTTCTGTCACTGTCGCTGTTGCGCCCCTTCAAAGGCGTGCTGGTCGCTTTGCAGTTCCAGAACCGCGCCGGGGAAGGTCGCCATCACTGAAAAAGTCAAAATAGCCCGCGGACGCAAACCCAAAGTAATATCAACCGAGAATCTACGGGATGATGCCGGGCACGTCCAACATCGAACTGGCCACGCTGGCGGTGTTGGTGGCCATGGCGGACCGGGGTAGAAATTACCGTCGTCAGGTGGTCCGCCAAGCCTCGGCTTGGGTTCTGTCAGTGCGGACAGTGGGGCTGGTAGCATATCCATGACCCGCAGACTTCCCCCCTCGCGGCCGAACGTCGCCGCGCGCGAGCGGCGCATGCCGAGGCTGCTGCGGGCGGCCACGGCGCACCATCGCTCCAATGCGGCCGACACCGTGCTGGCCGTGGTGCTGACCTTCGTGGCAGGGGCAGTCAACGCCGGCGGCTTCCTCGCCGTGGGTCAGTACACATCGCACATGACAGGCATCGTCTCCGCGATCGCCGACGACCGCTTGGGCCTGCATCGCGGCGGATGCTATTTGGTTCAAGTAGCTGCCGAGATCGACTTCTCCGCTTTGTGCTTCAGCCGTCATCGCCCCATAGAGCAGGGCCAAGGCTTCAACGCGACCTGCCAGCCGGTCAAATGCAGCCTGCCGGTCGGGCGCTTGCCGGGATTCCAAGCGGATCAAAGCGGTGATCATCTGCAGGTTATTTTTAACGCGGTGCTGAATTTCCTGCAGCAGCGTGTCCTTGTCACGCAGCTGCTGCTCGAGCTGCTCTCGTGCATCGGCGTCGTTGGCGTCAATGAGGGCCACCAGTCGGAACATCGCGGCGTCATCATCATCAAGTATCAGGTTTGACCACGCACTCACGGTCTGAGAACGCCCCTCGGCATGGGGAATGACAAAGCGGCCGACAAAGTCACTAGACACGGTGACTGCCTGACCAAGATGGATGTCATCCGGATCGCACGATCTGCCAGGAAGGACGCTCCAGCCTTGCCCAGCAGGCCAGTCCGCTGCCGCCCCGATGAGGTTTAGAAACGCGGGGTTCGCATAGACGATGCGTTCTTCTGGTCGAAGTTCTGAGACCGCGATAGCGATAGGAAGATGGTCGAGGAATTGTCTAAAGCTATCCCTCTCCAGCGCGTCCGCCAGTTCTGGGGTGTCGATGAGCTGATCAAGTTGGGAGGACGGTCCATCGTTATCGTCGGCGCTGGTCATGCCGGCCTCCGTTTGTCTTCAAACAGCTCATGGATATCAAATGGCACGTTGGGGTACTAGGCCGGCTCCGATCTAACAGCATCACAGTTTTTCGGTGGGAGAACGCCCAAACTTCTGTCTGGCGGCAACCCGTGCGCCTTCAGATATAGGCAAGCCGAAGGGCATGTCTCAATCACCGACGGACGGTTATCTATGTTTTGGAGGCGAAGCGTTCCACCAGTTGGGTTTCCCCTAGAACGATGAGAAGGTCATCTTTCTGCACAATCGTATTAGCCTGAGCATAGGTGAAGACTTCGCCGGAGCGCTTGATGCCGACAATGGTCACACCGTACTGCTGCCTGACCTTGGCTTGCTCAAGCGTTTTCCCAACTAGATCAACGGGTGAGCGAGTTTTGACCATGGCAAAATCATTGTCCAAGTCAACGAAGTCTATCATTTTACCTGTGAGTATATGGGCCACCATCTGGCCCATGCGTGCCTCCGGGTAAACAACGTTTTTCACGCCGATGCTCTTGAGGATTTTGCCGTGCCGTTCGTTGTTCGCCTTGGCCCAAATTGTTGGAACCCCGGCCTCGATTACGGCGAGCGCGGTGAGGATGCTTGCCTCCAGGTCTCCCCCAATGGCGATAACAGCGGTTTTGAAGTCGCCTATGCCGATCTGTCGAAGTGCTTCCGGATTGGAACAGTCGGCTTGCACCACATGCGTGAGAAGGCCCGCCGCTTCCTGGACGATTGCGGCGTTCTCATCCACGCCGAGCACTTCGTGGCCCATGCGTATCAGCGAGCTCGCGACAGAGCTTCCGAAACGACCAAGGCCAATAACCAGTATTGTCTCGGCTTTGGTGCGATTGGAGAGTTTAACCAACGATAGGGCGCTCCTCTGGATAATGTAGTGCGCTTCGCCCTCTGCCAAGAGCAAGGGCCGTCGCTATGGTGATCGTGCCCATTCTGCCGATGAACATCAGTACGATCAGGACCAATTCGGCAACAGGTGGCAGCTGGCCGGTAATGCCGGTCGAAAGACCGACGGTGGCAAAAGCCGAAATCGTCTCGAACAAGACCGTGACAAGTGGGTAGTCGGTCACCAACAAAATGACCATGGTGCCCAGGGACAACAGGGTAAGGGACAACAGCACCACCGTTAGTGCCTGCCGCTCGATGGACGTCCCAATACGCCGTCCGAACAAGGCCGCCTCCCGCTCGCCACGCGCCTCCGACCAGACAACGATCCCGAGCACGAAGAAAGTGGTGATCTTGATCCCACCGGCGGTTCCGGCACTGCCCCCCCCGATGAACATCAGCAAGTACGTCACCGCCAGGGTTTCCTCATGCAGAGCACCGATATCGAGCGCATTGAATCCGGTTGTACGGGTGGTGACAGACTGAAAGGCGCTGTTGAGCAATTTCCCACCTAGACCCATCGGGCCCAAGGTGTCTGGATTATGCCATTCTACGGCCAGAACTGAGAGCGGCGGTGCAAAATTAGTCCACGGTAGCGGCGGGATAGTCCCGCTTCGGGCGGCGTAAAAGTCGGCCACCTATCTTCCTTCTGCGACGCTTGCAGGAGGGTTGGGGATCTATACCG
>NZ_JBTMWV010000042.1:0-11212 GCF_054489345.1 Devosia sp. A369 | reverse complement strand
TTGAACGCCGGGGTGTGGTTGCGGCGGGGTCGTCTCGTCATGATCTCTCCTGTTCGCGGCCATATTGGCCGCCGTCAGGCAGAAAATCCACTCATCCCCGTGTTCAGATTCCCCGAGCCAGCTCTCATGGATGGCAGCTGGGATGCGGTTCCACACCCGGCTCGGTGCCGAGGGTCGATCCTCCAGCCCCTCAGGACCGCCACCGAGATAGCGATCATACCAACGATAAAAGGTCCGCCGTGGGATCCCCAGTCGGTCCAGGGTGCGTTTCGCCGGCAGGTGCGACTGTTCGACCAGTCTGATGATCTCGAGCTTTTCGGATGCGGGATACCTCATTCTGGCTCGTCCCCATCGCCGGCGCCATCATCGCCGGACAGATGGTGGTCCGTCTCTGCGTTCAAAGCGCGTTCGGTCAACGCCTTCTTGAGCGCGTCAAGCAAACCGCCTTGGTCAAAGGCCGCACTGGCAGCGCCCCCACCCAGCAGTTGATCGAGAAGTTCATTCGGGATTGCAGGCTCTTTGCGTCGAGACATATGGGACTCCTTGTTTACCCAATATGCCCGACCACACACGGAAATCCTGACACTTCCATCTAGATAGATTGCGGGCCGGCCACTTCAGGATCTGCCGGTCGGCTTGAGGCCGACTTGGCGGTGCTCGGCGAGACGCCTAACGATCGTCCATCGTGGACAGCAACACCGCCATGCCGATGCCGACTGCAGCGCCCAGCACTGTGTCGAACACGCGCTCAGGCGCGATCTCCGGCCCGGCCGCCTGCGCCGCGCCGAGATAGGTCATCAGCAGCGCCATCGGGGTCACCAGCACCTGACCGAAGGCATAGTTGATGCCAATCACTGGCTCTCCAACCGCATCTTCAAATCCTATGGGGACATCCTCGATCACTGCTGCTTTGCTTGGAACCGCCTCATCGAACAGCCATGGCGCATCATGGCGATCGGATTGCGCAAGTGGGCCCATGAGTGAGGTCCGTGAGACTTGGTATAACCCGTTGAGAACCCTGGAATGGGCATCCTGCCGAACCGTTCGATCGAGCATGGATAGGGCAGCCCTCGCCGCCAGCATCTCGATGTGATGGATGACCTTTTCGTCGTCTTTGAGCGACCAAACACCTACTCCCACAACAGCCAGCAATCGAAGGGTACGAGGTAGGGCTGGATCTTCTCGATAGCGTCACCGGCCGCAGCTCATTCGGTGTCGCATCGGCTGGTCAAGAGGTCGCCGCACGAGCAACTGGGCAACGGAATGGCGAGGATGCAACCATACTGCCGCCATCCTGGACATAACGCTCGTCAGTTCTTGGGCCGACACCTACCGAACCAACACGGTCACCCCGGCTTTAACCCGGTCATATAGGTCGATGACATCCTCGTTCAGCATGCGGATGCAGCCTGAAGAGGCTTCGGTACCGATGGTCCAGGGTTCGGAGGTCCCGTGGATCCGGTAGAGCGTGTCGCGTCCGTCCTGGAACAGATAGAGCGCTCGCGCGCCAAGCGGATTGTGCGGGCCCGGCTCGATCCGCTGCGGCAAATCGGCGGTTTGGCGGCGCATGTCGTCGGTGGGAAACCAGGCCGGCCAGGCGGCCTTGCGCCCGACCAATGCCGTCCCCGACCAGGCATGGCCGGAGGCACCAACAGCAATGCCATAGCGCCGCGCCATCCCATCAGGTTCAAACAGATATAGCGCACGCTGCTGCGTATCGATGAGGATGGAACCAACGGGCCGTGGCTCGGGCGCGGCGACCACACTTGGCCAGAAGCGTTGGTCGAACTTGCTGCGATCGACGAGCAGCACCGGGTAAGGCTCGCCGGCATAGGCCAGCGCCGCCTGCGCGGGATGGACCGACGGCGCCTGGCCGCCACTGGTGCATCCGGCCAGTAGCACGACCGTGGCCAGCAGCGAGACTGCCCTGAATATTGCCGGCACCTGCGCAATCATGGGGCCGGCAAGAGTTGCAGGGTGCGGTCAAGCGCTCCGGAAAATCCGGCCAGCGAAATGGGCAAGACCACAGCCTGCCCGCTATCCATGGCGCTGGCGTGGATATTCAGCTTCTGCCCACCTTTGAGGAACGGGATGGCGGCATCGCCAAACAGCAGCGGAACCACGCATCCGACCGGCAGGCAGGTCGAAAAGCGGTTCACCTCGCCCATCGCTCCGTCATCGATCTGCAGCCGAGCGCCGGCATCCAGCTGCAGCCCGAAGGGCAACACCAGATTGCCATGCGCCTTGCGGCCATCGCCGTCCGGCGTCAGCTCGATGCCCAAGACGCGCTGCCCGTTCTGATTGGCCTGGACTTGCGAGAAGATACAGCTATGCGCGGCCACCTGGCCCTGGGCACAGGTCACCCGCCAATCCTGATAGGTCTCCTGTATCGAGGAGGCGCCGCCCGACAAGGTCGATGCCGTTTGCGCCTGGGCAACGCCAATGCTTGCCGCCAACACCAAAGGCGCCAGCGCCACCAGGAACCTTGACCTCACCATTTGACCCGCAATCCCAGCGTGGCGGCGGCTTCGTAGCTCTTGCCGAAATTCTCCAGCCCGGTTTTGGCGGAGATTTCGCCATGCAGCGCATATTTGCCATCAGCCCATTCGTAACTCCCACCAAGGCCAAGCCCGCCCCACAACCGGTCATCACGGCTGGTAACGCTGGTGCCGGCGACATCAACCTGTATGCCATCGAGGAACTCGTGGTAGATATTGGCCACGCCATAGGCGCTGACCCGCGAGAGCTCGCCAGTCTGCTCGCGCCAGCTGGTCTGATATTCGCTGGCCAGGCCCAAACGTCCCTGCAGGCTCTGCCCACTCAAGAGCGACACACTCGTGCCAAAGGGGTCGGTAAAGCTGTCGAAGCTCACATTGGAAAAGGTCAGCTGCGCCTGCGGCGTCAGCCCCCAATGGGCATCAAGCGCAATTCGTTGTCCCGCCTCGAGGCTGAGCGCGGCCCCAAACCCCTTATTGTCATCGACCAATGTGCGACCCAGCGTGGCCGAACTCAGCGTACTGCTGAACCAGTTCGCCTGCGCCTGCGCATCGACATAAAAGCCGCTCTCGCCATACCAGGTCAGTGTGCCGCCCAGGCCGTACCCGGAAGCATTGATGCTGCCCGCAGCGCCCGATGCCGTCATCTCGGCACCGACAAGGCCATATTGTGCCGTCACCCCGGCAATCAGCGTGCCACTATCGCCCTGCGCCAACACACCATCAACGCCAGCCTGCAAACGCCAGATGTTGAGATCCGACACGGCCTGGCTGGCAGAGAGCGGTGAGGCAAAATGAGACCGCGCCGCCTCGACCCGCCCCCACAGGCCGCCGCCGCCCATGGTCACCGCGCTCTCATTGTCGAGATAGTATGCCGCTTGTTCGTCGGTCACGGCGCAGCGGAAATTGCGAGCTGGGTCCTTGCAGAACACGGTTTTCGGTTCCCGTGCCGGTGCGGGATCGAACCAATACCGGTTGCCCGCGCGCTGCTGTAATGTCGGGACCTCGACCAGCGGCACGAGCACCTTGGGATACTCCTCATAGACCGGCACGTTGGGTGAATAGCCGAGATTGCGCAGATACCAGTTGCCATCCGCGACATCGCCGGCAACGCCATTGTGGTACAAATTGTAGTAGTGAGCGCCCTGAATCACGGCCTGCTCGCCATTGACGACGAAGTCGCCATTGAGGGCAAACACCCCTGGTGCGGACGCTGCCTTGTTCCGGACCTCGACCAGTAGAATGCCATTGCCCGGGGTGCCCGCACCAGCGCCTTCCCGACGATCAATCGTGATGGTGGTGGCGCCACTACCCATGCGGGTGCTGTCGACCACCAGAACGTCAGAGAACGAGCCGGTCTGCCCGCCTGCCGCAACACCTTCATTGAGCACCGAATTGAGCAGCAGATGGCCACCGTCGGAGATGAAGACGCCATTGCCTGGCGCCCCACCCGCTACGGCGTTTCCGGTCATCACCAGCGTATTGCCAGTGGCCGATCCCCGCAGATCGAGGACACCGGCATTGTGGAAGGTGCCCAGATTGGTGAACTGCCCCTGCACCACGCCAGAGCGGCTCAGCGCATAGTAACTGGCTTCCAGCGGACGACTATCGATACCCGTCGTCGGAACAAAATAGTCGGTCGCATCGATGGCGGCTTCACCCAAAACCGGCGCCAGTCGGACGGTGGCAGCGGCCAGATTGTTAAAACTGCTGCTCGGCGCGCCAAAGTCGGAAATGGATACGCGCTTGGTGTCGCGCGTACCGTCGCCATTGGTATCGGCAAAATGGCGGACATCGAACAGGCCGCCGGCCACATTGGTGAAGCTGTTCGATGCAACAGGCGCCAGTTCAACGAAACCAGCGATCGTGCCGCTGTTGTGGATGCTGACATTCCCCAGCGGCGCGCCGTAGCGGCCTGCATCGACAACGGCCCGGTCCGACGCTGCGCCGATGACGCCCGCGTTGTCAAGAATGCTACCGGTAGCCGAGCCGAGGATGACACCGGCTGACGGACGTGACGTCGTCGCACCCACGTCCACGATGTTCGTTTGCCAACCACCAGCGACCGTTGCGCCGGCCGCGACGTCCACACGGGCCTCAGCGAGCATTGACTGGGCCGAAACACCAACACCAAACTCGCCGCCAGCCTGGATTCGGCCATCAACGGCTATGGCAGCCGTGCCGGCTACTGCGTCTGCCCGAACCCCGAAAGATTCGGCACCTGTAACGCTGATCGACGCCGAGGCCCCCAGCCCAAGTGCGATGGCCCCCCCGCTGCTTGCATCGACACCGTTTGAGCGATCCCCAGACGTGGTAAGTGTGGAATTGTCCCGGATATCGAGCTCGATAATGCCAGCACCGACATGGACGGCCCGTACACCATGCGACCCCGTTCCTGTCGTCTGGATCACTGCATTGCCGAGCAGGTCAATGCTGTCGGTAGCCGTGTTGGCTGCGTCGGAGGACAGCAGACGCAGGCCGGCGCTATTGTCGCCGAAGGTGGCAACCGAACCGGAACTCTCGATGTTCACGGTGCCAAGTCCCGCATTGTACCCCCACGCGCCATTCGCGCGGTCGCCCCGAGTCGTGATCATGCCGGTTTCGGCGATATTGACCGAGGCGCCCGCCAGGCTCAGACCATTGTCAACAAAGGAAATCCCGCCGTCGGAGCCGTCCTGCAGTGTCTCCATGGAGCCGGCAATGTTTACCTCGGTGGCGCCCAGGCCGTAGGTCAAGCTGTAGAGACCAGCGCTCTCTATTCCGTCGGTGACAATGGCGCCTGTAGCGCTTTGGGAGGTGACCACGTTCCCCGTCGAAAGGGTGTTGAAATTCCACGCGTTAACGCCGTAACCGCGCTCCCCGGCGGTGGAAATCGCGCCCGAAGTTTCCAGATATACCGCCCCCAAACCGGTATGAAGACCATAGATGCCGCTGCCTTCAAAGCCCGTAATGGTGATCGCGCTGCCGGCGTCTTGCCGGATAGCAATGTGTCCGCTGCCCGCGCCATTGTCTACCCAGCCAAGCAGGCCATTGGTCCCAATGCCAGGGTTCAGCGCGCCGGCAATGTTGACCGATATGTTCGCGCCCGAATTGATCTCAATGCTGCTATTGCCGCTGGCCCGCACCTGAACGCCATCGGCCAGAGTGCCGTCTGTGGTAATTGTTGCACCACCCGCAAGCACGACGCTCAGCAGGTCGCTACCATTGCCGTCGATGCGGATGCCATCGTTGTTGGCTCCCGGAGTGCGATTGACGACGACACCGGCGCCGACACTCATCGCTAACCCTGAGGCGGTCGCGTAGGTGATGCCGGTAGCATAAGGGTTCAGCGCCGAATCGGCGCAGACAATGGTAGCGCCAACAGCAACACCGCACTCATCCGCGGCAAACGCAGATAAAGGCGCAGCAACCCAAAGTGATGCAATGAGTGTCGCGCTCGACAACATAAATTGCGCTGCGCCATGGCATACATCGTGACCCGTTACCGGCCAAAATTTGCATGGACTGTCTTTTAGTTTTTCTGCCACTACGGCGCAGCGCTGGATCAAGAGTAAAATTCCTCCGCACATTTCACTTCGCAATCTGAATTCGGAATCCGTCAGAGTGCCTGTTATTTTTCGATTCAAAACTCGCTAAGTTGTTTGCAGCCTGATTTGTCAGATTGCGACGTATTGACTGGCGCGCGTAGCTCAGTCGATCTGGACCGACAATACGGTAGTGGTCCGTACTTACTCGGAATTGTTCCCTTTGAACCGACCGGGGGGCATGGCTTGCTCTCATTCGCGCATAGCGCGACCTGGATCGAACGCAAGATGACCCGCCCCAATTCGAGACCGGCAGTCGGCGCCCCGGTGAAGTCAGGCCGAACGATAGAGGAAACACCAAATCCATCGATACTATCATTTGATGGCCCCTGGACCAATTCTCCCGGAATTGCAGTCGGCGCTGATCTTGAGGCAGGCAGGATGACAAGGCCTCGGAGCAGCACCTGTGCCAGTGCTGAGCACGGACCGACGAGCTCCCTTCAACAGACTGACAAGCTCGCTTTGCTGGCCAATGCCGATCTTAGAAAAGATACGATTGAGATACTGCCGTGTCATCCCCTCCCCCAATTTGGGAGTTTGCCGAGTTATCGCGCAACGGCAGGTCAGAGGCCAGGGCGACCGGTAGGCACGCTTATGCTGGCGTGAGGCCGAACAGCGACGCCGTCTCGGTGGCGCGGCATCTTTGTACCTTCGCCTCAGCTCGCTCTCAGTCGCGCGCTGGCACCCTAGGAGGCCAACATACCATCGTACGCGACCCTGAGCGCCTGGACGACGGGCGAATTCGTGCACAGACGCGAGAACGGGTTCATTTATGTCACGGCACAAATAGTCATTCCTTCATTTCTAAAATACCAAACAACAAGCATCGCGCCCTGGCGGGCGCTATTTTAGAAATTATGTTGCACTACGAGGTGGGGGCGCTCCATACGAGCCGCGGGTCGGGCGAAAAAGTAGCCCTGAACGTGGGTGACGCCGGCTCGGCTCGCGCGCTCCAGGTCAAGCTTGCTTTCGACGCCTTCGGCGACGATGTGTGGGGCAAAGTAAGATGCGTAGCCAACCAGATGCTGGAAGGTGTCTAGGCCGCCTAGACGTGACCGGGATCGATGCAGAAATATCTTGTCAACCTTGATGATATCAAAATCGACGGCTAGCAGTAATTCCGGGGTGGCGTAGCCGGTTCCAAAATCATCCAGAGCGATTTTGCAGCCAAGCTCCTGGGCAGCTAGGAGGGCGTCGATAGCAAAATTAGCGTCATTGAGAGGCCTGTACTCAGTCAGCTCGATCACGAGGCGCGAAGCGTGGCCGCTCTGCTTTATCTGCTTTAGCAAAGTGGGCCACGCGCCGTGACGAACACTGTCAGCCGACAGGTTCCAGCCAAGTACCAAACTGGTGTCGTTCACCAATTGACCCAGAACCAATGCAAGCGTGGCACCATCGAGCAGGTGGCAGTGCCCCATGCTCTCAAGCGCAGCGACCACTTCGCCAGCCTCGATCAACTGGTTTTCTGCGTCAACAAACCGGGCCAGCGCCTCACTGTAGAAGATATCTTCAGAGCGGTTGCACGATACGATCGGCTGGTAGGCTATGGTCATCGACACTGGCGGCGAGGCAATCCCTGCCTCCAGCCAGTCGATATCTGATAAGAAGAATGACATGCTCGGGGCCCCCTCCACGGTGTGAGGAACTGCAGTCGGGCTGCAACAGGTCGGCGCCGCACCGGCTGGTGCGCTATTTCGGTGATTCAGCGGCCTGCGCCGCGGAAGAGCCTTTGACCGGCACTGAAAGGGCAGCGCTTCGTCCTTGAACAGGTACCTCACCCAATGCATGCATGATTAGCCCCAACTTCCGAACAATTTTGATCCTCAGGGTAACGATAGGGCCGGTAAAAGCTCCCCTGATACTATCAAATGGTAGTATCAGGATACGAAAGCGCCACGATTTGAGGCTGACTACTGCTCTGCCTTTTGTTTCCACAGGTCTTCGGCCGATGCAGACGGTCGGAGCACGCAACACGAGACCCATCGGTGTGGTCTCTGACCGAGACGTATACCATGCTGTGTTTGTCAGCTGACATCTCGGAACGAAACTGGCGTAGCTTGTTTCGGAGCGTCCTAATAGAAATACCGAGAACTTTGCTGGCCTTCGTTCGGTTACCCTGGGACTCCCGTAAAAATCGGAGAATAAGTTACTTGCCGACCTCATTGATCGGGGAAGTGGAAACGCGTCCACCACGTGGCAAGCCCCGACGCAGGATTGACGACGGCATTTGCACGGGCAATCGGCAGGCAAACGTCGACGCGGTCGACTGCCCACCAGCGCGTCCTGCCAGGACGGCAGACTGCTATTTTTCGTCTGCAGGCATCTCGGCGCGAAACTGGCGTAATTTGTTTCGGAGCGTCCTGATGGAAATGCCGAGTACCTTGCTGGCTTTCGTTCGGTTTCCCTGGGAGTCTCGCAAGGTCCGCAGGATGAGCTGCCTGCAGACCTCCTCAAGCGTCAGCCCCACCAGGGATCGCACGGCCATGTCATGATCGGATTGCGGCTCAGGATTGCTGTTTGGCGCTTCGGTCCCTGCCATGCTGGCGAGTCGATCACCGTCCATTGAGGTCGCCTCGCCCCTTGGCCCGACACTGACAGCGTCGCAAGACGTTCCGACAGGAAAAGCGCCCGTGCCGTCATCTGAGATTGTCGGCATGGCCGCCAGGCTCCGGGTTTCGTCGCCGCTCAACTGGCGTTTTAGAGCGTTGTCGGCTGGCATGGTTTTCTATCCAAAGCAGTGTCCTCGTCACTGCTTAGCCGCCACCCGGCACCCGGAGTACTATCAGATGATAGCTGTCAGCTTTTTAGCCTATGCCTATGGCTAAGCCCGCACCGATAAAAAACCCTTCAACAGACTGACCAGCTCGCTCTGCTGGACGACGCCGGTCTTGGAGAAGATACGATTGAGATATTGGCGCGCCGTCCCCACCCCAATTTGGGAATTGGCCGCGCTGTCGCGCAACGACAGCCCTGAGGCCAGCGCAACCGAGAGGCGCGCCTCTGCTGGCGTAAGGCCGAACAGCGACGCCGTCATTTCCGCCGATGGGACGCCGGCAGCCGCTGCTACCGGAGCGACAGCCATGATGGTGCCCGACATGGAAAATATCGAACTGGCATCGCGGGTGACCGGCATCAGGTGAATAACGGCGGCGCCACGCGTCGCGTCGGCCTGTATCGCTAGGCTGGTGGCGCGCTGGCCCGAGTGCTCCAGGGCATTGGCGAATGACTTTTTGAGGGTGTCGCTCCCCCTTATGGCCATCCGGCCTGACGCGGTTTTGGCGATATAGGGATCGAGTCCTTCGAACAAATTGTTGACAAAAATTAATTGGCCATTACTTCCCAAAAGGGCCGCTGGCAGCCCAAAATCATTGAGTGTTTCAACACTGGATCGAGCGCGCTCGAACTGCAGGCGCGAGGCAAAAAACACCGACTGCTTGAACGCCGGGTAGATGCTGTTCAATTCGGCCATTGTCCGTTCGTTATAGCCCGGCTGGCCGAAGCGGCGGGTGAATTCCAGGGTAATGATTTCGCCATTGAACAGCTCAAGAATGGCTCCGGCTTGCGTTCCATACCCGCGTTGGATGTGTTTTTTCACACGCTGATCAAAGTCGGGAAGGTCCGACCAATCGCCGCGGAACGGGTCCAAGTGAAAGAAGCCGCGATTGAGTTCTGGCATGGAGCGAACCTGCCGCAACCAATTGTCTAGCACCTCGCCAGTTTGTTCCTCACTATACTCGGGATCAATGCAGAACGTCGTCGATATGGCTCGATAATGTGGCCAACAAATACCGACGGTTCCGACCCCCGACTCCGTCGCCATCCCGAGATCATCCAGCAGCGGCCCCCAAAGCTCAGGCAGAAACGCCGCCTCGTACATCCGCTCTGGAATTGTAGAAAAATCGACCATCCACATGCCCACCTATCCGCAACCTGGTCAGCTAGCCACAGTTCAGGGCAACTGGGAATAGATCAGCTAGAATGAATGCGCTTTGCCATCGAATGAGAACGATACAAACAATGTCTGAGCACGTTTAGGTTGGGTGTTTGGAGCTAACGAGTTGGCCGCGGCGCTAGGATCATCGTGCTGCTGGTCCTACAAAAACCTGCTGGAAACAGGGCAGCTTCAAGGAAATGTGTGATGCCATTGTCCGATAGATACAAATGGCTTGGTTCAAGCAAGGTATCATCCACCTCAGTCGCAGATCAGAGCGAGCCAACGCCGTGGCTACTAACAGATGTGAGTATGGCATGACCCGCTGTGGGCTGTTCCCTGACGCAGCTCGTTCATTACGGGCATTGCCAAATAGGAGCCGCGCCTGTGACCAAACGCCTGACAATAAGCCAAGCAACCGCTGTTCGGGACCAACTCGAGCAGGCCCTGTTCTGCCTGCGCCCGTGTTCTGACGTCCCGATTGCGATAATCTTGAACATCGAGGAGGCGATAGAACTGGCCATCGAGGTTGAGTGCCGTAGCGCGGCGACACGGCAGCTCAGTCAGACGGTACCTCCAGCAGCCAATGAATCAGGTCAGCCACCAGCTCTCAAAATATTCAGTAGGTTTTAACCTAGCCAACGAGATGGCGGCCGAGCCCTTATCACACCCCGCGCAGCGCCTTCGATTGCCTCGGTTCTCTCCAGGCGTTCAGCCCCCGCAGTCACGAGCCAGACCACGGCCCCACAGACAGCCGCAATGACCAGCCAGCCGATCTTTCTGTTGACACAATTCACTGCGCGCCAGATTGCCCGCTGGAACATGAAATCCCGGCACGTTTCATCCTGCTGTTCTGCCGCATCGACGCGCAGGCCGGCGTCGGACATGAGTGCAGAACCCCGCCGACAGGAAGCCTCGTAGGAGCCTCCACCCTACGAGGCTTTTTATTGCCACTATTGATGGGCCAATTACGGCTTGGCCTCCAAGGGCTAGGGAGGGTGGTTCCGAGCCCCTAGTTCACACGCCACCCTCCCATTTTTTCCGCTTGAACACCGGGACTGAGGGCGAATACCGCGATGAGTGTCAACGGCGGAGTAAAATCCGGCCATTAGGCGGAGCAAGACCAGGCCACCTTTGGCGCGCACATGAGACCGCCGGGAGGGCATAGCCCGAGCGGGGGTCTCATGTGCGCGTGCGATTTT
>NZ_JBTMWV010000041.1:0-12410 GCF_054489345.1 Devosia sp. A369 | reverse complement strand
CGTCGACCCGCACGCCTGGCTCACTCAAACGCTTGACCGTATCGCAGGCGGCTGGCCAAACAGCCAGATCGCCGACCTCATGCCATGGAACTTCAGCCGGTAACGGCTCCGGCTAACCGCTTACGTTCAATCGCGGCCCACGCAACAATCGTTTCGATGAATTAATCGGCTTTAGACCCTAGCATGTAACCTCATCCACAATTGAGATTACAATGGCTTAGTGGGCTGATCGACGTGCAAACTACGTGCTATTTCATAGTAGCTAGCCAACCCAAGATCGCACCTGCGATAAAACATCTGATCAAGTGCCACCCAGTCAGGAAAATCGCCAGCAGCGGGCTTCTGATTTGAAGCAAGGCCGCCGCATCAGGCGGGAGCGGCGGTGGTGCCGCGAACGAACAGGTGGGTTTCAAGGGCGATGCGAGCGTCCCCCACGGCTCGCGAGGCTAATACGTCGAGCAATAGCGACATAGCAGCCTGACCGGCCTCCTCGGAACGCGTTGAAACTGTGGTAAGCGACGGATAGGTGGCGGCGCTCAGAACATCGTCGCAGCCGATCACAGAAAAACTGCCCGGCACGGACACGCCGGCGTCGGCCATGCCGGTCATGATGCCATGGGCCGTCACGTCGTCAAAGGCGACTGCAGCCGTAGCGCCGGTGGCCAGAATGTCGGGCACCACGGCGCGGCCGCTTTCGTAGCTGGGGACGCGCGCGGCCACCACCTCCACCTGTAGATGATACTGCCGCGCGCCGACGCGGACGGCGTTGCGGCGCTGCTGGTTGGACCATGACGAGGCCGGGCCGCTGACATAGACAATTTTTGTGTGACCCAAGGCTGCCAGATGGGCGATGGCTTCGCCAACGCCTTGCCCACTATCGATGAGCACGCGCGGAATGCCGCGCACGTCGCGGTTAATCAATACCAGGGGACGCCGCGCGGCGTGGCCGCGAATGCACCCCTCGCTGAGCCGCGACGCCACCAGCAGCACACCATCAACCTGCCCCCCGAAGCGGTCGATCAGCCTGTCTTCCTGCCGCCAGCTTTCGTCCGAATTGCCCAGGAACAGGCACAGATCGGCGCGGTCGGCCGCCATTTGCGCGGCCCGGATCAGCGGCGGAAAGAAAGGGTTGGTCACATCCGGCACGATCAGCGCGACGTTGCCATAGCGCCCGGTGCTGAGCGCGCGCGCTGTGTGATTGGGCACATAGCCAACACTGTTGGCGATCTCGAGAATACGGCTGACGGTCTTGGCGCCCAGCATTTTGGGCTGGCTGAAGGCGCGCGATACCGTGGACTTGGAGACGCCTGCGGCCTTGGCCACATCGTCCATGGTCGGCGGCCCGGCCTGGCCCTTGTCCTGCATCATGTCGCCTGTCCCCGCGATTCGCGGCTCGATTTCATCTGGCCACCATATTGGCGGTTTTTGTCGCCCGGTCACGCTCAAACCGCCTTTAAGCCCTCTTGACGTGCAACCGGTTGCATATAATAGTCCAAATATCGCTGGCGCCTCCGCATTATGGGTGGCGACGGCATGCTTGCACGCTGGGAGATTTGCTGCATGGAAACGGGTATTTTGTCTCGATCGCAACCGCACGAGCGACGGGTGGACAAACTCCTGGTCAAGAGCTTTCCCACCCGCCAGCTGATGGGCGCCGTGGCAGCTGAGGAGATTGCGTCCGAGCTGCGCGCGCGGTTGGCCGTGCAGGACAGCGTCCGCATGGTGTTTGCCGCCGCACCGAGCCAGAGTGACGTGCTGGCGGCGCTGGTTGCCGCGCCCGGCGTCGACTGGAGCCGTGTGGTCGCCTTCCACATGGACGAATATATCGGACTGCCGCCTGATTCGCCGGCACGCTTCGGCAATTGGCTGGGCCGCTATATGTTTGATTTGGTGCCCTTTGCGGCGGTGCATCGCATGCTGCCCGGCCCTGATGGGGACGCCACGGCGCGCGACTATGCGGCACTGCTCAATGAGGCCCCGATCGACGTGATCCAGCTCGGCATCGGGGTCAATGGCCACATCGCCTTCAACGATCCCCCGGTCGCCGATTTCAATGATCCGCTTGATGTCAAAGTGGTGGTGCTCGACGAAGTCTGCCGCCAGCAGCAAGTCGATGACGACTGCTTCGATACGCTGGCCGATGTGCCGCTGCGGGCGATTACTCTGACCATTCCGCGCCTGCTGCGGGCCGGAAAGCTGTTCTGCATGGTGCCGAGCCGGGTGAAGCTTAATGCGGTTCGCGCGGCGCTCGAAGGCCCGCTGACCACGGCATGTCCGGCTTCTATCCTGCGCCAGCTCGACAATTGCACCCTCTATCTCGACCCGGAGTCCGACCCCAATGTCTGATCCTGCCAAGATCGACGCCGATGCCCTGTGCCAGGGCTATTTCAATGATGTGACCGCGCTGATGCAGCGCATTCTGATCGAAGAGCGCGATCCGCTTGATCGCGCCGCCGCGCGCGTCGCCGATCAGATTGCCGCCGACCGGCTGGTGCATGTCTATGGTCCGGGCGGCCACTCCAATCTGGCTTCGCAGGAGATTTTCTTCCGGGCCGGCGGGCTGATGCATGTCAGCGCCATTCTCGATGAAGGCACGCTGCTGTCCGGCGGGGCTCTGCGCTCCATGGCCATCGAGCGGACCCCTGGCTATGGCAAGGTGGTGATCAACGATCAGCGCCTCGGGCCGGATGATCTGCTCATTTTGGTCAATGCTTACGGCATCAATGCTGCTCTGATCGACTCGGCGCTGGAAGCCAAGCGGCGCGGCGTGTTCATCATTGGCGTCAATTCGCACAACCACGCCAATCAGTCGGCCAAGGAGCACCCGGCGCGTCACCCGACCAAGCAGAATTTGCAGGATCTGGTCGATATCGCCATCGACTGCAAGGTGCCGATTGGCGATGCCATAGTGAACGTCCCGGGCATGCGCGAAAAGATCGGCGCGGTGTCCACTTTTGCCAACGCTTTTGCGCTGAACAATCTGGTCATTCGCGCTGTCGCCAAGCTGGTCGAACGCGGTATCGAGCCGCCTGTCTGGCGCAGCGGCAATGCCCCCGGCGGGGATGAGGCCAATGCCGATTTCATCGCCAATTTCGTCGGCCGGGTGCGCAAGCTATGAAGTCGATTATTGGACGCGATCCGCACACCGGCACCGGTCAGGCCATCAGTTTTGCTGATGGCCTTATCACCGCCATCGAGCCGGCCGATTATGCCGGCACGCAGTATGTGTCGGCTGGCCTGATTGATCTGCAGATCAATGGCTACGCGACCTTTGATCTCAATGACGGCACATTGACGCCTGAGCGCGTTGTGGCGCTCACCGAACTGATGTTTTCGCTGGGCACCACGACCTATCTGCCGACGCTGGTGACAGCGTCCGAGGTCAGTATTACCAATGGTTTGCGTGCCATCCGTGCGGCGCGCGACAGCGATCTGCGCATCGCCAAGGCCATCCCCTCGGTGCATGTCGAAGGCCCGTTCATCTCGATCAATGACGGCGCGCGCGGGGCTCATCCGGCGGCCCATGTCCGCGAGGCCGATATTGCCGAATTCGAACGCTGGCAGGAGACCAGCGGCGATCTGGTGGGGCTGCTGACGCTGTCGCCGCACACTGATCAGGCCATCGAGCTGGTGCGCCATGCCACTGCGCGCGGCGTGCATGTCGCCATCGGCCACACCGATGCTACCTCCGATCAAATTCACACCGCCGCCGCCGCTGGTGCGGTGCTGTCCACCCATCTGGGCAATGGCGCTGCGGCGCTGCTGCCGCGCCATCCCAACGCCATCTGGGCGCAGCTGGCCGATGACCGGCTGACCGCCACGCTGATCGGCGACAGCCATCATCTGCCGGCCGACACCTTGATCGCCATGCTGCGCGCCAAGGGTCTGGATCGCGCTTTGCTGGTGTCGGATGTGGCCGCCCCCGGCGGGCTTGAGCCCGGCATTTATCAGCAGACCATCGGTGGCCGGGTGCAGCTCTGGGCCAATGGCCTCCTCGGCCCCCCGGGCACCCCCTATCTGGCCGGCGCGGCCCTGCCGCTCGGCGATTGCGTGGCGCGGACCATCTCCATGACCGGGCTCAGCCTGGCGCAGGTGCTGGGTCTGGCGACGGTTAACCCGGGCCGCTTTGCCGGCGGTCGCGGCCAGCTGGCCGTGGGCGAGTCCGCCGATTTGATCCTGTTTGACTGGCAGTCCGGCGACGAGAAACTGGCCATCCACGAAACCTATCTGGGCGGGGCGCAGGTATGGGCACGCTAAGGGCTGGCGTCGCTGTCGTCGATATCACGCCGCCCCCCGGCCTGTTGCTGTCCGGCTTTGCCGCACGCACCGAGCCGGCCACTGGCGTGCATGATCCGCTGACGGTGCGCGCCGTGGTGCTCGGCGACACCGCCATTGTGGTGGCTGACGTCATCGGCATCCACGAAGACATGAGCGCCGGCATTCGTGCGCGCTGCCCGCTGCCCGCCAGCAATATCATTGTCGCCGCCACCCATACCCATGGGGCGCCTGCGTCGATGGAGCACCGCCTCGGCGCCGCCGATCCGGACTTTCTGCAGCAGCTGGAAGATGGCTGCGTCGCCGCGCTGATTCAGGCGCTGGCCACTGCCGTGCCGGTGACGTTGACCGCCGGCATGGGGTCCGATCCCGATGTCGCGCGCAACCGCCGCCACGATGATGGCCCGCTCGACCGGGCCGTGCCGGTGCTGCGCCTGCGCCGGACCGATGGCAGCCTGCTGGCGACGATCCTGTCCTACGCCTGCCATCCCACCGTGCTGGGCGCGGATAACCGCCTGATGACCGCCGATTTCCCGCATTTCCTGCGGCAAAAAATCGAGGCTGAACGCCCGGGCTCGGTGGCGATCTTCCTCAATGGCTGCACTGGCGACGTCAATATCGGTCACACGGCCCAGGCGTCCTGGACCCTCGCCGCCAACAATGCCCGCACTTTTGCCAATGCGCAGCGCCTCGGCGAGCGCATTGCCGACGCGGCGCTGGCCGCCCCCGAACAGCCCATCGGCAACACGGCCGCCGCTTTCGAGCGCATGGTTGAACTGCCGCTGGAGCGGCGCGAGGGCGATCTGGCTGGCCTGATCGCCAGCTGGAGCGACGAAGCAGCCACCGCCGAACCGCTACGCCGCGTCCTGCTGAAACATTGGATCGATTGGGCCCGCGACAACCAAAACGCACCGCCCGGAAACTGGACCAGCCGCGTCAGCCTGCTGGTCTGGGGCGGGGTGCCGATTGCGGCGCTGCCCGGGGAGATTTTTGCCGAAACCGGGCTCGCCATACGCGCTGCCTGCGGCACCGAAACCGCCTTTGTGCTGTCCTATGCCGATGGCACGCCCGGCTATATTCCGCCCGCCAGTGAATTCGTCTTTGGCGGCTATGAGGTTGATGAGGCTCATCGTTTCATCGGCATGCGCGGCTCGTTTGCCGCCGGGTCGGCGGAGCGCCTGGCGGCGGCCGCTGCCGCTCTGATCGCCCTGCACCAGTCCACAGAAAAATAACACGGAACATTACGGTCTCGTCGAAAGCGCATCATCAGCTTGACACGCAACCGGTTGCAGGCAAGAATTTATCCGCGTGCCATGGCGCGCAAAAACAGGGGAAGAGAACTATGACAAGCTTGCTTAAGGGAACTGCGCCGAAGGTTTTTTCTAAGATTGGCCGCGCGGCATTGCTGACGTCTGCCCTCGGTGCTGGCCTGTTGGCGGCCTCGGCCGCGAGCTTTGCTCAGGAAATCCGCGTCTGGAGCGGTTATCCTGAACTGGCGCCGTTCTATGAGCATGTCGCTGAAGGCATGAAGGCCGAATTCCCGGACCTCAAGGTCACGGTGGAAGCCATCGCCCTGCGCGAGCACGAAAAGCGCGTGGCCCTCGGCGTCACCTCGGGCGAGGCGGCGCAGGTCATCGAGCTTTCGACCTCGATTGCGGCGCGCTACCTCGAAGGCGGCCTGCTCAATACGCCTCCGGCTGACGTACAGGATTTCGTCCGCGATCCGGCCAATTTTGGCGAATTTTTCGTCGATTCCGCCAGCTATGACGGCACCGTCTATGGCATGCCGCTGTTCCGTGGGCAGAGCGCGCTCTATTACAACACCGACATGTTCGCCGCTGCTGGCCTGACCGGCGCGCCCACGAGCATGGAAGAGTTCGACTCCTTCGCCGAAAAGCTGACCCAGCGTGATGCCAATGGCAATCCGACCGTGTCGGGTTGGAGCATGCGTCTGTCCGGCGGCGGTTCGGGCATTGCCGAAAAATTTGCCATCAACATGTGGCAGCATGGCGGCGAGCTGCTCACCGACCTCGGCAATGGCCAGTGGCGTTCGAACCTGGCGTCCGATGCCGGCGTCGCCACCCTCAAGCAGTATCTGCACAACATCTTCGAAACCAAGAGCGTCACCGTCGAGATGCCGGCTGATGCGGATGCGTTCGAGCGTGGCCAGACCGCCATGTTCATTCGTGAATCCTGGGTCATCGGCGATATCGCTGCCAAGGCGCCCGAGCTGAACTATGCCACGTCGGTGTTGCCGCGCGGTTCCATCGTCAATCCCGGCCAGCTTTACGTGAAGGCCGATGGCGATCAGGAAGCGGCGGCGTGGGAATACGTCAAGGCCTCGCAGAAGCAGGAAAACCTGCTCTGGCTGCTGGATAATGTGGGCTGGTTGCCCAACCGTTCGGGTCTGGACTACTCGGCTATTGTTGCCGCCAAGCCGGGCTTTGAAGCCTATGTGAACTATCCCGCCGACTACGCCTTCTTCACCGTTCCGGCCATTGGCCCGATCGATGAAATCCAGACCCGTGCCGCTGCCTCCCTCGTGGAAGCCTTCGGCAAGCCGGAACTGGTGGGCGACGACGCTGCCATCAAGACCCTCCTCGAAGGCATCGACGCTGACGTCAACGCCATCCTGGAGCGCGAAGGCCTGCTTGGCGAATAACGCCATCCCATCGTAACGATCATGCTTCCGGGGCCTTAGCCCCGGAAGTTTCACGTAGGAGCCCTGCATGCGCGCACGCAAACGTTGGCTGTTTTCCCTTCTCGCCATTTTGCCGGTGCTGGCGATCTTCACCTATGTGCGGATCATCCCCATCGCCGAAATCCTGCGCCTCAGCGTGCATAAGTGGGACATTCTCTCCAAGAACAAGCCCTTCATCGGACTGGCCAATTTCGTCGAGCTGACGCGCGACAAGCTGTTCCACGAAGCCTTGATCAACACCTCCATCATCGCCTTTGGCGTGATGGCCATCACCATTCCGCTCGGCATGGTCATTGCGGCGCTGATCTTTCAGCGCACGCGGTCCCGCTTTGCCGGTTTTTATGAAACCGCCGTGTTTATTCCCCACGTGGTCTCGCTGGTTCCGGCGGCCATGGCGTGGAAATGGATTTTTGACGCCCGGCTTGGCCCGCTCAATGCCCTTCTGTCGGCCTTCGGCATTCCGCCGCAGGCCTGGCTGTTCGATCCGACGCTCTCCATCATCAGCGTCATCGTGCTCTGCTCCTGGCAGGCACTGGGCTACGCCGTGCTAATCTACCTGGTCGGCTTTAAGAGCCTGCCCACCTCGCTGTTCGAGGCGGCCAAGCTCGACGGCGCCACCGGGCCGCAATCCTTCTGGCACCTGTCCGTGCCGATGCTAAAACCCATCTCGCTCTATGTGGGCGTCGTCACCCTAGTCTCGGGCTTCAACGTTTACGCCCAGGTCTATGTGCTGGCCTCGGACGCGCAGGGCGCGCCCGGTCGTCAGGTGCGGGTGATGGTGCTCGATATGCTCGAGAACAGTTTCCGCAATTACCGTGTCGGCTATGCGGCCTCCGAAGCCGTGGTGCTGCTGGCCATTGTGCTGATACTGACATTCGTCCAGTTCTCGCTACTGCGTGAAAGGAAGGTCCGATGAGCGATCTGTCTCTGCCTCAGACCGAA
This sequence comes from Devosia sp. A369, assembly GCF_054489345.1. Lineage (NCBI taxonomy): Bacteria > Pseudomonadati > Pseudomonadota > Alphaproteobacteria > Hyphomicrobiales > Devosiaceae > Devosia > Devosia sp. A369. Next base: position 4,492 of record NZ_JBTMWV010000041.1, on the reverse strand, counting down.
ACGGAATTGGCTGCCGGCGCCCGGCTGCGCCGCAAGCGTGGGCTGGTCAATTTCAGCATCGACGCCTTCTTGCTGCTGTTCGGCCTGTTCATGATCCTGCCGCTGATCCTGTTGGTGGCCAACGCCTTCAAGACGCCGCAGGAAATGCTCAGCTGGCCGCCCTCCATCATTCCGGCCAATCCGACGCTTGCCAATTTCGAGGCGGTGCTGGGCGATACGCCGTTGCTGCGCTGGATTTTCAACAGTTTTGCCTTCGCCGTGCTGTCGGCCCTGGCCATCCTGTGCACCTCGACCATTGCCGGCTATGTGCTGGCCAAGTTCCCGTCGCGCACCATGAGCGCCATCTTTGCGATCATCCTCGCCACGGCCATCGTGCCGTTTGAGGTCTACATGATCCCGCTCTATTTCACGGCGCAGTCGCTGGGCATTCTCAATAGCCTGTGGGGCCTGTTGCTGGGCTATCTGGTGATGAGTTTTGGCATTTTCCTGATCCGCCAGAATGTCATGCACTCCATCCCCGACGAGCTGCTCGAAGCCGCGCGGATCGACGGGGCGGGTGAAGTCTGGATTTTCATCCGCATCGTGGTGCCGCTGCTGCGCGGGGCGCTGGGCGCGCTGTTCGTGCTCGCCTTCTTCCAGGCCTGGACCGCCTTTGCTTGGCCGCTGATCGTCGCCACCACTACCACCAGCTACACCATCGAAGTGGGCCTGGCGCTGTTCCAGACCGGCTTTACCGTCGATCTCGGGCGTCTGAGCGCGGCCTCGGCCATTGTGCTGGTGCCGTCGGTGACCCTCTTCGTGCTGCTGCGGCGCAACTTCGTCCAGGGCGTCGCCAGTACAGGACTCAAGGAATGACCGCCTCTTTCTTCAGCGCCGCGCGCCAGAGCTACCTCGCCTCCAACGCCGCCACCCTCAACTGGATGCTGGATCGGACGCCGCTGCACGGCGCCTATCTCAACACCAAGATGAATCCGCTGACCCTGGTGGATTATGCCGACAGCGATGGCTGGCGCGGGCCGGATCATATCTATGGCTGGATTCAGGGGCGGGGGCTGGAGTCGGTCGTCACCCACGCCCAGGCCTTTGCCGAGAGCGATCTGGTGCTGTCCCAGCGTCTCGACGAGGCCGGTCAGCGGCTTTACACCGCGCTGGATAGCCTCCTGCAGCGCGATGGTCATGTCAGCTTCTGCTACGACCGCGACATGGTGCCGGCCCGCTTCCTCGACCTGACGCGCTATGTGCGCCAGGAGCAGGAAGCTGACATCTATACCTTCTCCGACATTTTTGCCGCCAAGGGGCTGGTGGCGGGCGCGGCGCGCTATGCGTCGCAGGACCTGCCACGGCAATTGGCGGCTTTGCAGCGCGTCATCGACGCCATCGAAGATGGCCGCTTCCAGATCGATGAAAAGCTGCCGCTCAGCCGCGCTTCGGTCGCGGCGCAGGGCGACGATTTTGGCATCCGCATGATCATGCTCAGCGCGGCCGGGCTGCTGACCCGGATCGGGCGGCGCGACCTGACTGGTTTTGCGGACCGCTTCATCAGCCACATCATCGACAATCATTTCGACCCGGCTACCGGCCTGCTGCGCAATGTGCGCGGTCAGGACAATTGCAATGTCGGCCACGGCATCGAATTTGTCGGCTTCGCGCTCGACTATCTGGGCGCCGATGTTGACCCGGAATTGCTCAAGGTGCTGCAGACCATCCTGACGGCGTCGTTTGATCTCGGCTTTCAGGGACCGGGCGTGCGTCTGGTCGTTTCGGCCTCCAGCCGCCAGCCGACCAGCCCCTATTGCCCATGGTGGGCTCTGCCCGAAACCATTCGCAGCGCCGCGCTGTGCTACGAGCAAAACGGCAGCGCCGATGCCTTGCGCGTCTGGAAAAAAGCGCACGAGACGTTCTTCGACAGCTATTGGCGGCCGGAAGCATCCATTGCCTACCAGTGCCGCACCGAGGACGGTCCCATCGATTACGTGCCGGCGACGCCCGATCTTGATCCGGGCTATCACACCGGCCTGAGCCTGCTGGCCGCCATCGAGATGGTGGAACGTCAGGGCCCCAACAGCTTCAAAGCAGGATAGTTACATGGCATCGGTCGATATCCACAATCTCCACAAGTCCTATGCCGACTTCAAGATCTTGAAGGACGTGTCCCTGTCGGTGCCGGATGGCGCTTTCGTCGTGCTGGTCGGCCCGTCTGGCTGTGGCAAGTCTACCTTGCTGCGCATGATCGCCGGGCTAGAAGAAATCACCGGCGGCACCATTCGCATCGGCGGCAAGGTCATCAATGATGTCGAGCCGAAGCATCGCGACATCGCCATGGTGTTCCAGAATTATGCGCTCTATCCGCATATGACGATTGCCGAAAACATGGGCTTCTCGCTCCGCCTCGCCAAGCGCCCCAAGGCCGAGATCGAGACGCGGGTCAACGAAGCGGCGCGTATTCTGGGACTGTCGGATTATCTCAACCGCTTCCCCAAGCAGCTCTCCGGCGGCCAGCGCCAGCGCGTCGCCATGGGCCGCGCCATTGTCCGCAGTCCGCAGGTGTTCCTGTTCGACGAGCCGCTCTCGAACCTCGACGCCAAGCTGCGCGTGCAGATGCGCGCCGAGCTCAAGGATCTGCATGCCCGCCTCAAGACCACCATGGTCTATGTGACCCACGACCAGATCGAAGCCATGACCATGGCCGATGTCATCGTCGTCATGCGCGACGGCGTGGTCGAGCAGGTCGGCAAGCCGCTCGAACTCTACGATCACCCCGCTAACGCTTTTGTCGCCAGCTTCATCGGCTCGCCCGCCATGAACCTCATCGAAGGCACGATCCAGACCGAAGCCGGCACCCGCACTTTCGTCAGCAAAGCCGGCGCCAAATGGCCGTTGGGCGCGCTGGGGGCCAATGTGGCCAACGGCACGGCCGTGACCTTTGGCATCCGGCCCGAACACCTCATTCCCGGCACCGGCGAGGCGCAGCTCTCGGCGACAATCAAGGTGATCGAGCCGACCGGTTCGGAAACCCACATCATCGCCGAGGTGGATAATCTGTCGATCGTGGCGCTGCTGCGCGAGCGCATCAGTGCCGGTCCGGGCGATGCGATCGCCCTGCATCTCAAGCCGGGTGCCGGCCATCTGTTCGATAATGTGACCGGCAAAAACATCGACTAAGAGGGGCTGGACCATGGCACAATCGGACGTCAGCACGGTTGCCGTTATCGGCACCGGCACCATTGGCGCCAGTTGGGCCAGCCTGTTCCTGGCCCATGGCCTCTTTGTGCACTGCGCCGATCCGTCCCCCGATGCCGAACCGGCAACCCGCCGCTTTGTCGAACGGGCCTGGACGGCTCTCAGCGCGCTGGGTCCGGCCCCCGACCTTGAAATTGCCCAACACCGCCTGAGCTTTCACTCCGAAATCGGCACCGCCGTAACCGGCGTCGACTTCGTGCAGGAAAACGCTCCCGAGCGCCTCGAACTCAAACAGCGCCTCCTCGCCGAGATCGAGGCCGCGCTGGCGCCCGACACCGTGATCGCCTCGTCCACCTCTGGCATCATGCCCTCCGCCATGCAGGCCGGCATGACCCATCCCGAGCGTTTCCTTGTCGGCCATCCCTTCAATCCGCCGCATCTGTTGCCGCTGGTCGAAGTGGTCGGTGGCCTCCGGACCAGTCCGGCCAGCATCGCCCGCGCCATGGAATTTTACCAAGCCCTCGGCAAGCGCGTCATCCATGTGCGCAAGGAAGTCAGCGGCCACGTCGCCAATCGACTGCAGGCCGCTTTGTGGCGCGAAGCGGTGCACCTCGCCGTCGAAGGCGTGGCATCCGTCGCCGATATTGACGCCGCCGTCGTCGCCGGCCCCGGCCTGCGCTGGGCGCTGATGGGCCCGCATATGACCCTGCATCTGGCGGGGGGCGAAGGCGGCATGGCCCAATTCGTCGACCACCTGGGTCCGGCCTTTGCATCATGGTGGGCCGATCTGGGAACCCCGGTCCTTGACGCCGCAGCGCGAGATATCCTGGTGGAAGGTATTGCCAAGGAAGTTGGGTCTCAAACGGTGGAGTCCCTGGCCGATATCCGGGATGCCGGCCTGCTAAGCCTACTTGTCAGCATCAAGCCTTTGTCCTGATCTGACTGCGCACTCCGACAAAGCCTGTCCGTCAGCACCTGTGTCCCAGATTTACGGTTGAGTCTTAAGGAGTGTTTTCTCTCCTCGCATGACGAAGGAACCAAGTGGTTTCACGGCGAGCTTGGTTCTGTTTTGGCGTCGTGGCTAAGGAGGGTAGCTTTCGCGTTCGGTAGCTGATGTTCGCCCTTCTCAAACTCGCCCCCATCAGGCATTGATCGCTGCGCAGTGTGCTGGAGGAATGCGGCGATGAGCGACGAACAGGGACGGTTCATTTTTGGCGTGATCGGGGCCGGCATGGGCGCCAAGCCGCATGCGCTGGCGCTGCAATCGCTCAGCGCGGACATTGCCGTGCGCGGGGTCTATCGCCGCGATCCA
>NZ_JBTMWV010000040.1:0-12645 GCF_054489345.1 Devosia sp. A369 | reverse complement strand
TCAAAAATCGCACGCGCACATGAGACCCCCGCTCGGGCTATGCCCTCCCGGCGGTCTCATGTGCGCGCCAAAGGTGGCCTGGTCTTGCTCCGCCTAATGGCCGGATTTTACTCCGCCGTTGACACGCATCCTATTATTCCACAGATACTGGCCGACGGCGTTGCCCTCTTCAATGAGGATGGCACGGCCAATTTCGCCAGCCCGGTCGCCGTCAAGGCGATGGATTACTTCACCGGCATGATCAAGGACGGCATCTCGCCGGAGCAGTCCGTTACCTGGACGGTGGATGACCTGTTCGAACAGTTCGCCTCGGATCGCGTAGCGATGGTGCAGGGACCGGCTGTGCGTGTTTCCACGCTTCAGGCCAAGTTGGGAAACCGACAAGGTTGGCCTGATGATGTGGCCGGGTAACGGCACCGCCGAACATTCGCCGGCAGTGATGGCGGGCTGGGCGGTCGGTGTCTGGTCCGGCAGCAACGTCAAGCAGGAGGCCGGCAACTTTGTCGAATATATGCTGGGCGCGGAATCCGACAAACTCTGGGTCGAACTGGGCGGCCAGGTGCCGGGTCTGCTTTCTACGCTGACCGAGATGTCCGACTTCATCGGTCAGCCCGGCAACGAGTATCTGAGCGTGGCTGCCGAGGGTTCAGCAAAGTATGGCTGGCTGACGCCCATCGACTTCTCGGTCGGTGGTTATCGCCAGGCTCTCAACAAGGCCACGCAACGCATTCTGGTCGAAGGGGTGGACACGGAAACTGCACTCAAAGATGCCGAAGTCGAGTTTAACCGCCAGAACAATCGCTAGTTCAACGCGCATGGTGTGGGGCTTCGGCCCCGCACTTCCCGCTCCCGTTTCGAGAGATCACGATGCAGTCCCGTTTCATGGGCGTTTCCTACGTTCTACCTGCCTTCGCCGTGATGACGTTTGTGTTGTTCTCGCCGGTATTTTACGGGCTCTGGTTCAGTCTGTTCCGCATCCAGTACGGCGCACCGACCGATTTTATCGGATTGGGCAATTTCGTCCGCCCGTTCGAAGATCCGTCGCTGTGAATACTGATCCAAATTTGACCCCGCAGAGAGTGTTGGTAGTCGCCTAAGTCTTTGGAACTGTTGGCTTCAACATCGGAACCCCTTTGCCGATCGGCGCTGAACCCCAGGGCCGGTTCACAGCTCTGGCGGCATAGTCAGAAAACCACCAGCAACGAGGCGCCTCCCATGAACGATCAAGACGACCCCAACCTGGTCACTTCAGGCAAAAGCCAGCGGGTAGTGGTCGATGGCTATGCCTTCTTGATCAATATCCATCGCCTCGAAACGGACAAGACCTGGACCCTCGAGGTCGTGGACCATCAGAACGACAGCCACGTCTGGGACAATCAGTTCGAGACCGACAGCGAGGCCAGAGATGCTGCCTTGGCCGCACTGAAAAGCGAGGGAGCCATCGCCTTTATGCGTGGCAACAACGTAGTGCAGTTCCCGCGACCCTGAGCCTACGTGGCCGCAGAACACCGCTTACGACGTGCCTACCGTTCCAAGAATAGGTCTCGGTGGCGCCCTCAGGAGGCAGCCCTTCGATTTCAGACGCTTCGTAGTATGCCCACAGCACGCCGTAGCGGCGGCATAGACTGCAGTTGCAGTCTACGACCTCATCTGGCTGGCGGCTCAAGGTGATTTCGATGGCACCGCAATGGCAGGTGGCCATATTATCACAGTCCCGCGCGTGGAGGCTACATTTGAGCTGCTGCGATGGCCGGTTGAACTCACCGGTAGAAGGGGGTCGCGCCGAATGCCTGCAGCCAGCGGCAGCTAACGCCAATAGCAGACACTATGGGAGGCGCTGGAAATGTTGGGATAACATCAACCGTCCTAAGCTGCGACTGCAACTGCGTCGGCTTCACTCCAGCCCACCCAAACCTGCTCGGTGGTAACGCTTGCGGCTTCCACCGCGTCAAGTTGCAGCTCTAGGGCTTCGTTGTTGTCCAGCGTGACTATCAGTGAGGTATGTGACCCTCTGAACTGGCGGCTTGTCACCTGTCCCTTCAGCGCCAATCCGCCATGGGGTTTGTCGATACTGCAGAAGATGGCTTCAGGGCGCACAGCAACGGTCGAATGGCGTCCGGATGCGATTGTTGTTCCATTGCGGAAGGCATGGATCGACACGCCTTTCCAGTCGAGCGCAAGCCGATCACCTTCAACTCCCGTGACAATCGCTTCGATGAAGTTGTTCCTGCCAAAGAAGTCGGCGACGAAGCGGGTTTGCGGACGCGCGTAAAGCTCCTGCGGCGAGCCCATCTGTTCGATCGCGCCCTTGTTCATCACCACTATGACGTCGGACATAGTGATTGCTTCATCCTGATCGTGGGTCACGAAGATGAAGGTCTTGCCAGTCTTCTGCTGGATCGATTTCAGTTCGGACTGCATCTGCTGGCGAAGCTTAGCGTCGAGGGCCGACAGCGGCTCGTCCAGCAACAGCACTTCAGGATCCGGAGCCAGAGCACGCGTCAACGCGACGCGCTGGCGCTGCCCACCGGACAGTTGGTGTGGCATGCGAGAACGGAAACCTTGCAGCGAAACCAGATCGAGCAGTTGGGATACTCGCTTCTCGATTTCGCCTGAAGAGATCCCTTTCAGCTCAAGGCCGAAAGCGATATTCCGTGCTACGTTCAGGTGCGGGAAGATCGCGTAGTCCTGAAACACGGTGTTGACGTTGCGTCGATTGGGCGGGAGGTGCGAAATCGGCTTACCCGACAGATAGATTTCTCCAGCGGTCGGGGCTTCGAAGCCCCCGAGCATCCGCAGCGTGGTCGACTTTCCGCAGCCTGAAGGACCGAGCAGAGTAACAAACTGACCGGCCTCGATCGTGAGCTCAAGGTTTTGCACCGCGGTCGCGTTGCCGTAAGTCTTAGTGATTCCGTTGAAATGAACCAGTGGCTGCATTTTCTATCTCCGAGAGCGTCGGGTGAAGTGCTCGGCAACAAGGCCGACCGCCGCCGTTGCGACAAGAATGATGGTGGACATCGCGTTGACCTCCGGCGACATGCCCCCCTGGACTCGAGCAAACAGCAGCATTGGCAACGTGGTCTGGTAGCCACCCAGGAAGAATGTCCGGACGAAATCGTCGATGCTGGTCAGGACGCAGAACACCATCCCGCCAATCAACGCCGGCATTAGGTAGGGAACGGTTACCCGCATGAAGGCAACCATCGGGTCCGCACCGAGGTCACGCGCTGCATCGACAAGATTTCCCGGCATTGACCTGAGGCGTGTCAGCACCATGATCACCACGAATGGGACGGCGTGTACCGTGTGCGCCAGCACAATGGCGAAGGTGCCCGGCGGTAGGTCAAACAGGCGGATGAATATCCGCATCGAAATTGCGTTCACCAGGCCGGGAACCACGGCGGGCAGGCACGCCAGGGCAAAAATGACGCTGGTGAAAGGCAAGCGGTTCGAGGCCACGATGAGCCCGATCCAAACCCCTACGATGGTGGCAAAGATGGCGGTGCTGATTGCAATCAGAAGCGAATAGAGGACAGCGTCGAGAAACTGTTTGTCCTGCACTACTTGGATGTACCACGCGAGAGTCCAGTTGGTGATCGGGAACGAGATGAAGCTAGAATCCTTAAAGCTCATCGCGATCATGAGCAGCAGCGGGAGCATTAGATACACGACGAACAGCATGTACAAGGCGCCCAGCGCGGTCTTAGGTAGGTCGTTCAGGTATTTGCGCATGATGATCGCCTCCTCACAGCATCTTGATCGCGCGGCCACCGACGAGGCGCATGAACAGACCGACTGTGGTGAGGGAGGCGCCAAGAAGAAGAACGGAGAAGGCGGCGCCGGCAGGCCAGCTCTCGTTCGAGGTATGGAATAGGGCGGAAATGACCTCCGGAAAGATCGTGGCGCTGGGGCCCCCGAGCAGTAGCGGCGCGGTATAGGCGCCGATCGAGCTTAGATAGACCAGCGCACAGCCCGACACGATGCCGTCCCTAGACAGCGGTAAAATAACGCGCCAGAACCGCTGCAGCGGGCCAGCACCAAGATCTGCGGCGGCATCGATCACGCTCGCCGGAATACGCTCAAGCGCCGAATACAGCGGCAGAAGCATGAACAGCGCCAGCAGGTACACTATACCGAAGCTTAGCGAGAACGTGGTGTAGAGCATCGGGATCGGCGTATCGATCATCCCGAGTTGTCGGAGCAGCACGTTGATGGCGCCGCGATTGGACAGCAGCATGATCACCGAGAATGTACGGATGAGTTCGCCCGCCCAGAACGGGATCAACAATAGCAGCAGCGCCCGCACCCTGTTCTGCGGTCGCACGATCTTGGCGACGTAATAGGCGATCGGGTAGACAATCACCAGCGTGCTCAGCGTGACGACGGCGGAGATCAGCAGACTGCGGACGAACGGCATGAAGTACAGGCTATCGGCGAAGAATATGGCGTAGTTCGCTAGGGTGTATTCCGCGCCACCCTGATGCGGGTAACTTTTCATGAAGCTGATATTAATCATCTGTATGATCGGGCCTGCATGCAGCAGTGCGATCCACAGCAGCACTACGCCGCCCAAGATCGCGAACGGGATTCTGCCACTGTCCCAGAAGCGCCCGAGCGTGGAATCGTAGAGACCTGAATTCACAACTCGGCCTATCCAGCCCGAATACCGTGGCCCGCGGGAAGTTTTGGGGTTTTTGGGCAGTATCACGTTCGCACGCCTTGCCGCTCCGTCTCGATACTCAGTCATTGGGTCGCATTGTATCCAGATTCAGCCTGCGGAACAGGCATGGGTGACTCTTGCAGGCAGAGGGGCGGCCCTTAGGCCACCCCTGAAGACTTACGCGGCGAGGATTTCAGCACGCGCTTGGTCGAGCAGCTTGTTGAGCAGGATGCGGTTGTCCGAGCTCGAGTAGACCACGCGTTCCGCCTGCTCGGGAGGCAGGCTCAGTGCGGCCTGTTCACGCTCGGTCAGCATTTCCGCGACCCCGTTCGTGGTCGAGATGAAGCCCGACCCGCGGGTCATGGCCGCACCTGCTTCGGGCGAACCAAGGATAGCGTCGAGCAGCTTGTAGGCGTTCTCGGCATTCGGCGCGTTCCTGACGATGTTCAGGTTGTAGCAGAAGCCGTACGTGCCTTCCTTCGGCACGATCGACCGAACCGGCGCGCCATCAAGAATCAGCTTCGAGATCGGGCCAGACCAAGCGTGCGCAAGATAGATATCCTCGTTGAGGAGCATCTGCTGCACCTCAGACGGCGCCGAGTAGTACTTTCGGACCTGGGCCTTATTGGCGATCAGGTGATCGCGGGCGGCGGTCATCGCCTCTTCAGATTTCGCGTCGTCGTCGACATAGCCCACCAGCTCGCCATCATACCCGAGGTACCTCATAGTGATCGAGAGGAAGTCAGTGATGATGTACGAGGTCTGACCGCGGTACTTCTCGTCGAACATGATCGCCCAGCTGTCGACGCCGGAGATCCGGTCGGTATTGTACGACAGGCCCTGGTAGCCGGCGAGATGCGGCATTGCCCACTTCTGGCCCTGGTAGTTGATCCAGGGCGCGTCGGTATAAGTGGCGCTTAGGTTTTTCCAGTTCCGCAGGCGATCTAGGTCGAAAGCCGTTAGCAGGTTGGACTCGACCCACTGCGGTACCCGGTGACCCGACACGCTGACGATGTCGCTTGTCGGCGCGTCCCCCTCCGCGAGCACCGAGTTGAACAGCTTGCCCTGGTCGTCGGTCAGGCGGATATTGACCTGAATACCTGTGTCCTTCTGGAATTTCTCGACGAATTCCTTCGGCAGGAACTTGTCATAGGTGCTGATGTTCACCTCACCGGCACTGGCCATGGCGAGATCCGGGCGAATGATGAAGGGAGCGGAAAGAGCGCCCCCCCCCATGAGCTTGAGAACACTCCGGCGGCTGGTCGGCTTATCGAACTTCATAGGTACCTCCCTGGGAATAAATTGAGCAAATTCCGCGGCTCATGCATCGCCGCGGTTTGGCGGTCACAGTTCATGAGCATTGTGCTGGTTCCGAATGGCTATTGCCGGATGCCCTCGCCAACAGGGTAGCCGGCGACATCGACTCCAAACCGAGATCGGAGATCAGAGTATTCGTTTGGCGATAAGGCGTGTCTTTAGCGATTTCGAGGATTGTGATCGCAGCGGTTGTTGCGGGCGTCTCAATCTTGAGAACCTTGCCCAGTACTTCGTAGACGACGAGCCCAAATGGCACATCCTCATCCAGATAGCGATTGACGATGCTGGACGGACCGAAAGGGCTGGCCCCATTGTTGACGATAGCTTTGGCGATTTGCGGCAGCGGCGCTTCGGGTACGTGGTAAGATAGGTGGTAATGTTCCCGCAACGAACGCACTCTCAAACCAAAGCCTGTGGCGATAGCTCGCCGCTCCGCGTCGACCGCCTCGGCAATATTGGCCCCGACATCCATGAAATTCTCGAATAGCGACCACGCCTCACCACTTTCCATCCGGGTGAGATTTGGGATCGACTGCCCGGCGTGGGCTACTGGATTGACGTTGGAGAGGAGCGGCGTGAGCATCGACGACACGAGCCGCAAAGTCAGCCCAAATGCATCCTTGAGTACATCGACAACTCGCGGCGCCTGCTCGCTGGGAATAACTGCCATCTCGAACGGGCCGCGGACCGTACCGACTTTCAGACGGCCGTCCTCGTGTATTCGCGCCGTGCCGAGGGTGGTGCCCCATCCCACCAGGGTTAATTGCTTGCCCAGTCGGCGCGCCTGTTCATCGACCCAGAGTGGAACTAGCGACAGAGCGCCGCTGAACACCACGATCTGTTCATCATGAAGGTGCGGCACAATCTTAGGTAGAACTGCCTGATAGGCTGTCGCCGGCAAGGCGATCAGCACTACATCGCTCGATTCTAGCTCGGCAAGGTTGCGAATGACCGTCACCGACGCAGATGCCTCGATTGCGCCGTAGGACTCAAAGCTCAGCGTGTCGTCGGTCATCCCCCCGGCTCGCACCACGCCGCGGGGCGAGAACACGGTGACCTGGTGCCCATTTTTTGAACCAAAAAGTGCCGCTAGCATCCCTGCTGGGCCAGCACCGATAATAGATATACGCAATTAATTTTCCTACTATTTCGTCGCCTTGGCCGAGCCAACCGGCCGGAACGACATCACAAGCACGCATACGACATCCGGTTGGCATTCTACCGCCGTCCACGCGCCGCAACTATTGTTCTAGCGTCACGAAAGAAGCTTTCCGGGGCGGAATGACAGTTTTGCTAAGGTCAGTTGAAGCGCAACAGCGACGGCGCGCAACTACAGGCCGACTGTTCAGCGCATGTCAAAATGTTATAGTTGTGGGTGATCGGCGTCGTGGCTGACGCACGCAGCGCGTATCTTTCATCAAGCGAGTTCCCATGAGCAAACCACCTGAACTAAGCCTCAATCCAAGGCAGATTGAGGCTTTCCGAGCTGTGATGGTATCCGGCAGCATGACGGCCGGGGCTGCCGTTCTGGGTGTTACCCAGCCGGCCGTCAGCCGTCTGATCCGAGACCTCGAGGCGAGCGTCGGGTTGAAGCTGTTCTTTCGAGAAGGAAACCGGCTGGTGCCCACGCGCGAAGGGATGATCCTGCATTCCGAGGCGGACAAGGTGTTTCGCGGGCTGGACCACCTCTCGACCATTGCCACTGAGCTGCGGCAGGCGCGTTTGGGCAGCCTTAGAATCGCTTCCATCGTCTCGCTGTCATCGACCTGTATCCCTGCCGCCATCGAGAGTTTTCAGAAAGGGCGACCTTCGGTGATCACCTCGCTCGGGAGCTTCGATTCGCATGTGGTGGTCGATGCAGTCGAGCAGCACCAGTTCGATATCGGCTTCGCGCAGTTGCGGGACTACAAGCAGGACGTCACGATCCAACCTCTTCCCGTGGTTGAAGCGCTCTGCATCCTGCCAACCGGATCGCCACTCGCAGACAAATCAGTCATCCGACCCGATGATCTGAATGGCAGCGTGTTGATATTAACCGGCAAGAAGGGGTCGATGCAGGCTAAGACCGACGCGATGTTGCGGGAGCACGGGGTATCGGGGGTTCGCTTTATCGAAACCACCTTGGCTGCAAGCGCCAAGGCCTTGGTCTCACGCGGCATGGGGCTGTCGATCGTTGACCCGTTCACCGCGCTCACCGATCGAAACTCCTGGTACGTCGTCAGGCGCTTCGAGCCGAAGATAACCTACGAGGCAACCATCGTATATCCGAAGTACCGCGAGACATCCCGGCTGGGCCTCGAGTTCGGCAAACAGGTGATCGAACAGTTTCAAGCACTCGATCCCGCCACCGTCAGGTAACCGGCCGTCACAAGTCGAAGCGACCCGCACTTTCGTTCTTCGTGAGTTTGTGCGCCGGAAAAATCCGACCGTTCATCGTGCCCCAGACGCCCGCCTCGAGTACCTGCGCACTCGCCACTGCCGACCCGAGGTTGAACATCGCATCTGACATGCCCAGCGAGAACGGCCGCATGGCACCAGTCAGCACGACAGTATTGTTGCCGACACGGCCTTCGAGAAACCGCGCCGTGTCCCCCATGGTGCTGGTGCCGTGAGTGATGACGACACTATCTCCCGGTACTTCGAGAACAGCGTCGAGCAACCTCGCGCGATCCTCGTCAGTCAGCTCCAGGCTGTCCTTGAGCATCAGCATATGAACTTCAGGGAAGTAACAACGCGCCTGGCTCAAGATTTCTGGGAGGTGTGTCGTTCCCAAGGGTCCGAAGCCGAGCCCCTCGGCGAACATGTCATGCACCTTGTCAAGCGTGCCCCCGTGACGATTATCCTGACGTGTTTCATCTTCAGTTCTCATTGTCTGAGCTGCTGCCGGTTCGGTGGACACGCGGTAGGCTAACTTAGCTTGCTCTTCGTATTGCACGGGGCTGAGATAGCCAAGTGTCGAGTGTCGGCGCCTCGGGTTGTAGAAGCGCTCGATATAGTCGAACACATCGGCCTTGGCATCGTCCCTGGTGCGATAGACCTTGCGGCCGAGCCCGTAGACCTTCCCGGCGCATCAGTCGCTCGATGCGATGCAGACCGACATCGAGCCCTTCTGCCAGCACATCATGCCAGACCCGACGCGCACCATAGGTGCGGTGACTTCCAGCAAAGCTTGAGCGGATCCCAGCGACAAGCACCTCGTCATACCGAGCCCGTCTACTCTGTCGTTTGGCACTTAACTGGGTTCTGCCTCACTTTGTGTGGTGAAGTGGCAGCATACGCGCTCGAAGGAGTTCGGGACCCGCTCGACCGTACATAGCGCGCTTGATTGTCTTTAGCCGGTTGATCTGCCCCTCCGCTTGACCGTTGCTCCAAGGCAACTCGATTGCGTTGCGGACGGCGTCAATGTCTCGTCGCAAGACTCGGGCGAAACGCACGATCGGTACCAGAGCTGAGTTGATGGCGTCGTCGATCCATATGTCCAGTGGCGCGGACCTGCCGCCCCGCAGAATTCCATTGAAACGCATGGCCAAGCTGCGCATCAGCACAAAAGGACATGAACCTCGCTTCAGGGCATCGATTTTTCTGGCCTGCTGCGCCGTAAGCATTCCTCGTGGCTTGATGCAAAGTGCAGCAGCGACTACGGGGGAGATCGCATGGCCGGTATCCGGATCCCGCACCGGGTCGTGGTTAAGCACCGTTTGAAGGTGTTCGGCTCCGGTATGTACGGGACAGCCGGTCGGCTTGTCGGCGCGTCTCCAGGATCCAAGCAGTCGTTCAAGGTTCGAGAAACTGCCAGTGTAGCCGCGCTGCTTGACGTCGTGAAAGAGATGTCGGCCGCCGCGGTTGCCGTCCTTCCAGCATCGCGCGAGAAATGCCTCGAAATACAAGGGTGACGTCGTAGTCAACGCCGCCCGGCGTCGATCAGGCGGCATCGGGGCCCTTGGCATGCAGCTCACCAGCAGCACTGGCCGGTTTTTACGCCGCCGCACTGGCCGAATTTTGCTCCGCCGTGATGACGTGGAACGACCCGCTACCGCAGCGCGGCGGCATCGGCGCTCGGTGCCGGCGTGGCCGCTGCGTTTGGCCCGCCGCCTCGGCAAAGCTGGACTCGCCAAATACTTCGAGCGCGATCATCAACTGGTAGAAGCGGTCCCGCGAAGCCATCGGCATGAGGGAAAGCGAGCTGGATGCGCTGTGGCAGTTTGCTGCTGGCTAGACGATAAGTTCCTGCCGCGAGAACGCAGCAAGCAGTCGCCCACCCATGCCGGTAATGCGAACCTTGTCCGGCGTGCCCATGACCAGACGATCTGCCATCAGCAGTTGTAGCAGCGGGCTATCCTCGATGGGGTGAGGATTGTCGATCAGGCTCTTGAGCAAAGCGACGGCTTCGGGCGTCAGTTCATCGATAGTCATGCCGGCAGCATAGGCAGTGTCTCTGCCATCATCCAAGCACAGTTACGCAGTCCCACGCCCCTCTCTGCCATCAGAACCCTTCCTAGGCAGCTCGCAGGACTGCGCACTTCATCTTGTTGGGCATGAATTGGGCGAAAAGTAGCCGGCGACTATTTCCACAGCCTGCTTTGGTGGCTTTCATAGAAAGGGGTGAGGCCGGCGGAGCTTTTGTGCTCGACGCTCGGCCCCGGCAACCGCGCATCGGGAGGGGGCGCGGCTACCGGCCATACATGGCAACATTCCGGCAGATTTCGAGCAGGCCTTTGGTCGCACGACGCGCGAAGGGAGCAACCCGGCTCTCCCGCCGCCAAGGTCGCTCCCCCCACGCAGTTGGGGACTTGTCCTGCGTAGCGGAAAAACGGTGCAACTGCTGCTTCGTTCCCTAACATTAGCAGTTGGTCGTCATGGCGGGCCTCATTCTCCGTCAGGCGCTGTCCGGCGTCAGCACCTGTGTCCCAGATTTAGGGTTGAGGTTTAAGGAGTGTTTTGGTCTCGTCGCATGACGAAGGAACCAAGATGCAGGCGCAGGACGTCACCGACACGCTGGACATGGCACTGGCGGCTTCTGGCTGCGACCAAGCCCATGTGCATCACAAACCCCGCCTGCTCAGCGACAACGGCCCGAGCTACATTGCCGGCGAACTGGCCGATTATATTGAGGCTCAGGCCATGAGCCATGTTCGAGGCGCGCCAATGCATCCCCAGACCCAGGGCAAGATCGAGCGCTGGCACCAGACCCTCAAAAACCGCATCCTGCTGGAGAACTACTTCCTGCCCGGCGACCTCGAGGCCCAGATCAGCGCCTTCATCGAGCACTACAACCACCGGCGCTATCACGAGATCCTGGCCAACGTAACGCCAGCCGACGCCTACTTTGGCAGGGCCGCAGCCATCATCACACAACGCGAAGGATCAAACGCCAGACCATCCAGCATCGGCGCTTGCAGCACCACAAGCTCGCCGCTTAACATCACCAAAAGACGAGGCCGACACTCCGCTAATCGGCGACCCAAACTGAGCCAAATGATCTGACGACGGACAGGCTTCATCGATCAAACCCCACGCCCCCAGGTGCGTAGTGCGCCGCGTGGGTTCTTGGCGACAAAGGCCCGCCGGACAATTTGATTGAAATTTGAGGCACTCGAAACGAAAAGCCCGCCCCGCGTGGCAACGGGGCAGGCTTCGGGAGGAGAACCGCGCGAACTCGATACGTGGCGCGCCCATCAAGACTGCCATCGCTTGGTGAATGACCGATTAATTCACCGAAATCTCAACATCAAAGCGCCTGCCAACATGGCGCAGCTCATTCGGGACTTTCCTATCACCCGGTGGAGGGTGCTGCGATCCTCGGCAAGCTCGGTCGGGAAGGAGTAGGAGCAGGGCCGCCCCGTCTGCCGGCGGTAGATGGGCTAGCTCGATTGCGAGATCGACCGCTTCATCAAGGCGTGTGAGCAACGGTGCTGCATCGGGTTGCGTGCTCACCGCCACCCCGATAGCCAGGGTGGTGCAGGTCGTGGCGGAAACTGGGCACCATCATGTGCCAGTGGTTACCCCCGATGGCCATTTGGCCGGCATAGCGAGGCAATCGGACGTGGTCGCGGCGGTGTTCCGCGTGAACCGGACCGAGTTGGCCCTAAGCGGCCTGATGGTGATTGGGCCAGAGATGAATAAATTTGGTATCCGATGACCGTGGGTCTATGGTCCTTCTGGCGGGCACTGGAGAAACGACGGTGCCATCGAGACGAGTTTGTATCGGCACTGGGGTTCAACGCTGATCGGCGGAGGTGGTGCGATTTGAGACCAACAGTTCCAAAGACTTAGGTAACTGCCTACGCCTTCTGCGGGGTTAAATTTGGATCAGTATCCACAACCCGCTGCCTGCGGCGCCACAAAGTCCGAAAATGCCAAATGCGAGCTGGGCCGTGTCCCGAGATCCTTATCCAAGCTGGTTGCGCAGTCTCGGGACCTCACTGTCATCAGAACCACAGCCGGATGGCTGAAGGTTTATGGGGCCGAGCACGTACGCTTTGAAAACGCCTGCTGCCATCTATTCGATCAGCCGATCATGAACGGTGGGCGCATTTGCAATTAGCGCCCACCTATAATGCCGTGGATCTTTGACAGCGGAGTAGTCAAGCTAGAAAGCGGTTTCAGCCGTCAGAAGGGCCCTCTCCAACCGAGTTGCTTCGAACATAGACGTTGTAAAAAACGTGGCC